>JAZBPO010000405.1:0-19842 GCA_036351675.1 Pseudomonadales bacterium
CAGCGCCTTGTCGATGCGCGCGCTGGAACCGGACTCGTCGAGCGGATCGCGGCGCAGGCGATGGCGCAGCGCGAGCGGCGCCACGGCGACGAGCTGGGCTTCGCCGACGGTCCCCTCACCGTCGAGGGCGGCCGCGGCGCGCGCCGCCCGCAGCAGCGTCAGCTCACCACGCAGCCCGTCCGTGCCGAGTTCGATGCACAGGGCTGCGGCCCGCTCCAGCACGGCGTCCGGCACCTCGACGTCGCCGATGCGCGCCTGCGCCTGCTCGATGGACCGGCGCAGCTGCCCGCTCTTGCGCGCGAAGCGCTTCGTGAAGGCGGCCGGGTCGTGCTCGTAGGCGTCGCGGCGCTTCACCACCTCGACGCGGTCCGCGAGCACCCGCGGCGTCTGCACGTCGACGGCGAGACCGAAACGATCGAGGAGCTGCGGACGCAACTCGCCCTCCTCGGGGTTGCCGGACCCGATGAGGACGAAGCGCGCGGGGTGACGGATCGACAGCCCCTCGCGCTCGACGACGTTGACGCCGCTGACGGCGACGTCGAGGAGCAGATCGACGAGATGATCCTCGAGCAGATTGATCTCGTCGACGTAGAGGAAGCCGCGATGGGCGCGTGCCAGCAGTCCGGGTTCGAAGGCCTTCTCGGCAGCGGCGAGGGCCCGCTCGAGGTCGAGGGCACCGACGACCCGGTCCTCGGTGGCGCCGAGCGGCAGGTCGACGACCGGCACCGTCTCCCTGCGCGTCGTCCGCACCCAGGGCTCGGAGCCGGTGCAGCGCGCACAGGGACCCGGCGGATCCTCCGGGCGGCACCGATAGGGGCAGTCGCGGACCACCTCCTCCTTCGGCAGCAGATCGGCAAGGCCCCGGACGGCCGTCGACTTGCCGGTGCCGCGGTCCCCGAAGACCATGACACCGCCGATACGTGGGTCGACTGCCGCGATCAGCAGCGCCCGTTTCATCTCTTCCTGGCCGACGATCGCGGCGAAGGGGTAGTTCGAGGCCGTCGCCGGCAATTGCGTACTCCTGACCGAATGCGGAACGCGGATGCTCCCGCGAGCGCCGAGCATCGGCGATCGGATCGCGTCGTTCAATGATCGATGTCAACGGAGCCTGACACCCGGTCCCTCAGGGCCCCACCGGTACCCCGAGGAACTCGGCCCAGGCCTCGAGAAACGCCTCCGGCATCTCGAAGAAAGGCAGTGCGCCGGTCGGAAAGGCCTGCACGGTCCAGTTCTCGGCGGCGCGTGCCCAGTCGGCTCCGGAGAAGTCCGCGAAGTCTCCGCGCGTGCCGTGCGGCAGCCAGATGCGCTGCCCGAGGGACTCGTAGACCGTGCGGATGTCGCGGCTGAAGAGGCTCCCGGAAAGGAAGGCGAGCGGCGCGAAGGACGCCCCCGGCGCACGCACGGAGCGACAGCAGTAGCGCCAGAGCGTCTCGTCGATCTCGTCGCGACCGAAGGTGCGACGGAGGAAGTAGCGGATCACGGCGGGACGGGTCAGCTGCCGATAGGCGCCGCCGCCGATGGCCGGCACGGAGAACAGGCGCTTCAGCCAGCCGATCTCCCGCGTGCTGCCCTCGGGACCGCGCATGGAGTCCGAGCGGCGCGTGAAGCCCGTGGGCGTCACCAGCGTCAGCGTATCGAAGCGCTCCGGGCGCTCCATCGCCGCGCGGGCGAGGAACTCGGCACCGGTGGAGAGCGCGAAGCCGTGGACCGGCCGTGCCTCGGGCTGCTCGCGGGCGACGAGATCGAGCACGTCGTGCACCGCGTCGGTGTAGAGGCGCGGCGTGTAGCGCCGCCGGGCGCGTTCGGAGCGGCCGAAGCCCGGCAGATCGGGCGTGTAGACGCGGAAGTGGCCCTTCGCCCATTCGTGCGCCGGCGCCACTTCCGCCGCCGAGGCGGCGGCATTGATGCTGTGCAGCAGGATCATGGGCCGGCCCGAACCCGCTACGCGGACCGTGAGCGTCCCGGCCCGGTCACGGAGGATGCGGTCCTCGCCGGAGACCGCGGGCGGCAGGGCGATCATGCGCCCGCCTCGGCGGCGACGCGCTCCGCCCGGAGCTGCGAGCGTCGCACCTTGCCTGCATCGTCGCGCACGGGCTCGGCCACGAACTCGAGGCTGCGCGGGATCTTGTAGCGCGCGAGACGCTCGGCGAGGTGCCCGAGCAGCGCCTCGGCGGTGACGTCGGCGGCCGGTGCGTCGACGATGCCGTGGACCCGCGCCCCGAGATCGTCGTCGGGCAGACCGATGACGCAGGAGGAGCGCACCCCGGGGAAGGAATCGATGGCCGCCTCCACTTCCGCCGGATAGATGTTCGCACCGCCGGACAGGATCATGTCCGTCTGCCGGTCGGCGAGATAGAGATAGCCGTCCGCGTCCATGCGGCCCATGTCGCCGAGCGACTCCCAGCCGCCTTCACGCGACTTCGCTTCCGCGCCGATGTAGCGATAGGTGGACCCGGGCCCCGTCTTGGGACGCATGAAGATCTCGCCGACCTCCCCCGCCGGCAGCTCCGCGCCGTCCTCGCCCAGCACGCGCATGGTGCCCGGCTGGGGCCGGCCGACGGATCCGCGATGCTCGAGCCATTCGTCGCCGCGGATGATGGTCACACCCTGCGCTTCCGTGCCCGCGTAGAGCTCCCAGATCCTCTCGGGGCCGAGCCACTCGATCCACGCCTCCTTGAGCCAGGCCGGACAGGGGGCCGCGAGATGGAGGATGGCGTTCAGGGACGAGAGGTCGAAGGCCGTCCGCGTCGCCTCCGGCAGGCGCCAGATGCGCTGCATCATGGTCGGCACCATGAGCGCCCAGTCGACGCGATGGCGCTCGATGAGACGCAGGGCCTCCTCGGCGTCGAAGCGCGACATGACGACGAGATGGCAGCCGGAGCACAGTGCCCGGCAGGAGAAGGCGAAGGGCGCGTTGTGATAGAGCGGCCCGGGCACGAGCTGTACGCCGTAGGGCTGCTGACCGCAGAACACCAGCTTGTCCGGGTCGAGGACGGAGGGCTCGCCGGCGACGATGATCTTCGGACGCCCGGTACTGCCGCCGGAGGTCGGCGCCTTCCAGGCCTTCGCCACCGCGTCCGGGAGCGGACCGTCGTCGAGGCCGGCGTCGGGCTCGAAGCCCGCCGGCAGGCAGCGCACGTCGCCGTGCGTCCCCGGCTCCACTCCGAGCACGAGCTTCGGCCGAGCCAGCTCGACGATCGCCTCCCGCTCCACGAAGGGCAGCTTCGCGGACACCGGCTGCGGCGTGGCGCCGAGCTTCCAGCAGGCGACGGCGGCGAGGTAGTGCTCGATGCCGTTCGCCAGGGCGATCGTGACGAGATCGTCCTGACCGACCCCTAGGGCCGCGTAGGCCCGCGCCAGGCGATTGCTCGCGCGGTCGAGTTCGAGGCGCGTGATCGTCGCATCCTCGTGCGTGATGGCGGGCCGATGGGGGTCCTGTTCGGCGAGCCAGCCGACGGCGCGCGCCATGGACATCTCGGGCATGGGGGACTCCCGGTCACTGGATGGGGTACCTCGTGGCCGGCCGCCGCACGAGGCGTGCGCCGAGCCGGCATCATTCTTGCCCGGCTCATGCCGGACGGGAACCGGGCGACCGGACCCCGCAGACGCCCGTGCAGCATCGCACAGACTTGGTGCGCGCACGCAGCCCGACGCCTCTTGCTGGAGACCGCATGACCACGCCCCGAAGCACCCCCGTCGTCCTCGCCGCCCTCGTTCTCGCAGTGGGCCTGGCCGGCTGTTCGGACCCCGCGCCGACGGCCACGCGAGCGGCGGCGCCCGCGGCGGCGCCCCCAGCGGACACCGCGCCTGCGGTCGACGCCGACGGCGTCCGCCCCGAGTTCGCGATCGCCGACGCCTTCGTCGAAGCCTTCTACTCCTTCGACGCCGACCGCCTCGGAACGATCATGGCCGCGGCGCAGGAAACAGCGCCGCGCCTGCTCAACTACCAGGCCTCGGCCTTCGGCGGGAACTACGAGGTGCTCGAGCGCGTGCCCTGCTTCTGGGACCAGAACTTCGACGTCGTCTGCCCCGTGACCGTGAAGGACGATCGGGTCCAGGCCCTCGGCACGGGCTTCGACGTCACCGACGTCTTCCATCTCACCTTCGAGGACGGCGTGCTGGTCAAGGTCACGACGAGCTCGAACGATCAGGACATCTACCGCCAGGCCGCCGTCTGGGTGCGCGAGAACATGCCCGAGATCATGGAGGGGCCCTGCGCGAACCGCGGGACGCCCGAATACACGCCGGTGGAATGCTCGCGGGCCATGACGAGAGGCTACGAGGCCTTCGTCGCGAGCCCGGACTTCCCGGGCGTCCCGCCGCTTCCGAAGGACGTGAAGTTCTACTGAGGCGGCCTGTCCTCGCCGCGCTCGGCCACGAACCACGGGTGGCCGAGCGGTGCCTCGACGCTGCCTTCGCCGATGCTCACCCGCCCTTCCTGCGCAGCTGCAGCGACGCACCGCAGTGCTTGCAGTGGATCGCGTCCGGCTCGTGCCGCTCGAGACCGCAGGCGCGGCAGGGATGGCGCACCCTCGGCGGCTGGAAGACCGCGCGCGCGAGCTGCACGAAGAGCGCCACGCCCACGACCATGATGAACACGGACAGGAGCTTGCCGGACGGCGTGGTCAGCGTGATGTCGCCGAAGCCCGTGGTGGTGAGCGTGGCGACGGTGAAGTAGAGGGCATCGACGTAGCCCGCGTAGCCCGGCCGCTCCTCGAAGGCGAGCACGTAGACCATGGACGTCGTGACGAACACGAACACGAACAGGTTCAGACCGGCGTAGAGCGCGTCCTCGTTCCTGCGGAAGAAGTTGTTCTCGCGACGCAGATCCCGGACGAGTCGGTACGCGTGCAGCAGACGCAGTCCGCGCAGGATACGCAGGAAGGCCATGTCCACGTGGATGAACGGCGCGAGGAACAGGGACGCGATCACGACCAGGTCCGCCATGGTGTGAACCTGCAGCAACGCATGCAGGCGCCGGGGCGCGATCCACATGCGCGCCGAGAAGTCGGCCAGGATCACCAGGCCGACGGCGAGATCGATCGTGAGGAGCAGATCGGTCTCCGGAAGCGCCGCCGTCGCGAGGAAGTAGAGGATGCTCACGACGTCGAAGACGATGAGTCCGTAGCGGAACCACATCGCATTGCCACTGCGCGCCGAATAGAGGTGCCGGACGCGATGGCGAACAGAGGCATCGTGCCGACCTGCCGTGGATCCCACCGTGCACCCTCCGAGGAGTCGACCCGGACCGCCGTGACCGAACCCTAGCGGGATCGCCTCTGCCATTCACCTGACCGCGGTCGCGCCGAGCACGCCGAGGGCCGGCGCCGGGGTATGATCGCCGCCGAGGACCCATGGGTCCGGACCGCAACGCCCGATCGACGGAAGGCCATGCTCCGCGGCAACGTCCCAGCGCTCCTCGAACTGCTTCGCCTCGAGCGCGTCGACAGCAATCTCTTCCTCGGCCGCTCCCCGGACGGCCGCGACGGTCGGGTCTATGGGGGGCAGGTCGC
This sequence comes from Pseudomonadales bacterium, assembly GCA_036351675.1. Lineage (GTDB taxonomy): Bacteria > Pseudomonadota > Gammaproteobacteria > Pseudomonadales > Azotimanducaceae > JAZBPO01. Next base: position 5,514 of record JAZBPO010000405.1, read on the forward strand.
CGCCCAGGCCGTGCTCGCCGCCACGCGGACGCTGGCGGACGACTGGCCGATCCACTCCCTGCACGCCTACTTCCTGCGGCCCGGCGATCCGCGCCGGCCGATCCTGTTCATGGTCGAGCGGATCCGCGACGGCCGCAGCTTCGCGACACGCCGCATCGTCGCCCGCCAGGAGGGGCGCGCCGTGTTCTCCATGGATGCGTCGTTCCAGGTCCGGGAAGCGGGGCTGTCCCATCAGGCGTCCATGCCCGAGGTCACGCCGCCGGAGTCGCTGCGCAGCCTGCGCGAGGTCTTCGAGGCGCTGCGCGAGCGCCACCCGGAACGCGCCGCCGAGTGGCTCGAGCCCGGGCGCCCCTTCGACGTGCGCTGGACGCCGGACCCGCATCTCGACCTGAAGAAGGCCGTGCATCCACCGGAGCAGTTCTGCTGGCTGCGCCTCGCGCGCGCCATCGCGCCGAGCGAGCTCGAGACCTTCGAGGAGGTCTCCGAACGGGCCCTGCACGCGGCCCTGCTCGTCTACGCGTCGGACCACACGATCCTCGACACGGCCCTGCGCCCGCACTGGGCCGACTTCGACTGGAGCCGCGCCCAGGTGGCGAGTCTCGATCACGCCATGTGGTTCCACGGCGACGTCGACGTCTCGGACTGGATCCTCTTCGCCCAGGACGCACCCGCGTCCGCCGCCGGGCGCGGCTACTCCCGGGGCGAGCTCTATGGCCGGGACGGCACGCTCCTCGCCTCGGCCATGCAGGAGTCCCTCATGCGCATGCGGCCCGAAAAGTCTCCGGAGTCGTGACGGAGCCGGCCGCGCTCGAGGCCTTCGATCCCCGCGTCGCGGCCTGGTTCCGGGCCCGGCACGGCTCACCCACGGACGTTCAGGAACGCGCCTGGCCCCGCATCGCAGCCGGGGAGCACGTCCTCGCGACCGCTCCCACGGGCTCGGGCAAGACGCTCTGCGCCTTCCTGGTCCCGCTGGAGCGCCTGCTCACCGGCGCCTGGTCTCCGGGCACGGTGCGCGTGCTCTACGTTTCGCCGCTGAAGGCGCTGAACAACGACGTCCAGCGCAACCTGCTCCAGCCCCTCGCGGAGCTCCGCGAACACTTCCGGGCAGAAGGTGGCGAGGCGCCCGAAGTCCGCGTGGACGTCCGCTCCGGCGACTCGAGCCCAGAGGACCGGCGCCGCATGCAGCGCCGCCCGCCCGAGATCCTCGTCACCACGCCCGAGAGCCTGAACATCCTGCTCACCTCCGCAGGCGGTCGGAGCATGCTCGGCGGCGTGCGCATGGTCATCCTCGACGAGATCCACGCCGTCGCCGCCGGTCGCCGCGGCCTCTGGCTCATGCACGGCGTCGAGGCCCTCACGGAGCTCTCGGGAGAGGTGCAGCGCGTGGCGCTGTCGGCGACGGTGCGGCCGCTGGACGCCGTCGCAGCGCTCGTCGGCGGCCACGCGACGGCCCCGGACGGAGCGCCGGAGGCGCGGCCCCGCCCCGTACGCATCGTGACCTCCGAGGCGCGCAAGCAGCTGGAGCTGGAGGTGCGCGCCCTGGAACCGGACGAACTGCCGGGCGACGGCGGCCTGGACGCCATCGGACCGGTGGCGCGGGAAATCGCCGCAGCGAGTACGCGCAACCGCTCGACGCTCGTGTTCACGAACAGTCGCGCGCTCTGCGAGAAACTCGCCATGCGCGTGAACCAGGACGGCGACGCGGACGCGCCCCCGCTCGCCTGGGCCCATCACGGCTCGCTCTCGCGCGAGATCCGCCACGAAGTCGAAGCACGGCTGAAGGCCGGCGAGCTGCGCACCATCGTCGCGACCAGCTCCCTCGAACTCGGCATCGACATCGGCGACCTCGACGAGGTGCTCATGGTGCAGGCGCCACCGAGCGTGGCCGCCGCCGTGCAGCGCGCCGGCCGCGCCGGGCACGGCGTCGGAGAGGTCTCCCGGGCCGTGCTCCATCCGACTCACCCACGCGACGCCCTGGAGTGCACCGTGCTCGCCCGCGCGGCGCTCGCCGGCGATATCGAGCCGACGCGGATCCCGGGCCCGGCGCTGGATGTCCTCGCCCAGATGATCGTCGTGCGCCTCGCCATGGCGCCTCGCAGCGCCGCCGCGCTCTACGACGCGGTGCGGACCGTGGCGCCCTACCGGAACCTCGACCGCGCGCTCTTCGACCCCGTACTCGCCATGCTCAAGGGCCGCTACCGCGAGACCCGCCTGCCCGATCTCGCGCCGCGCCTGCTCGAGGACCCGGATCGGGACGAGCTGCAGCTCCGCCGCGGCACGCTCCTCGCGCTCTACGGCTCCGGCGGCATGATCCCTGACCGCGGCTACTACCAGCTGCGCCATGCCGACTCGGGCGTGCGCATCGGCGAACTCGACGAGGAATTCGTCTGGGAGAACGGCCCCGGACGCACCTTCTCCATGGGTTCACAGCAGTGGCGCGTACAGCGCGTCACGCACAGCGACGTCTTCGTGACGCCAGCGCCGAACGCGGCCTTCGCGCCACCCTTCTGGCGCTCCGAGGACCGCAATCGCGACGCGCATCTGTCGCAGCGGATCGGCGAATTCCTGCGTGACGCCGACGCGCTGCTCGAAGACGGGGGTGCGGATGCGCTCACGGACGAGCTCGAGAACGCACCGCTCGACGCACCCGCACGGCAACTCGTCGTGGAGCATCTCCTGCGCCAGCGCGCACATACGCAGGCGCCCCTGCCCCATGTCGACCACCTGCTGGTGGAGCGCGTGCGCAGCGGTCCGAAGGGCTATCGCGCGGACGCCGGCCAGCTCGTCATCCACAGCATCGCCGGCGGCGCCGTCAATCAGCCCTGGGGCCTCGCCCTCGCGGCCCACTGGCGGGAGCGCCTCGGCGAAGAGCCCGAGGTGTTCTCCTCCAACGACGCCATCGTGGTGCAGGGCGGCGGCGACGTGCCGGACGAGCTGCTCGCCGACCTCCTCTGTCCGACCGGCCTCGTGGAGCTGCTGCGCGAGGCGCTCGAGGACAGCGGCGTCTTCGGCGCGCGCTTCCGCGAGAGCGCTGGCCGCTGCCTGCTGATCAGGAAGGGTCGCCTCGGTGAACGCCTGCCGCTGTGGATGAGTCGCCTGGCCTCGCAGCGACTCCTCGCCCGCATCCAGCGCTACCCGGACTTCCCGGTACTGCTGGAAGCCTGGCGCAGCTGCCTCGACGAGGTCTTCGACCTCGAACGCCTCGGCGTCCTCGTCAGCCGCCTCGAGGATCGCTCCCTGCGCATGGGTGACGTCACTACGCGAAGTCCCTCGCCCTTCGCGGCGGAGAGCGGCTGGCGGCAGATCAACGAGTACATGTACGCCGACGATCGGCCGCGTACGCGCCGCCCCTCCGCGGTCTCCACGACACTCGTGGAGACCGCGGCGCGTGACGCGCGCCTGCGTCCGACCGTGGCCCCCGCCATCGTCGCGAGCTTCCTGCAGCGGCGCCGGCGCCTCGAGGCCGGCTGGGGCCCCGTCAGCGCGCTCGAACTCCGCGACTGGCTGCACGAGCGCCGCATGCTCCGCTGCGAGGAGTTCACGGCGCAGGCCGAGCGCCTGGAAAGCGGCGCGCTGGACGCTGCGGACTGGTGGCGCCCGCTGCCGAAGGACGAGCGCTGGCTGATCGACGCGCGCGACCTGGCACGAGCCGAGCGGGTCTTCGCGCCCGGCGCGACAGAAGTCCCGAAGGACAGGAGCGCCGGCGAGGACGACGCCGCGCGCCTCGAGTGGCTCGAGGCCTGGCTCCGCTTCGAGGGCCCCGTGGATCTGCCGACGCTGGAATCCGACTGGCCCGGCGACGCGGCACAGCTGCGCATCGATCTCGCGACCCTCGTCGACGACGGCACCCTGGTGGCCGGCGCGCTCGTCGAGGGCGCGACCGTCGAACAGTTCTGCGACGCGGACGCGCACGAGGCCATGCTGCGCATGCAGCGGGCGGCGCGACGGCCGCAGCTCGAGGCACTCCCGGCGCCACGAGTGCCCGCCTTCATCGCGCGCTGGCATCGCCTCGGCGCTGCCGAAGACGTCCTCGACGCCCTCGAGCCCCTGCGCGCCCTGCCGCTGCCCGCCGAGCTCTGGGAGCGTGCCCTGCTACCCGCGCGGACGGGCCGCGACAGTGCGGCGGAGCTCGACGCCCTGCTCGCCGCCGGCGACCTCGTGCTCACGGGCGCGAGTGGCGATCGGCGCCGCGATCTGTGCCTCGTCGCGGCCGACGAACTCGACCTGCTGCCGCGCTCGCCGGGCGCCCCGGAGGATCTCGAAGTACGCCTCACGGAGGCGCTGCCCGACCCACGCGCACGCTACGACTTCGACGCCTTTCTCGCCGCCACCGGCGATGCGGCCGCGGCAGCGGAACTGCTCTGGCAGGGGCTCTTCGCAGGCCGCATCGCCGCGGAGAGCTTCGAGACGATCCGCCACGGCCTGAGCACGGGCTTCACCCTGCCGGCACGCTCGTCGCCGACGGACCCGGCCGCCGGACGGCATCGCGGGGGGCTGCGGGCGCGCATCCGTGCACGCGTGCACGGCGTACCCGGTCGCTTCCGGCGCCTGCCGCCGCCGGAACCCGCGAACGACGAGATCGATCGCCTCGACCTCGCGCGGCGCCGCGCCCGTGTGCTGCTCGACCGCTGGGGCGTCCTCTGCCCCGCTCTGCTGCAGCGCGAGGCCCGTGGACTCCGCTGGGGCGACGTGTTCCGTGCCCTGCGCCTCATGGAGCTGGCGGGCGAGGTCAGCGCGGGTCACTTCCTCGACGGACTCGACGGCCCGCAGTTCGCGTCACCGGACGCCGTCGCCGCGCTCCGCGACTTCGTCGCCGCACCGACGCCCGGCCCGAGCTGCTGGCTCGACGCGCGCGACCCCGCGAGCCCGGCCGGCCTCGGCCTCGACCCCTGCGGTCTGCCCGCGCCCGCGCGGCGGGCCGGCGCGGCGCTCGTACTCGACGGCGGACGCGTGGTGCTGATCTCGGAACGGGGCGGCGAGGCGCTGCGTCTCGATCCGGAGGCTGACGCGGCAACCGTGGAGCGTGCGTTCGCTGCCCTCGCCCGGATCCTCGGCGCGGCAGGACAGGGGAGCATCGAGGTGCGGCGCATCGACGGCGCACCGGCCCGGACCGCGCCCGCCCTGCCCGCCCTCGAGCGCTGCTTCACGGTGAGCCGGGACCATCGCGCCCTCGTGCTGCGCCCCCGGGGCGCGCACTGACCGGCCGCCGATCGCGAGGATCGGACAGCGATGACGGAACGCCGGGGACTCTGGCTTAGAATCGGGTCCGCCGCTCGCGAGCGGACCCACAGGCGGGAAACGGAGACGCGTGCTTGCACGCACGAGAGGACGAAACACTCGCTGCGCGGCTGTTGCTGCTGTGCCAGACGGACGCGCGTCGGCAGCGCATCGCCTCCATGGCGGCGGGACTGAGTCTCGTCCCCGGGGCCGGCGGACGCGCCTGGCAGAGCACCGTCTGCGCGGACGCCCGTGAAGCGCGGCGTCTCGGCGCCGCGGCGGATGCCCTGCTCGTCGACGTCGATGCGCCCCTCCAGGTCCTCGAGGAACTCGGCCCGCTGCCCTGCCCGATCCTCGCCGTGCTCCACGACGCCGTCGACGCCCGCATCCTCGCGGACCGCGTCGACGAGGTGCTGCCCGCGCGCGAGCTCTCGCCGCTGCTCCTCGAACGAACGCTGCGCCTGTGCGACCAGCAACGGACGCTGACGGGCCGCATCGAGTACCTGGCGCAGCGCGACGTTCTCACGGGCCTGCCGAATCGCCGTCTCTTCGAACGCCAGCTCGAACTCGCGCTGCTGGGCGCGGAGCGCCACGACCGCCGCATCGCCGTGGGCTGCCTCGCCATCGACGGGTTCCTCGAACTCGCGGCCGAACTCGGCCAGGCGCGGACGGAACAGTTGCTGATCGCCACCGCCGAGCGCCTGGGGGCGAGCCTGCGCCGCAGCGATCTCGTCGCCCGGGCCCACGAGGACAGCTTCCTGCTCATGCTGGAGCTTCCGGGCGAGGCGACGGATCTCGCGATCGCGGCCGAGAAGCTGCTCGCGTCCGTGTCGCAAGCCCTCGTGCTCGACGGTGCGCGCGTTCGCCCCCGAGCATCGCTCGGCATGGCCCTCTATCCCGCCGGTGGGCACCACGCCGAGGCGCTCCTGAACGAGGCGCGGAGTGCGCTCGCGGAAGTACAGGACAGCGGCGGCGACGACTTCCGCTTCTTCGACGCGGAGCTGGAGGTCGTCACGCGTCAGCGGCGTCTCATCGAGGAGGCGCTTCCCGGCGCCATCGAGCGCGGTGAACTCTCGGTGCGCTACCAGCCGAGACTCGATCTCGCTCGCATGCGCATCACCGGCGCCGAGGTGCTCGCGCGCTGGCGCTCTCCGGAGTTCGGGGAGGTTTCGCCGGACCGCTTCATCCCCGTGGCCGAAGAGAGCGGCGCCATCGCCCGCGTGGGCGCCTGGGTACTGCGCACGGCGCTCGCCGATCTGCGCCGCTGGCAGGACGCCGGTCACCCGCTCCATCTCGCCGTGAACGTCTCCGCCGGCCAGTTCCGGCGCGAGGACTTCGCGGCCCGGGTGCGGCGCGAGATCGGCGCAGCGGGGATCGCGCCCGACGCGCTCGAACTGGAGATCACCGAGCGGGTCTTCGTGACCAACGTCACGGAGCACCTCGCGCTCTTCGACGAGCTCACGGATCTCGGAATCGGCTTCGCGGTCGACGACTTCGGGATCGGCTACTCCTCCCTCGCCTATCTGAAGCACTTCCCGGTACATGCGCTCAAGATCGATCGCGCCTTCGTCGGCCCGCTGCCCGCCAGCCCGGAGGACGCGGCGATCGTCCGCGCCATCGTCGCCCTCGGTCACGCGCTCGGACTGCGCGTCGTCGCCGAAGGCGTCGAGACCCAGGCCCAACTCGAGTTCCTGCACGGCGCCGGCTGCGACGAGGTACAGGGATTCCTCATCAGCCCCGGCTGTACGCCGGAGGAGTTCGAGACGCTGCTGGAGACCGGCGTCTCCCTCGCCACGTCGCCGGTCGACGTCGGCGCGGGTCCGCTCCGGGAAGCCGCGGAGTGAAGGTCGGCCTGCTCCACCACCCGCTGTGCCTCGAGCATCGGCTCCAGCCCGGGCACCCGGAAGCGCCGGAGCGTCTGACGACGCTGCTCGCCCACCTGGAACGCAGCGGCCTCGCCGCCGATCTCGTGTGCATCGACGACGCCCCCGAAGTGAGTGCGGAGGACGTGGCGCGCGTCCATCCCGACACGCTGGTCGCGGACCTGGAAGCGCTGGCTCCGGTGCAGGGACTCGCCCACCTCGACAGCGACACCTGGCTGTGCCCCGCGACCCTGCCGGCGGCGCGCGCCGCCGCCGGTGCCGCGACCCGGGCCGTCGACGCGCTCCTCCGCGGCGAACTCGACCGCGCCTTCTGCGCGGTGCGTCCGCCCGGACACCACGCCGAGGCCGGCATCGCCATGGGCTTCTGCTTCCTGAACTCCGTGGCCATCGCTGCCCGGCGAGCGCTCGAGGTACACGGCCTCGACCGCGTCGCGATCCTCGACTTCGACGTCCACCACGGCAACGGGACGGCGCAGATCTTCGCGGAGGACCCGCGCGTACTCGTCGCCTCGAGCTTCCAGCATCCCTGGTATCCGGGGCGCATGCACGACCTGCGCGGCCCGAACCTCGTGTTCACGCCGCTGCCGGCTGGCACCGGCTCCGCCGCCTTCCGGGCGGCCATCGAGCGCGACTGGCTGCCTGCGCTCGAAGCGCACGCGCCGCAGCTCGTGCTCGTCTCCGCAGGCTTCGATGCACATCGCCTCGATCCGCTCGGTGAGCTGCTGCTGGCCGAGGCCGACTACGGCTGGATCACCGAGCTCATCACGGACGCGGCACGCCGCGATGCGGACGGCAGGGTGCTGTCCATGCTCGAGGGTGGCTACGACCTCGGCGCCCTGGCGCGCTCGGTCGAGGCACACGTGAGCACCCTGCTCACGACCTGAAGGCCCGGGACCTCGTCGGGCGCTCAGGCCACCTCGCGCGGACGTCCGTCCTCGTCCAGGGGCTGGTCTTCTCCGGCACTGCGGCCGAGGCGTCCGAGCGAAGAGGTGAAGGCGCCGCGCGCGTCCACCAGCTCGCCCGCATGGGCGAGGCCGTAGCGCGGCATGTTGCCGTAGATCGCCTCGTACTGACCGGCCTGCACGAGGAAGGTCTCGTGCCAGATGCCGACCGAATCATTGCCCTTGATGGCCCGGTTGTACTCCGACCAGGCGGGCAGATGCTCCGACTCGCGGGCGCGCGCATAGGCATGCAGGTGTTCGTAGGAGCGCCAGTACTGGACCAGGACCGCTTCCCGGAGGCCACGCATGGCGCTCCAGGAGTAGAGCAGGCCGAGCTCCGGGTTCCGGTCGAGCTCGGCCAGCATCTTCGGCATGGCCCGGACCACGGGCAGCCAGGCCCGCAGGTCCCGGAAACGGTTGATGCGCGCACCGATGAGGAAGACGACGAAGTCCCCCTCGATGCGCGCCGCGAGGCGACCCTTCTCGATCATCATGGCGAGCCCTCTCCGCCCGTATCGAACGCGTATGTGAGCAATGCTTACATGAATCCGCGCACGAGTGAACCGGATGGCGGTGACCGGGCCGCCGGCCCCGGAGGGCTCACGAGGCGCTTCGGCGACGTGGCAAGGCGTCGTCGATGGACCGCTCACCGCGCCAGGCGACCGGAAGCGGCACAGACGTGCGCAGCGTGGAAGCACGCCGCCGCGGAAAGCGGCCGGCGGAGCGGGATCGCACGGTCCCGCCGAGCGGAACGCGGCTCGCGGAACGAGCCCGCCCGGCGCGCGTCGCACGCTGCCCCGGGGCGGGTGTCAGCGACCTCGACACCCCATCCGGTGCGGGGTTTCGCTCTGGCCGGCCGCCTACTCCGCGGGCTTCGCCCCTGCGAGCGGCCCGCCTCCGTCGCAGTAGATGCGCTCGCCCGTGAGATAGCTGTTGCCGTCGGAGACGAGCCAGCGCACGACGTTCGCCACGTCCTCGGGCTGGCAGACGCGGCCGAAGGGCATGGTCGCGTCCAGTTCCCGGAGACTCTCGACGTGCCGCGTCGCCTTCGCGAGGCGGCGCCCCATTTCCGTCTCCACCAGGCCCGGGGCGACGATGTTGACGCGGGTCCCGAAGGCCCGCTCCTCCTTCGCGAGCGTGTAGGCGAGCGCCTCGAGCGCCGCCTTCGCCATGTTGTAGGGCGCGCCGTTGGGACCGAGGCCACGCGTCGCGACCGAGGAGATCATGACCACGTCGCCCCGCGGCAGTTCGCGCATGGCCGGGACCAGCAGCCGGCAGAGATGGTGCGCACCGAAGGCGTGGGTCGCGACGACGCGCTGCATCTCCGCGGGATCCGTGTCCGCAACGGACTGGCCGCGGCTCGCGATGCCGGCGTTGTTGACGAGGATCGACACCGGACCGAGGTCGCGTGCGACGGCCTCGCACATGGCCGCATCGGCCTCCGGGTCGTCCACCGAGGCGGCGTACGCGAAGGCCTTGCGGCCCCGGGACCGGATCGACATCACCACTTCGTTCGCCGCATCGACGTCGCGGCGGTAGTTCACGGCGACGTCCGCGCCGTCGTCGGCGAGGGCGAGCGCGATGCCCCGCCCCACTCCGCGGCTGGCCCCGGTCACCAGGGCGACGCGTCCTTCCAGTGACATGGCGATGCCCTCAGCTGCCGGTGAACCGGGCGTCGCGCTTCTCCAGGAAGGCCTTCACGCCCTCCTTGAAGTCGCCGGAACGACCCGCCTCGTTCTGCAGCTGCGCTTCGAGATCGAGCTGCGCCTCGTAGCTGTTGCCGTAGCTCTGCCAGTAGGCGCGGCGGATCAGGGCCAGCGAGCGCGGCCCCTTCGCGAGCTGGTCGGCGATCTTCATGGATTCCTCTATGAGCACCGCGTCGTCGAACACGCGGTTGATCAGCCCCCACTCGAGCGCCTTCTCCGCCGGCAGACGCTCGGCGAGCAGGGACAGCTCCATGGCGCGGCCCCAGCCGACGAGACGCGGCAGCAGGAACGTGGCGCCGCCGTCCGGGATGAGACCGATGCGCGCGAAGGCCTGAAGGAAGTAGGCGCTTCTTCCGGCGCAGACGATGTCACCCATGAGCGCGAAGCTCATGCCGACGCCCGCCGCCGCGCCGTTGACGGCCGTGACGATGGGCAGCTCGAGGTCGCGCATGCCGCACAGCAGCGGGTGGTAGCCGGTCCGCAGGCCGTCGCCGGCGCCCTGGGTCTCGCGCTGACGATTGCGGTCCTCGTCGGCGAGGTTGGCGCCGGCGCAGAAACCGCGGCCCTCGCCGGTGATCAGCAGACAGCGCACCTCGGTACCGCGGTCCCGGACCTCGCGCACCGCCGTCTGCAGCTCCGTGAGCATCTGCGCACCGACGGCGTTCATGACCTCCGGATGATCGAACTTCAGGACCGCGATGCTGCCCTCGTAGTCGAGCTTGATGCGCTCGTAGCTCATGGATCTCTCTCCCTTGCCGTTGCTGACCGTCGAGCCGCCTCGGCCGCTCGCTTCCGGCGCCGGAGTATGCGTCCCCGGGCCACACCGTGCGAATCAGTCCGGCAGCTCGTCTTCGAGACGCTCGAGATCCTGCAGATAGCGCTCGACGCGCCGCCGCGCCGCGTCCGTGAGCAGCAGCCGTTCACCCGCGGCGAGCCGCGCGAGCTGCGCGTAGTGGCGCTCGACGTCACCGAGGATCTCCGCCGTGAGCACGCCGACGAAGAGATCGGCGATGCGGTAGCAGTACTGGAACTTGTGGTTCTCGCGTGCGTTGGCCATGGCGTGGGGCCGGTCCTCCGCCGCCTGGCGGAAGCCGGCGGCGAGTGTCCGCCGCCAGAGCGTTTCCACACGGCGCGCGAGCAGCGAGGCGGCGTCGAGACGCTCGGTCCGGCGCAGGCGCGTGACGAGGCCACGCGAGACGAACAGGGCCATGAGCGCCTGGCGCACGGCGAGCGGCAGCACGACCGGTGCGAGCAGGCGCGGGACCGGCACCGGGTCCATCACCCGTTCGATCGCTCCACGGGGATCACGTCGCACTGCGTCCGCGGCGGTCGGCCGTTCGAGCCCCTCGCCCTCCGCGAGGAGCGCACCGCTGCGCGCGCTGTCCGGCAGCATGCGCGCGATGCGCTCGTAGGCCGACTCGAGACGCTCGCCGAGCCAGTGCCGGACCTCCGCGAGATTCTGGCGCCGCAGCGTGTCCTCGGCGCCGAGCCAGTCGGCGTTGAAGGTCGCGAGCGCGGCGTCGACGACGCGCTGCGGCCTGCGCTCCGAGAGCAGTGCCTCCGGGACCGGCCGTCGCAGCGCATGCTTCGCATCCTGCTCGGCGAGGAAGGCGTCGATCTCGCGCTGCAGCGGGCCGTCCTCGGCGAGGGCCTCGGTCACCCGTGCCGCGGCGTCTTCGCGAAGGCGCTGGCGTTCGCCGTCGAGAATACGCTGCACCGCAGCGAGCGCCTCCGCCCGTGACATGCCCGAGGCATCGGTGCCCAGCAGCGCCGCGTCGCGTTCGAGCGCGGCACCGGCGACGGTCCGGCACTGATGCAGGAGGCCACGCAGCCGCTGCGCCGCCTCCGCTTCGGGCCTCGATGCGCGCGCGAGTTCCGCGAGGCGCGTGCGGAGCACGCCGGCGCCAGCGCGGATCCGGGCGAGCACCGCGCCCGCATCGCGCCGTGTCCAGAGCGACGCCATGAGTGCCAGCTCCTCGTCGTCGCCGGTTGCCGCGTCGAGTTCGGCGAGTCCGGCGACGGCGATCAGCGGCAGCTCACGACCCACCGTGCGCGCGAGATCCGCGGTCACCCGCGCCTGCAACGCGTCGAGCTCGGCGCGCTGGAGCGGATCGAAGGCGTCGACGTTGAGCACCGGCAGCAGCCGCTCCGCGGCGCCGGCCTGGGCGAGATGGCGAAGCAGGTCCCGGTCTCCCTGTCGCAGCCCGAGCCGCGACTGGATCACGTAGACGATCGCATCGGCACGCTGCACCACCGACTCGACGTCGGCGAAGTCGAGGGCATTGAGGCTGTCGCTGCCCTGGCAGTCGATCAGCTCGAGGTTGGCGGGCAGCGGATCCCCGGCGGCGGGCAGGTCGATCTCGATGCCGCGGATCAGCGCGGCCAGATCGGTGGACGTGGTCCACGGGAGATAGCCGTCGAAGCGTTCCTCCGGGAACTCCAGGCGACCGTTCCGTCGCAGGTCCTCGACCACGGCCTCGTCCCAGCGCGCGTGGAGTTCCGCGAGACCGGCGATGCCGTGGCGGATCCGCGCCAGCGATCGCGGCAGGAGTCCCAGCAGCGGTGCGTCCGCATCGACGTCCGCGAGGCGCTCGTCCTCGCGACAGGCACGCTCGAACTCCTCGAGGAGCGCACCGAGCGCCTCCGAGCCCTCCTTCGAATAGGGTGCGTCCGGTAGCTCGAAGGCGAAGCCCAGCATGCGGAAGTCGAAGGCGAAGCGTTCACGGAGTTCGGCCTCGGCGTGGAAGAGCACCCTAGAGCAGAGCTGCTCCGCGCGCCGCGCGCGGGTCAGGTTGAAGGTCTTCACGCCGGCCCCGCGCGGCATGACGTCGCGACCGAGGAGCGCGTTGACGAGCGTGGACTTGCCCGACTTGATGGTGCCGAGCAGATAGACCTCGCGCCGCGGAGCGCCCGCGGGGTCACGGAGCAGCAGCTCGGCGTCGGGCAGTGCGCCGCCGAGCGCCGGGACGTCGCGGATCACGTCACGCGTGAGCTCGGCGAGGTGCCGGGATGGTGCGCTGGACAAGGGGGCCTCCGACCGCGGGCAGCGGCGCGCATGGTACCGGAGCCGGGACGGCGCTCCAGCCGGAGCCGGCCGTCACTGCAGGCGCGCGCGATAGACGATGGAGAAGGATGGTGGCGTCCCGTCGAGGTTTCCCTCCATGCGCAGGCAGGGATTGACGGCGATGGCCGTCACGTTCACGAGATAGCCGTCGATCGCGGTCGGTGACGCGGTCGAGTTGCCGGGCCCACCCTCCTCGAAGCGCACCCGATCCGGCAACGCCGGCGCGGTACAGGTGGCAGGGTCCATGGACAGGCCGCTGCTGCCCGCGAGGAACGCCACCGGAACGCCACCGATCCCGGCATCGGCCGCCAGTTCCACGCCCTCGGGCAGGCTGTCGGAGATGAGCACGCTGTCCGCGTCGGTGCGGCCGCGGCCCTGGTTGGAGACCTGGATCGTGTAGCGGATCAGGGCTCCTGGAATGCGCTTCGGGTCGTTCGTCCCGTTGACCGGATCGGACTCCACCGTGGAGGACTTGAGGATAACGAAGTCCGGCAGGCCCAGCTCGAAGGCGCCCTCGCGCTCGTGGAAGACCGGGGCGCCGTCCCACTCGTCGACGACCCCTTCGTCGGCGCGGACCCGGACGGCCCAGTCGCCGACCGGTCCGACCGTGTCCGGTGGTGCCGGCGGCGGGTCGTTCGGAACGAACACCGTCTCGTAGACCTTCACGACGTCACCCGGATCGCCACCGCCGACCTGCACCATCGGTGCATCCGTGAGGGGCGTGGCGGCACCGAGGGCATCGGTGACCGTGATCGTCGCCTCGCGGATGTCGAAGGTGCCGAAGGGATCGGACACGACCGCCCGCAGATAGAGCACGTCGCCGGGGCTCGCCACCTCCACGGGTTCGCCGCCCCCGTCGGCGAAGCTGGCGTCGAAGGCCTGTACCGAATCCACGTTGATGACGTTGGTCGCCAGCAGCAGGCGAGACCGGCTCTCGTACGCCTCGAAGGCCGGCGCGAGGTCGTCGGCGACGGCCTGGTTCTGCATGAAGACCCGGATCCGGCGATTGTTGCCGCAGTCCGCGCAGCCGGACGTTCCCGTCGTGTTGCGGATACGCAGCGTCAGCGTATCGCCGGCGTCGAGCGAGGCGCCGGTCGGAGCGAAGGTGAACAGCACCGCCGTGGGATTCGCGCTGGAGTTGTTGAGCGGCTCCTCGGAGACGGATGCGCTCGTGATCACGACGCCGTCGTCGTCGAGCAGTTCGAGGCGGATGGAGCGCTCGTTGCCGCCCCCCTGCTCCCGGACGTAGAGCAGCATCCGGGACGGGCGTGCGGGGTCGAAGCGCAGCTCCGAGGCGAGCGCCGGCGTCAGCGGCCAGTCCGCGAAGCCCGCGCCGGAGGAGTTGTTGATCGAGACGTCGCGATCGTCGGCTCGATCAAGCGGGATCGGCGGCAGCGCGCGCTGGATGGAGATCGGCGCGTCGCCGTCGCTGATGTTCAGGTAGAGCGGCTTGACGCCGTCGTCGACGGCAGGCGCCGGGTCGAACACCACGGTGGGATCCTCGGCGACGTCGTTGCC
>JAZBPO010000406.1:0-34978 GCA_036351675.1 Pseudomonadales bacterium
CGCCACTGGCGAGACGAACGGCGCAGCGCGTGACGGTCATCTCGCCGAGATTGAAGCGATCACCCACGCCACCCGTGCGGCCGCGGACCATGACCAGGCCGATCTCGGCCGGCCGCAGCATCTCGTAGTCGGGCCGCACGGACGCCGGCACCGCATCCCATGCCGCCAGCAGGCGTTCCGGGTCGGCCTTCGCCAGCGTGCTCATCCACCCTCTGCGTTCCGCGCTCGCACCGCTGTCCAACGTGCACCTCCGCTCGTGACCGTCCGTCGGGTGAGATCACCCCGTACGCGGCGGATTCGACCCAACGGCCATGACCTTTCCATGACCCGCGCTGTGCGGGCTCTCGCGATGCGGGCACAGCGGGGGACAAGGATCGGATTTGTATGCCGGCCGGGTGCTTTCACGAGACCGCAACACGCGTGCGACAGGCTCGTCACTCGTCTCGCTACCGGACCGGCAGTGAGGGACAGCCCATGACCACCGCCCGACAGGACCCGCTCTGGCTCGACGTGACGCGGCGGATCCAGCGCATGATCCACGACGCGGCGCTCGTCCCCGGCGATCGCCTCCCCACGGAGACCGACCTCGCTGCGCGCTTCGGCGTCAATCGCCACACCGTGCGCCGTGCGCTGAAGCATCTCGAGGAGCAGGGGAACATCGAGGCGCGGCAGGGGCGCGGCCGCTTCCTGCGCCTGCCGGCCATCCAGTATCAGATCGGCGCGCGTCCGCGGTTCTCGAACATCCTCTCGGATCAGGACCTCGAGCCGGGCACGGAGCTCCTCGGCATCGGCGTCGAACGCGCACCGGAGGCGCTCGCGCGCACCCTGTCGCTGCGCACCGGGAGCCGGGTGGTGCACGTCGAGCGCCTCGGCCTCGCCAGCGGCAACCCGATCTCCATGTCCTCGCACTATCTGCCGCTGGGGCGCTTCCCGAAGTTCATCGAGTACTACGAGCGCCACCACTCGATCACGCGCACGCTCGCGGCCTGCGGCCTGGACGACTACGTGCGCAAGAGCACGCGCGTGACGAGTCGGCTGCCCACCGCCCACGAACGCGAGGTCCTCGGGGTCCCCAAGCACGTGCCGCTCATCGTCACGCGGTCGTGCAACGTCGACACGCGCGGCTGGCCCATCGAGTACGGCGAGGCGCGCATGGCGTCGGACCGCATCGAGCTCGAGATCGCGACGCCGCTGGGCTGACAAATCGAACAGTTGTCGAGCATCGGCAGCCGGCGCGGTGCGCCCGTCCGCCGAACGGTCGACGGCTTCATCGATCCGTGGCGGGCGTGTCACGTGACGGAAACCATGGTTCTGGAGCATGACGTTCGACGAGGAGCGCGCAGGACGCGTCCACGGCGGATTCAGGACGGAGCAAGTCGATGGGTCGAGCGATACCCCAGCGCGGGGCGTGCACCTGCCTGCGGCCGGCCGCGCTCCTCGCGCTGCTGGCAGTCCTGTGGCTCGGGGGCTGCGCACCCGGCGACGAAGGCGACACGGCGGCCGAACCGCTGCGCCTCGCCTACCTCCCGGGAGAAGAGGATCCGGAGGGTCGCATGGTCGCGTTCTCGGGCCTCGCCGATTACCTCTCGAAGCACATGGGCCGACAGGTCGAGCTCATCCAGGCGGTGAGCTACGCGCCGACGATCGAAGCCATGCGCGCCAGCAAGATCGACTTCATGCGTGCCGGTGGCCCCTTCACCTACATGATCGCCCACGAGAAGGCGGGCGCCGAAGCCGTCGTTCACGTCGGCACCAGCGCCGGCCCCGGCCTCTACCAGTCGGCGATCGTCGCCTGGCCGGGCAGCGGCATCGAAAGCCTGCAGGATCTCGTCTCGCACGCGGCCGAGATCGACTTCGCCTTCGTCGACCCGGCCTCGACCTCCGGCCACCTGGTTCCGCGCGCGCGACTCGAAACCCTCGGGATCGACCCCGACGACGCCTTCGGGCGCACGATCTTCACCATGAGCCACACCAACTCGGCCATGACCATCGTCTCCGGCAAGGTCCAGGCAGGCGCGATCTCCTTCAACACCTATACGCGTCTGGTCGAGCGCGGCCTCATCGAGGCCGACGACATGACCATTCTATGGAAGTCGGAGCCGATCCCCACCGGGCCGGTGATGGTGCGTGCGGATCTGCCCGAGGAGATCAAGGACCGATTGCGCCAGGCCTATCTGGACCTCAACGATTCCGGGGAGCCGGTGTTCGAGGCGATGAAGCAGGTTTATCGCACCGATGATCTGCGCTTCTATCCGGCCATGGACGCTGACTTCGACGGTCTGCGCGCGATCGCGCGCAACGTCGACAGCTTCGACATGCTGCCGGGCGGCTGATGAGCGCCGGCGCACGTCTCGAGGTCCGGGGCCTGCGCAAGCAGCTCCCCGACGGTCACGTCCTCATCGAGGACGTCGGCTTCGAGGTCCGTCGCGGTGAGTTCGTGGCGCTGCTCGGCGCCTCCGGCGCCGGCAAGTCCCTCACCTTGCGTTGCGTGCTGGGGCTCACCCGGGCCAGCGCGGGCAGCGTGCGCTTCCACGACGCCACCGGGCACGCGAGCGAGATCGTCGGGCTCGGCGGCAATGCCCTGCGTAGTGCCCGGCGCCGCATGGGCGTGATCTTCCAGGGCGCGAACCTCGTGCGCCGACTCACCGTGCTCGAGAACGTCATGATCGGGCGCGTGGGGTCCATGCATCCGCTGCGCTCCTGGCTCTATGGCTTCACGGACGACGAGGCGCGTGCCGCCTGGAGCGCACTCGAACGCTGCAACATCGCACGCCTCGCGCATCGCATCACGGGTTCGCTCTCCGGCGGAGAGATGCAGCGTGTGGCCATCGCGCGCGCGATCCACCAGCAGCCCGACCTCTACCTCGCCGACGAGCCGGTCTCGAGTCTCGATCCCGGCAACGCGAGGGCGATCATGGAACTGCTGCGTCCGCTTGCGGAGCAGCATCCCGTGCTGGGCGTCTTCCATCAGCCCGAGCTGGTCGCGCGCTACTGCACGCGCGCGATCGCGCTCAAGGACGGACACATCTTCTACGACGGGCCAGCGCAGATCGCGCCCGACCTGCTGCGCGAGATCTACGGCGAGGAGCTTTCGGCGCTCACGCATGACGTCATCCCCGACGCGGAGCCGTTGACGGCCGCCCCCGAGATCGCCTGAAGCCGTGTTGACTCCTGCCCTCGACGCCGACCTCGAGGCGCGCTATGGCGACGCCAAGCTCTGGCGTGGCCTGCGCTGGCTCGCCGTCGCGCTGCTGCTCGTCCTGCTCGCGGGCTGGCAGGCGGAGGTCGATCTGCAGACGCTCTTCCGCGATCTGCCCACGGGGCTCGCGAAGCTCTCGGTGTTCTTCCCGCCCGCCTGGGAGGCGCTGCCCGAACTCGTCGAGCCTGCAGTCGTCACGCTGCTGCTCGCGCTCGTGCCCCTGCCGATCGGCGTCGCGCTCGCGATCCCCATCGCCTTCGCGGGCGCCGCCAACATCGCGCCCCCCTGGCTGCGCTCGATCGCGCGCACCTACATCACCTTCCAGCGCAATCTGCCCGAGATCGTCCTCGTGCTGCTGCTCGTCCGGGCCTTCGGTCTCGGCGCCTTCCCCGGGATCGTGGCCATCGCCCTCGGATCCGTCGGCATGCTCTCCAAACTCTTCGCGGACGCCATCGAGGAGATCGAGCCCGAGCAGCTCGAGGCCATCGAGTGCACGGGCGCCAGCCGCTGGCAGGTGATCCGCTATGCGGTGATCCCGGCGCTCATGCCCTCGCTCATCGCCAACGGCCTGTTCCGTTTCGAGATCAACATGCGCCAGGCCGGGCTCCTGGGCGCGGTCGGAGCCGGCGGGCTCGGCTACGAACTCTCCTATGCGCTCAATCGCCTCGAGTATCCACACGTGACCGTCACCTTCCTCGTGCTGCTGCTCCTGATCGCCCTCGCCGAGCAGGTCTCGGACACGCTGCGTCAGGTGCTGCTCGCGGAGGGGCGCGCCCGTGACTGACCTGGCCGCAGCCACGGATCGCACGCGCGTGCCGACGCTGCCCGCCGCTGCGTTGCCGTCGCGCAAGCGTCGGAACACCTACGGCTTCCTCGCCGCCACGTTGCTCTTCCTGGTGATCGCCTTCCGGGTCCTGGGCGTGAACCCGATGCTGCTGTTCACGGATTTCCACTACGTCGTCGACCTGCTCGGCGAGATGCTGCCGCCGGCGCTCGACCTGCTGTGGGAGAAGCCGGAGGTCTGGGGCTCGATCGGCGAGACCTTCGCCATGGCCTTCCTCGGCACCGTGCTGGGCGCGCTGCTCGCGTTCGTGCTCGCCTTCGCGTCCGCACGCAACACCACGCCTTTCCCCTGGCTCCGGACGCCGTTCCGGATCGTGCTCGGTGCCCAGCGCGCGGCGCCGGACTTCGCGATCATGCTGGTGATCGTGGTCGCCGTGGGCTTCGGCCCCTTCGCCGGCACGCTCGCCCTGGTCGTGGGCTCGACGGGCATGTTCGGCAAGCTGTTCGCGGACGCCGTGGAGCAGATCGACGCGCGCATCACCGACGGCCTCTGGGCTTCCGGCGCGTCGCGGGCGCAGGTCATCCGCTACGGGGTGATCCCGCAGGTGCTGCCGAGCTTCGTCGCCAATGCCCTCTATCTCTTCGAGATCAATCTCGGCGGCGCCGTGGCTCTGGGCGTGTTCGGGGGTGGCGGCCTCGGCTTCGCGCTGCACATCGCGAACTCGACGCTGAACTACCCGGAGATGCTGGCCTACATCCTGCTCATCGTGGCGATGGTGACGCTCACGGAGAAGTGCTCCGACTTCTTCCGCCGACGACTGTTCGCGCTCGACGCGCGGGCCTGACGTCGCGCGGTCCCGCGTCGCGGAACGAACGCCGCTCACTTACGGAAAGGCCACTTCGACGCACACGGCGGCGTGGTCGCTCGGGTGGACGCCGGTGCTCCCGGGCGTGTCGAGGGCGCGGGCGCGCGCGACGATCCTCGGACTGTCCGCTCCCCGTGCGCGCAGGAGTAGCACGTGGTCGATGGCGCGCTCGTGGCCGCGCGCATGGAGGGTCCCCGGCCAGGTCGCCGCCGGCTCCGGGCCGACGTCGAGATCGGATCTCGCGTGCAGCACTGCGAAGGGTGCGTCCTCGAAGGTGCAGTTGAAGTCGCCGGCGATCAGGACCGGCGTCTCGTCCTGTCCCCAGCGTCCGAGCACCGCTTCCAGTTGCTCGGCCCGCAGCGCATGCGCGTCGCGCAGGTGCGACAGGTGCACGTTCACGATCCGCATGCGCGCCGCGCCATGCCGCAGCGTCACGCACTGGGCGATGCGCTCGCCGTCCCGCGCATCCGAGGGCAGTGGCAGGACGCTGGCATGCCTCGGCGCCGAACGCGTGAGGATCGCCAGGCCCGAGGTCGAGAGGACCCGCGCGCCGCGGAAGTCCCGTGGCTTCCTGCGCGCCGGCGCAGGGCTGCAGTGCAGGCCGAGGGCCTGCGCGAGGGTCGCCGCCGTGTCCGCCCGATGCGCTGCGACCGGCGCTTCGTCGGATGCGCCGGTCGTCGTCGCGGCGAAGCACTCCTGAAGGCACAGCACGTCGGCGTCGAGCGCCGCTAGCGCCTCTGTCATCGCGACCAGGCGCGCGTCGTAGTCCCCGTCGCATTTCCAGGTGTTGAGCGTGACGACCCTGAGCATGAGCCCGGCCTCGTGATCAGTCGTCGAGATCGTCGTGAGTCTGACGTGCTTCCGTAGCGGCCCGGCGACAGGGCGCGACGAGGTGCCGGCGTGTCACGTGCCGCCATCGACCGTCACGACGAGGCCGCGCACCCGTAGCGGGGCCGTGATGCATCGGGTGCCGGACGGGCAGGCTTCTATTCGCCCCGCCTCCGAACCGGGGCCGTGCCCCTGTCCGGATTCACCGGCTCACGGCCTGGCCAGTTCGACGAAGACGGGGTTGCTGTAGAACCAGAGGTCGGACCAGGGATCTTCCATGAGCGGATCCGGTTCCGGCTCGAGCTGCGCCGTGTTGGTTCCGCGCAGGCGCAGGTAGACGGGGCCGTCCACTGTGAAGGCGTGTTCGATCTCGACGATCTCTCCGCGCCGCGTCCATCCCGGCGTCGTGGCGTCGAAGCGCGCCTCGACGTGCGTGCCTGCATTCGCGTTCACGTCCTCCGAGCCTGCCTGCGGCCCCACAGGACCGACGATGAGATCGACGCGCGCGAGTTCCGGCAGGTCACCGTGGAAGTTGGGCTCGGCGGGATCCTCGATGCGGGCGCGCACGGTGACGGTCTGCGGGCCGTCGACGAAGAGGGTCTCGCCGAGCATCTCCACCGCTGCGCCGTGCTCGCCCCGGACCTCGATCTCGAGGCCCGAGACCAGATCACCGGTCGTCACGAACACGTGACCGCGCCGCAGCGAGTCGAGGATGCTGTCGTGATGCTTGCGCGCGTGGACGTAGGTCTTCGAGTACTCGCCGGGCCAGAAGTCCGAGCCACCCTCCGTGTAGTGCACGTGCGAGTCGGAGTTCGCCGTGATCCACCAACGCCGGCCCTCGCCGAGCATCGAATCCCAGACGCCGCCGAGCACGGCCGTCATCTGATCGAAGCCGCCGAGCGTGGGCACGCGGCGATAGCCCCCCCGCGGACTGCGGCGAGCCTGATGACCCGGGGCACCGGCCATGCCCACCGCGACCTCCGGCGCCGTGTCGTTCCAGGCGCGGAGTTCCGCCGGGTCGGTGCGCCCGAACTCGCCCATGGCGACCGCGGAACGCGACGGATGGTTCGCGATCACGATCGGCTTCTCGGGGAACCCGTCCATGGTCGCGAGTGCCTCGAGCATGCGCGCTTCGGTTTCCCGGGACGGATCCGCCGGCCAGGGCTCGCGCCTGGCGAAGTTCGATTCCAGCAGGAACAGCTCGTCCCGCTCGCGATCGGAGTGGGCGATGATCAGCGTCGAGTGATCGGCGCCGGGCGTGTCCAGCTCCATGCCGTAGAACTGAACGACCTCGGGCGTCGCCGCGCGCGAAGCGAGCAGCTCCGGGTAGGCCCGGTCGCGGTTCACGCGGGAGTGGTTCGGGCCGCCGTGGTCCGTGGTGACCATCCATTCGAGACCGAAGCGCCGCGCCATGGCCGCGTTGGTGGTCGTCGGGTAGATCGCGTCTCCGCCGACGATCGGCGCCGGTGGGTCCTGCTCCTGATCCCAGCCCACGCTCCAGCGGCTGTGGATGTGATGGTCGCCGGCCAGCCAGCGGCGGCCGTCGTCGGCGGCCTGCACGGCGGTCGTGCAGGCCAGGAGCAGGCTCAGCGACGCGAAGCGCACTTCAACCCTCCAGCAGCGAGGCGCGAATCGCATCGAGTTCGTCCTCCGTGACGTCCAGTTCGCCGCGGATGAACGCCATGACGCTGCCATACTCGTCCGCGAGTCCCTGGAGGGCAGCCTCGATGTACTCGGGTTCGGAGGCGAGCAGCGGCATGATCGCCTCGCGCGGGAACTGGCGCATGAAGGCGTAGGGGCTGTCGTCGCCCTCGTCCGTCTCGAGGAAGGCCGCGGAATAGTCGACGACGTCGTCGGACAGCGCATAGTCGGCGACCACCTGGTCGCGCGGCACGCCGAGCGCCGTGAGCAGCAGCGCCGCGGCGATGCCGGTCCGGTCCTTGCCCGCGGAGCAGTTGAACACGAGGGGCGTCTCGCCCGCCGCGAGACGATCGAACATGACCCGGTAGGCGTCGGCCTGCTGCAGTGCGATCTGATCGTACATGCCGGTCATGACGGCGCGCGTCTTCTCCGCCGTGATCTCGCCGCTCGCGAACAGCTCGCGGAAGGCGCCGGAGTCCGTCTCCGAGGAGTAGTCGCGCGCCCAGTACTCGGGTTCGTCGACCTGCCAGTTCGTCGGCTCGTCGGCCCGCTCCTCGCTCGAACGGAAGTCGACCAGCACTTGCGCATCGATCGCGTCGAGATAGCCGTAGTCGGCTTCCGTGAGGTCCACCATGGTGCCGGAACGGAACACCTTGCCCCATCTGACACGGCGGCCGTCCACCGTCGTGTAGCCGCCGAGATCGCGGAAGTTGCGACCGCCCTCGAGGGGCAGTACGCGCACGGCCGTCCGCACCACTGAACCCTCGTCGGTCCGCAGCGCGAAGTAGCGCCGACCCTCGACGTCGGCCTCGAAGTTGCCCGAGGTGAGGTCGTCGCCGAGCAGCTCCATGGCCTCGAGGGGCATGTCGGGGGAAGCGCCGACGAGGACGTCGACGGCGGCGCCCGCAGGCTCCACGGTCCAGCTCAGCGTCACGGGTCCGTCGAGAGCGTCGCGTGCGGCGGCGGCCTCGACGATGCGTGCGGCGACCGGGGCAGGCGGCGCTTCGACGTTCGGGGCCTGGGCGGCCTGCTCACCGCAGGCCGCGAGCAGGGCGGGGACGAGGACGATCGCTGCGCGGCGCATCAGATGTCCACCCGCACGCCGACGAGGAAGCGGCGACCGTAGCCCTCGACCTGGTTCGGCGTCGCCGGGCTGCCTTCGAAACGGACGTCGACGAAATCGGTGAGGTTGTTGGCGTTCGCGAACACCGTGACCTGCGCCTCGCTCGGCAGCTCGAGCGGCAGGATGTAGCGGATCGAGAGATCGACGCGCTCCTGCTCGTCCCAGAACTCGGCGAGCCCGTCGTTCTCCGTCGTGGACAGCCACTCGTCGCGGTACTGGTAGTTGAGGCGCGCGGACAGGCCGAACTTCTCGTAGTAGATCGACGCGTTGTAGATCACGTCGGAGGTGCCCGGGAGGCTGAAGCTGCTTCCCCCGAGGGTCTCGAACTCCGAGTCGAGCAGCGTGATGTTGCCCTGGACCCCGAAGCCGTCGAAGGGCTCGGGCAGCAGTTCCGTCGCCTGGCCGATGAAGTTGAGCTCGAAGCCCGTGAGCTCGCCGTTCTCGCCGTTCGCGAAGCCGATGAGCTGATAGTTCACGCCCGTGTCCGTCGGCACGTAGAGGCCGCCGTCGACGGTGATCGAATCGGCGTAGATGACGTTGTCCACGCGGCGATGGAAGGCCGCGACGGAAAGGAGGGAGGCGGGCGCGAAGTACCATTCGAGGGACGCATCGACGCCCCAGGCCTCCTCCGCGTCCAGCGCCGGGTTGCCGCCCGTCACGGTCCGCGCCGTGGGATCGACGATGGCCGAGGCGCGCAGCTCGTTGTAGGTCGGCCGCGAAAGCCCCGAGGATGCGGACAGACGGAGCTTCACGTCTTCGGCGAGATTCACGTTCGCGTGCACGCTCGGCAGCACGTTCAGATAGTCGTCCTCGAAGGCGACATTGATGTCCGGGCCGTCCGACGTGTAGTCGGTGTACTCGAGGCGCGCGCCCCAGGTGAGGTCTCCCCAGGAGAACTCGTGCCGCGACATGGCGTAGGCGGCCCAGATGTCCTCCTCGATGGCGATGAGCGAATCGCCGTCGAAGGTGCGCGTGAAGCCGCCGACGGCCTGCTCCCAGCGCGCCCGGATCGCGACGTTGTCGTAGACCCGACCACCGAGCGTGGCGTCGAAGTCCGAATCCCATGGGCCCCCGAGGAAATCGCCGGGATCGAGATCGGCCGGGAAGGGAAAGGCGGAACCGAGATTGAAGATCGCGCCGCCCTCGGCCTCGCGCGTGTCGTACTGGAAGCCGAACTCGATGCGTGCGTCCGGCGTGAGGAATTCGAGATCGCGGGCGGCGCTGCCCTTGACCTTCCAGGCTTCCGTATTGAGTTCGTTGCCGAAGATGCCGCCGAGCGTGACGGCGTAGTCGATCCCGTTGATGTCCGTCGGCACCGCCTCGCCGACGGTCGCGGCGCCCGGCTCGAACACGCGTACGATCGGATCCTCGACGTCGCGCAGGTCGTACTGGATGCCTACCACGCCGCCGACGGAGAGCGGGATCGGAAGGGTCGTGTCGTTGCCCGTCTCCGTGTAGTTCAGGCGCGTCTCGACTTCCCAGTCACCCATGGGGAAGTCGGCGCCGAGCGTGTTGGTTCGCGTGAAGTTCCTGTACTGGCCGTCCTCGAGGAAGCGGGTGACCTCCGCCGCAGGCTGATAGCCCTGCGTCGGGGTCAGAGGCAGGCCCGCGAGCCCGAAGCCGGGGTTGTCCGTGTCCTCGATCGCGAACACGTACTGGTTTCTCTCCTCGACGTCGATGAACTCGCTGAACAGCGTGCGGGCGAACAGCCGCGTGCCTTCCTGCGGACGGAATTCGAGCGTTCCGCCATAGGCATTGTCCTCGCGATCGACGAAGTAGCTGCGGAAGTCGAGTTCCGTGGGGAGAATGCCACCGCCTTCCTGGCGGATGTCGTACTCGCGATTGTCCGTCACCTGCTCGCGCAGATTGTTGGAGGCGAAGACGACGACGCCGAAGCGATCGTTCGACCAGGAAGCGCGGCCGTTCCACTTCTCGATGTCGCCGTCGCCCAGGTCCTGCTGCCCCATACCGCCTTCGAGAGAGAGCGACGGCCCCTCGATGTCGAACGGGCTGAAGGTGCGGATGTCGATGAAGCCGGCGACCGCCTCGCCCGGGATGTCCGGCGTGATCGCCTTGTGCGCGACGACCGAACTCGTGATCACCGACGGGAAGGAGTCGAAGCGCGGGATGCGACCGTTCTCGGCGCCGAGCACGTCGATGCCGTCGAAGCCGATGGCGGTCCAGCGGAAGGGCGCACCGCGGAAGTTGATGAAGCGGGCCTGGCCCTGGTCACGCTCGATGGCGAGACCCGGCAGGCGGCCGAGAGAGTCCGCGAGGTTCTGATCCGGGAACCGGCCGATCACGTCCGAACTGATGATGTCGACGACGTTGTCCGCTTCGCGCTTCGCATCGATCGCCGCGGCCGCGGCGGCCCGGATCGGCGAGGCGCGCACGACCACCTCCTCGAGGAGACCCGTTTCGCGGGCGTGAACGTTCGGCGCGAGTGCGGCGAGCGCGACACTCAGTGCGATCGGTTTACGATGAAACATGCAGGACCCTCCACAGGGTGCCGAAGCGGAAGCGCGCGCAGGCTAGGGGTGGGTCGTTGCGGAATGACGACGGGACGATGGCCGTCCTGTGAACAGAAGGCTGTACCTCGACAACGGAGGCCGTCGTCCGCGCCTGTCACGAAGCTGCAGCGCGGGACCGGCCAGGGCGTTCGACGAACGCCGCGGTGGCGGATCGCTTTCGTTGCCGCCGGCGTTGCTCGGAGATGAACTGGCCCGCCTGGTCGGGCCCGCTCGCAAGGAGGCCCGCATGCAGCAGAGCCCACGTGCCGAAGTTGCCCGCACGTCACCCTCGTCGTCCCATCCGGCTGTCACGACGACCGCTTAACCTGGAGGCACCGTGGTCCGGCCTCGTACGCCGATGCCTCTCGCCCCGGGGCCCTCGCGGTGACGCATGGCGCGAGGCAGGGAGTGGGTGTGCGCGGAGCAGCCTGCTTCGCGACGGCGACGGATCGACGGGACGAGGAGAGATCGATGCTTCGGAACAGTGACATGCTCGCGGCCGCGATCACCGCGACGCTCGCGCTGGTTGCGCCGACGCCCGGCCTCGCCGCCTGCGGCGCGTCCGATGGAGCCGCGGTGCGTGCGCAGGGGCGCGTCGTCCACGATCTGGACGGTGACGGTTTCGCCGGGCCGAGCGAACCGGGCGTAGCAGGCGTCGCCGTCAGCAACGGCTGTGAGGTGACGACGACCGACGCCCGCGGTCGCTACGCACTCCCCCTGGCTCCACGCCAGATCCTCTTCGTCTCGCAGCCGGCGGGCTTCGAGGTCTCCACCGACGCAGCGCGACTGCCCCGCTTCTACTACCTGCACTACCCCGATGGGTCGGACCCGGAGGTGGCCTGGCGCTATCCCGTCATCGAGCCCACCGGACCGCTGCCCGCTTCCATCGACTTCGCGCTGAAGCGCGCGCCGGACCCGGACGACCGGTTCCGGGCCCACGCCTTCGCCGACACCCAGGCCGGCACCGACGAGGCACAGGACATGCTGCGCGAGGACCTCGTCACGCCCCTCGTCGACAATCCCTGGGGGGTACGCTTCGCGATCACCGTGGGCGACGTCGTCAATGACGATCTCGGCCTTTATCCCCGTCATCAGGCCATGATGGGCCTGCTCGGCGTGCCCCAGTGGAACCTGCCGGGCAACCACGACCTGAACCTCGAGGCCCCGAGTGCGGCGCTCGCGAACGAGACCTACAAGCGCTGGTACGGGCCGACCTACTATTCCTTCGACGTGGGCCGGGTGCACTTCGTCGCCCTGAACAACGTCGAGTACGCGGGCGCCGGCACGGCGCGCTTCGACAACGGCCACTATCGGGGCTGGATCAGCGAGGATCAGCTGTACTGGCTGGAGCGGGACCTCGCCCTCGTTCCGCGCGACAAGCTGATCGTGATCGCCACGCACATCCCGCTGATCACGGATGCCCGCGACGGTGATCGAGACCCCGAGGGTCGTCGCAGCGACAGCCTGAACACCGTCAACCTGGATCGCCTGCTCGAACTCCTGGCGCCCTTCGAGCACGTCTATGCGATCGCGGGCCACGACACGAGCAACAGCTGGAAGTTCCTCGTCGACCACGAGCACGGCTGGCACGGCCGTCCCTTCGTCGCCCACACGCTCGCCGAGGCCCGGGGCAATGGCTGGAACCGGGGTCCGCGCGACGCGCGCGGTGTGCGCGACGCGGGCATGCAGGACGGGAATCCGAACGGCTACTACGTGTTGCACATCGACGGGACGCGTCTGGTACCGGAGTTCGTGCCCTTTCCCTTCGGCGAGGATGCCGCGCAGCGCCTGCGCATCGTCCTCGACCCGCCGCTCGAGGGCGGCATCAACCGCGGCCGGGCGGCGCCCGGCACGCGGCTCGTGGTCAACCTCTTCGACGGCGGAAGTCGCGACGTCGTCCACGCGTCCATCGACGGGGAAGCCTTCGTCGAACTCGAGCACGGCGTGCAGATCGACCCGTTCGTGGCGCGACGTCACGCACGCCATGTGGGGACCGATGACGCCTTTGCTGCACCGGTGCCGTCCTCACACGTCTGGAGCATGCCCCTGCCGGCCCTTTCGGCAGGGCTGCACGTCGCCCGGATCCAGACCGAGGACGAGTTCGGTCAGCGCCGCAGCGCGCATCTGACCTTCGAACTCGAGCACAGCCTCCCGGCCGGGCCGGAAGAGACCGCCGCGGACGTGCCTGCACAGCCGTGATGGCGGTCGTGCTGCCGACGCCCCGCGGGCGGAATGCGCTCCCCATCCGAGACGTCATTCTCAGGAGAACTTGCCCTTCATGTACTCCCGCGTCAGCGTCTCGCGCGGATCCTCGAAGAGCTGGGACGTCTCGCCGTACTCCACGAGATAGCCCGTCCGTCCGCCCTTTCCGAGCTCGACGGCGAAGAACGCCGTGTAGTCGGCGACGCGCTGCGCCTGCTGCATGTTGTGGGTCACGAGGGCGATGGAATAGTCCTCGCGGAGCTGCAGCATCAGCTCCTCGATGGCGCGCGTCGACACCGGATCGAGCGCGCTGCAGGGCTCGTCCATCAGCAGCACGGAGGGTCGCGTGGCGATCGCCCGGGCGATGCACAGACGCTGCTGTTGCCCACCCGAGAGCGCGAGCCCGCTCTCCCTGAGCTTGTCCTTCACCTCCTCCCAGAGCGCAGCCTCGCGCAGCGCACGCTCGACCTGCTCCATGAGATCACCCTGGAAACCATTCAGGCGCAGACCGAAGGCGACGTTGTCGAACACGCTCATGGCGAAGGGGTTCGGCTGCTGGAACACCATGCCGACGAGGCGCCGGACGCGCACCGGATCGACCTCTCGTGCGTAGATGTCGTGGCCGTCCAGGCGCACCTCGCCGTCCAGACGGAACTCCGGTATCAGGTCGTTGGTCCGGTTGAAGCAGCGCAGCACCGTGCTCTTGCCGCAGCCGGAGGGGCCGATGAGACCGGTGATGGCGCCGCGGCGAACGGGCAGCTCCGAGTCGCGTACGGCGAGGAAGTCGCCGTAGTGGAGGCGCCGGATGCGGCAGTCGATGACCGCGTCCGCCTGCCCGCTCGGCTGCACGGACATCGCTTCCCTCTGTACGGCGGTCATCGTCCCCTCCGGAATTCGAAGCGCGCGCCGATGGCGCGGCTGGCGAGGTTGAGCAGCAGGATCAACGCCACGAGCACGAGCGACGCTGCCCAGGCGAGATCGACCTGGTTCTCGAAGGGCATCCCCGCGTAGTTGTAGATCAGCACGGCCAGGGACGCCGTCGGTTCCATGAGCTCGACGCCGTAGCGGGACGCGAGCCAGTACTCGCTGAACAGGGCCGTGAACAGCAGCGGCGCCGTCTCCCCGGAGGCCCGCGCCACGGCGAGGAGCACCCCCGTGAGGACGCCGGGGAGGGCCGCCGGGAGCACTATCTTCCAGACTACCTGGGTGCGCGTGCAGCCCATGCCGTGCGCCGCGAGCTTCATGCCCTCGGGCACCATGGCCATGGCCTCCTCGGCCGTGAGGATCACGGTGGGCAGCATGAGCAGGGACAGGGCGACGCCCCCGGCCGGGGCCGAATAGGTGCCGGTCGTGAGCACGACGAGGGCGTAGGCGAAGACACCGGCGAGGATCGAGGGCAGGCCCGTGAGCGTGCGCGCGCTGAAGCGGCAGGCCTCGGCGAGGCGTGAGCGTGGATCGATCTCCGCAAGCGCCACGGCGGCGAGAATGCCGAGCGGGATGGCCAGCAGCGCCGCGATGGCGACCATGACGAGCGTCCCGGCGATGGCGTTGCCGAAACCGCCGCCGGCCTCGAAGGCCGCCGGCGGCAGGGCCGTGAACAGTTCCGCGTCGAGGCGCGCACCACCGCGCGTCACCAGCATCCAGAGCACGGAGACGAGGGGTACGCAGGCGAGCACGGCGAGGCCCCAGGTTCCGGCAGTGAGCAGGCGCGAGACCAGCGCACGGGGCTCCAGGTGCCTGTGCAGCAGCGCCGCACGATCGATCGTGACCGGCTCGTTCATCGTCGCGCCTCCCCCGCGGCGTCGCGCACGAGCGCAGCGCCGGCCAGGTTCACGGCCAGCGTGATCGCGAGCAGCACGAGCGCGGCGTACATGAGCGCCGCCACTTCCTCCTCGCCTGCCTCCGGGAAGTTGAGCGCCAGCAGTGCGGCGAGCGTGTTCGCCGGCGAGAACAGGGACAGCGTGATCTGACCGACGTTGCCCACCAGCATGGCGAGCGCCATGGTCTCGCCGAGGGCACGGCCGAGTGCCAGCACGAGCGCACCGAAGATGCTGCGCTTCGCAGCGGGCAGGATGACGTGCCCGATGGCCTCCCAGCGCGTGGCCCCCATGCCGAGCGCAGCCTCACGCATGCGCAGGGGAACGGCGCGGAGCGCGTCGAGGGACACGGCGGCGACGGTGGGCAGGATCATGATGGCGAGCACGAGGGAGGCTGGCAGGATGCCGGGACCGTAGAGGGGCGACGCGAACAGGGGCACGAAGCCGAGGGCGCCGTGCAGTGCCTCGGAGACGGGCCGCACGAGGGGAATGATCACGAATACGCCCCAGAGGCCGTAGACCACCGAGGGGATGGCCGCGAGCAGCTCCACCACGCGGCCGACGAACAGCGCCAGGGGGCGCGGCAGCATGCCCTCGGACAGGAACACGGCGATGGCGACACCGAGGCTGCCCCCGATCACGAGCGCGAGGCCGGAGGTGTAGAGCGTGCCCCAGATCTCCGGCAGCACGCCGAACACGCCCGCCGACGGATCCCATACGGAAGTCATGAAGAGCGTGACCCCGTGCTCGCGGATCGCGGGCCAGGCCGACAGCCCCAGTTCGAGCACGAGCAGCGCGAGCATCGCCACCACCGCCACCGCGGAGCAACGTGCGAGGCCCCGGAACAGCAGGTCTCCGTAGCGTTCGCGGAGCGTCGGCGCCCGTGCGAGGCTCTCGCGCCCGCTCACCGGATCTCTCCCGCCGCGGCGAGCACGCGCGCCGCGACGGTCTCGGGCAGGGTCACGTAGCCGAGGCGTCGCGCCAGCGCCTGCCCTTCCGTGACGCAGTAGCGCACCAGGTCCCGAAGGACCTCGGCGACTGCCGGATCACCCTGATCGCGATAGAACAGCAGCCAGGTGTAGGTGACGATGGGATAGGCGCCCGCCGCCGCGGGGTCGTCGAGCCACAGGCGCATGTCCTCGGGCAGCTCCACCGACGCCAGCGCCGCTTCACCGCCACCCGTGCCCGGCGCGACGAAACGGCCGGCGGCATTCTCGAGCGTCGCCGTCGGCATGCCGGAGAAGCGGGCGTAGACGAGTTCGATGTAGCCGATGCTGCCGGGCGTCTGCTGGATCGTGGCCGCGACACCGTCGTTCTTGGGCGCCGCGACGTAGTTCGCGGCCTCGGGCCAGCGTACGGTGGTACCCGCGCCGACCTGCTCGGCCCAGCGCGGGCTCGTCGCGGCGAGATGGCGCGTGAGCGCGTTCGTGGTACCACTCGAATCGGCGCGCCGCACGACCGTGATCGGCAGATCCGGGAGCCGCAGCCCGGGATTCGCGGCGGCCAGGCCCGCATCGTTCCAGCGCCGTACCTCACCGAGAAAGATGCCTGCGTACACGGCTCGCGGCAGGCGCAGGGAGACGTCGACGCCGGGTACGTTGTAGGCGAGGACGATCTCCCCTGCCGTCACCGGCAACAGGATCGCGCCACCCTCGACTTCCGCGAGTTGCGCATCGGTCATGGCCGCGTCGGAGGCCGCGAAGTCCACGGTGCGATTGATGAAGTCGCGAACGCCGGCACCGCTGCCCTTCGACTGATAGTCGATGCGCACGCCGGCACGCGCCCGGGAGAAGGTCTTGAACCAGTTCGAGTAGAGCGGGAAGGGGAAGCTCGCGCCGGCGCCGGTGATGCGCCCCACCGGGGCCGCTCCCTCCTCCGGCGTGTCGCAGCCGCCGAGGAGGAGCAGAAGCGCCAGGAGCGGGACGCAGGACCTCGGGATGGAGGGCCGCATCATCGCCCGACGGCCCGGATCTCCTGCTCGTTCTCGACGAAGGCGAGCCACTGATCCGCGTAGGTCCGGCTGTCCTCGAAGCGGCGCGCGTTGCGGAAGCTGTCCTCGGCGCTGGCGAACTGCTCGAGGCGCACTCGCGCCATGCCGAGGATCAGCCAGGCACGGCCCTCGTCGTCGAGGCTACCGAGTTCGAGGGCGCGTGCCGCACTGCGCTCCGCGTCTTCCCAGCGATAGGCGTCCATCTGCAGGCCCGCGAGGCGCAGGAAGAGTTCTCCCTGCTCGTCGAGCTCCGCTGCCGCGTCGAGCGTCGCGATGGCGCGATCGATCTCGTTCGCCTGGAACCAGGCCTGGGAGAGCTGCTCGAGCGTGCGTCCGTCCTCGTCGAGGCGTCCGGAAGCGATCCCCTGCTCGAGGACGCGGGCGGCCTTGAAGGGCAGCTCCTCGGCCATGAACAGGCCGGCCAGCATGCGCAGATTGCTGTCGCCCTCGAGGCGATCCTCGTCCAGGAGAGACTCCACGAGCGCCAGCTGGCGCTGCCGGTCGCCGAGCTGGCCGTGCAGGGCGGCGAGATTCATGAGGTGCTGCTCCCGTGGATAGAGCAGGGTGAGTTCGCGCATCACGGCGCGCATGGTCTCGAGGTCCTCGCGCGCGTGGTGCACGGAGGCGAGCATGAGCAGCCACTGCTCCTTCGGCTCTCGGCCGAGGCTGCGCTCGGCGGCGATCGCGGCCTCGATCGGCGCCAGCGCTGCCCCGTACTTCTCCTGTCGGAGATAGGCGTTGGCGAGCAGGATGCGGTTCTCGGGGAGATCCTGGCCCTCGATGCCGAGCAGTTCGAGGAAGTAGGTCTCGGCGACCTCGTTGTCGTCGGCCATCAGCGCCAGGCGCCCGAGGATGCCGATCAGGTCGCCGCGCAGGGCTTCCGGGAGACGCTCCTGTTCGAGCGCCTCCGCGAAGGCCCCGCGTGCATCCTCGAGGCGATCCGCCTGATAGTCGATCATGCCCTTCATGCGCAGCATCTGGGCCGTCTCGTAGGCGCTCAGACGCCGTTCGAGCGCCTTGTCGAGGATCGCCAGGGCGCCGTCCGGGTTGCCGGCGTCCATCGATTCCTGGGCTTCCTCCATGGCGTCGAAGGCGCGCTGGCTCATGCCGTAGGTGGGTGCGCGGGCCGGGGCCTCGGGCGTGAGCAGCACCAGCACCAGCACCAGGACGGGCAGGAACGCCCTCATGGCCCCGCCCCCGTATCGACGTCGGGCGCTTGCTCCGCCGTGTAGTAGAAGATGTTGCGCACGCCACGCACCTCGATGGGCACGCCGTCGATCACCCGTGGCTTGTAGCGGAAGCGCTCCGCGGCATCGACGGACGGACGCCGGAAGATGTCGTGCTCGCATTCCTCGTCGACGACGGAGACGTCCTTCACGGTCCCGGCGGTCGTCACCGTGTAGGTCACCATGCAGGTGCCCGTGATGTTCTGCAGCAGGGCCCGCCGCGGATAGATGGGGGCGACCTTGACGATGGGCAGGAAGTCTCCGCTGCCCCGCCCGAGCCCCATCTCCCGACCGAATTCGGGTCCGCCGGCGGCGAGATCGGGCGCCGCGAAGGCCACCTCGAGCTGACTCCCGCTCTCCGCCGAGGAACTCGAGAGCGGCGGGGTGTCGGGCACGTCCTGCACCTGCGGGCGCTCCGGCGTCCGATCCTTGCGCCGTGCCGTCTCGTTGCGCTTCACGCGCACGAAGTCGAGGAGCTGGGTCGTCGTCTTCTCGGCGAGGCGGAGCTCGCTGCTGTGCACGAGGAAGTACATGAGGGAGGCGAAGCCGAGCGCCGCCGCGACGCCGACGGCGAGGCAGAGTGCCGCGATCGCGGCCGGCCCCAGGGGCCCGGGCTGGAGGCGGAAGTCATCCGTGGTCGCGCTCACGACCGTTCAATCCACACTCGCCGCGAGCGCGATGTCGTAGACGCCCGCGCGCCTGGACGCGTCCATGACCTTGACGAGGACGCGGTTGCGCGATTCCTCGTCGGCCTGGATGACCACCGTGCCCTTCGGGTTCTCGGCATGCAGGCGCTCGATGATCGAGCGCACGGAGCGGATGTCCACCTGGCGCCGGTTGATCCAGACGTTGTCGTCGGCGTCGATGGCGATGAGGATGCTGGCCTGCTCCTGCACGATCGCCGTGGCCGCGGACGGCGTGTCGACGTCGATGCCCGACTCCTTGATGAACGTCGCGGTGACGATGAAGAAGATGAGCATGATGAACACGACGTCGAGCATGGGCGTGATGTCGACGCTGGCTTCTTCCGTCGTGTCCTGCATGGTGGTCAGGAAATCACGCATGGGGGGCTCCGGGTTCGTCGAGCAGGAAGTGCGCGTTCATCTGGTCGCGTTCCACGGCGGCGCGCCTCTCCACGGCCGTGTAGCCGAGCAGACCGCCGATGGCCACGACCATCCCCGCGAGCGTGGAGACCGTCGCCTTCGAGACACCTGCCGCCATGGAGCGCGGATTGTTGGAGCCGGTGGCCGCGAGCGCGTCGAACACCTCCAGCATGCCGAGGACGGTGCCGAGCAGGCCGAGCAGCGGGCAGACCTTGATGAGCGTGGAGATCAGGGGGTAGCGGCGCGAGAGCCCGCTCGAGAGGGTCGTGACGAGATCGTCACGCTCCTGCTGTGCGAACCAGGACGCGTGCTCGCGCCGCCGCGCCCAGCGCGCACGGGCCGCCTGCAGGGACGGGGGATAGACCGCGAAGAGGAACACGGTCCGCTCGCACAGCAGCGCGCCGATCGCGAGGGCGATGAGCAGGATCGTGCCGAGGATCGGTCCGCCCAGCTCGAGCAGGTCCGCGAGCCAGGGCAGCCAGGCGTCGAGGAACGCACTCATGCCGCCGCCTCGACGGGTCGAGCGGGATCGTCCTGAGCCTCGGCACGGCGCGCGGCCACGGCCACGGCCTTGTGCTGCAATACCTCGGAGAGCGCCTTCGCGCGCATCTGCACCGTGTTGTGCAGGAGCAGCATGGGTACCGCCACACAGAGGCCGAGGACGGTCGTCACGAGCGCCTGGGAGATCCCGCCGGCCATGAGGCGCGGATCACCGGCTCCGAACAGGGTGATCGCCTGGAACGTGATGATCATGCCGGTCACCGTCCCGAGCAGACCCATGAGCGGCGCCACCGCGGCGATGATCTTCAGCAGCGGGATCCAGGCGTTGATGCGCGGCAGCTCCTGCATGACGGCTTCGCCGAGGCGCAGCTCGAGCGCCTCGAGGTCCGTGCCCTGCTCCGCCTTCGCGGCGAGCAGGATCCGCCCGAGAGGATTGTCGTCCCGCGGCGCGTCCAGATCCTGCAGCTGTCGATTCACGGCGGCGCCCTTGATCGTGAGCAGCGCGAGGCGCGTGAGCGCGAACAGGACCCCGAAGGCGCCGAGGGCGATGATGGCGTAGCCGATGGCGCCACCCTGCGCGATGCGCTCGAACAGGTCCGGGGCCTGCGTGAGGATGTCCAGGAGCTGCCCGCGCACAGGATCGACGGCGAAGGGGACGACGCCGGCCGTCCCCGCCGCGAGCGCCTGCGGGCCGGTCAGATAGCGCGCGGCGGGCTGGCGCTCGAACTCCACGAGGCGTCCCGTCTCCGGGATGAACCTGAGGTACTTGCCGTCGGCGACGGCATTGAAGAGCCCGACCCGTGTCACTTCCGCCCGGATCTCGGCGCCCTCGCGCGTGACGATGGGCCGCTCGCGGCTGACGACCTGCTGCGACTCGGTCATCTCGCGCTGCAGCTCGAACCAGAGACGCTCGATCTCGCTGATCTCGGGCAGGCGGTTCGCCTGGCCCATGCGCCCGGCGAAATCGACCAGGAAGTCGATGCGGTCCGGATGCTCGAGCTGCGTGAGCGAGCCGGTGAACTGCGCCTGAGCATCGCCGGCCACCTGCTGGAGCACGCCGAAGAGCTCCTTCAGCGATCCCATGCGCTCCTGCAGACGCGTCTCCAGATCGCCGATCAGCAGGTCGTTGTCCTCGAACTCTGACTCCTTGGACGCGCTCAGTGCCTCGAGCTGCTGGCGTCGCCGCACGATCTCCGCGAGCAGCGCCTCGCGCTCGTCGCGGGCGGCATTGAAGCGTTCCAGGCGCTCGTCGTCGCGAGTGCGCTCGCCGATGCGGCCTTCGCGGACCGCTTCGAGCAGTTCCTCGAGGCTGACGGCGTCGGTCGCGGCGCCGGCGTGTCCGGCGACGAGTGCGCCGATCAGGACGAGGGTCGTTCGCAGGATGCCTGCACGCTGGAACATGATCACCGCACCTGGGCCGGGTCGAGGGGAATGCTCACGAGCTGCGGAGCGATCTCCTGGCGCGCCACGCGCGTGCCGTTCGCGACGAGCCGGCTCCAGGGCGAACCCGGCAGGTCGCGCCACTCACGGGCGTCCGTGTCCCAGTAACCGGTCCGGTCGGCGCCGACGGTGCTGTAGAGCAGCCCGAGACGGCCGATCCGCAAGAACTCCGCGTCGTAGGTGGCGTCACCGAGGTCGAGCTTGCCCGTGTAGCTCTC
This sequence comes from Pseudomonadales bacterium, assembly GCA_036351675.1. Lineage (GTDB taxonomy): Bacteria > Pseudomonadota > Gammaproteobacteria > Pseudomonadales > Azotimanducaceae > JAZBPO01. The sequence continues at coordinate 21,448 of JAZBPO010000406.1, forward strand.
GATCGTGCGGCCGAACTCGTTCTCGATCTGGTAGGCCTCGAACACGCGCCGGGACTTCTCGGCGACGGTCACGTCGGACCGGCCGAGGAGCGCGCGCAGCCGCGCCACGCGCTGGCGCCGCTCCTCGAGCAGGAACGGCATGTCGAGCTCGATGAACTGGTCCAGAGAGTCGATCATCCGCGTCATGAGCGGGAGGATCTGCCGTTCGATCACGGCAACGTCGGTGATCGAGCGCTCGAGCAGCGCCACCTCCTCGCGCTGCGAGGCGAGCTGCGCGTCGAGCAGGTCGACGTAGGTCTCGAGGCCGTCGACCAGCTTCAGCTCGGCCTGGTAGGCATCCTGGAGTCGGCGCGCTTCCGCGGCGACCCCGTCGACCGCGCGCTGAACGCTCTGCGCCTCGGCGGTGCGCTCCACGCCCTCCCGTTCGATCTCCTCCAGGGCCGTGGCGGCGTCGGCGCCGGACGCGGATGCCGCGAGCGCGCAGGACACGCACCAGAACAGGGCGGGAAGTACGTGTCGCGGTCCTGGAAGTCTTGCAGCCATTCGGCCCCCCCCGGGCGTGTAGGCAGCATCCGGGCGAACCCGGACGCCTCATGCGAGCGGAGCCGCCCGCTGCGCGTTTGCTGATCCAGAGGGTCGAAAGCGCAGATGACGGCGGCATGACACTGGCGTTAAGTCCGCCTGACGCAGATCAACGGTACGTCGAGCAGCGATCCGCGAGATGAAGGGGCATGTTCCGTTCCGCTCGATCCGTGCGCTCGGGCGTTGCCGATGACCGGGCTTCGGTCAGCGGTTCGATGGCGCCTCTCGCGACCGGGCGATCGCCTCGAGCACGTCGTCGAGCACGAGAAGCTCGAAGTGCCGTGGGGCCAGGGGCTTCCGGTCGCGGCCGTCCGGTACGACGAGGATGCCGCCCGGATAGCGGCCACCGAGGTCGCTCGGGTGCAGCGCCGACCCGCCGTCTTCCCGGCCGATCGAGGCGCGGGGCCGAACCTGCTGCAACGGGACTGACACCGCAGCTACATCAAAACGACACGACCTCTCTGATCCCATACGCCTCCACGCTCGGTGGCCCGAGAGGCCGATGACGTCTACCCCATTCGACCGGGAAGCATGGAACTTCCTGGTCACCAACTACATACCCAGACGTCTGGCGACGCGCTTCATGGGTTGGTTCAGCCGCATCGAGAGCCCGCGCCTGACGCGGTTCGCGATCGCCGTCTGGCGCCTGTTCGTGCAGGAGCTCGACCTCTCCGAGGCGAAGAAGCGCGAGACGGAGTTCACCAGCCTTCGCGACTGCTTCGTGCGGGAGCTCAAGCCTGGTGTTCGGCCTCTCGAGGGCGGCGCCGAGACGCTCGTGAGTCCCTGCGATGCCGTGATCGGTGCGCACGGTGACCTGGCCGGACGAGAGCTCTTCCAGATCAAGGGGTCGCCCTACGCGCTCGAGGAGCTGGTGCCCGACGCCGGGCTCGTCCGCCACTTCGAGAACGGACGCTTCGTGACGCTGCGCCTGCGTTCGACCATGTACCACCGCTTCCACGCCCCGCTCGATTGCCGCGTGGAGACCGTCACCTACGTCTCCGGTGACACCTTCAACGTCAATCCGCCGACCCTGAAGCGCATACCCGGGCTGTTCACGCGCAATGAACGCGCCCTGATCCCGCTGGTCGCGAACGGCGCACTCGAGGTCCTGCTCGTGCCCGTGGCCGCGATCCTGGTCGCGAGCATGCGCCTGCACTGTCTGCCCGAGGCGCTCGACGTGAACTGGCGCGGGCCCAACCGCCTCGCCTGCGACGCCGCCTACGCCCGCGGCGACGAACTGGGCTGGTTCGAACACGGATCGACGATCGTGATGCTGACGACGCGCGACTTCATCTTCGCGGACGGCGTCCGGGAGGGCGACGAGATCAGGATGGGGCGGTCCCTGATGAAGAGGACCGCGGCAGCGACCAGGAATCCGAGCACCGCGGCGGCCTGAAGCCGTGGTGCTCCGTCACAGCAAGAAACGTGCAGAGCGCGTGAGACCGAAGGGAGCAGGGACGATGGGCTTTTACGCCGAACTCGAGAAACAGCGCTGGGACGACCACCGCTATTACCACCATTCCCGCATCAATCAGGCGCTGCACCTGCTGAGCGCGCTCAGCTTCCTCGCCATGTACGGGGTGGTCTTCTTCGATCCGATCGCCGCGGCGATGCTCGGCTGGGTCGCGGCCATGGTCCTGCGCCAGACCGGTCATTTCTTCTTCGAGCCGAAGGACTACGACGAGGTCAACCAGGCGACGCACGAGCACAAGGAAGAGATCAAGGTCGGCTACAACCTGGCCCGGAAGGTCGTTCTGCTGTCGATCTGGGTCGCGATTCCCTTCCTGCTGCTGCCGGATCCCACCCTCGGTGGACTCATGGCAGCGGTCCCGGAAGGCACGTCCGTCTACTGGTACAACGTGTCGATCCTCTGGCTCTGGCTCGGCGTCGCCGCAGTGCTGTTCCGTACGGTCCAGCTGTTCTTCGTCGCCGATACGAAGACGGGCATCGTGTGGTTCACGAAGATCCTCACGGACCCGTTCCATGACCTGAAGATGTACGGCAGCGCGCCGCTGTGGCTCGCGCGGGGCCAGCTCATCGATCCCATGGAGCACGTCGCCGGCCAGCTCGAGGAGCCGGACGCGCGATCCACGGCCGCCTGACCAGGCAGCCGCGAGTCGCCGGGCGTCAGGTCCCGGCGGCCTCGCGCTCACCGCGCAGCAGTCTCCGCACGAACTCGCGGCGCAGCTGTGTCCGCACCGGCGCCTGGGTCGGTGCGGACCACCACCAGCCGTCCGCCGCCATGTCCCGCGCTGCGGCGACGATGCGATCGGCGACCTCCGCGAAGGCGTCGTCCGTGTAGTCGTTCGAGAAGATGAACCGCCCCGTGCCGATCCAGGCCAGTGCCAGACCCTGCGCCCGCAGGTAGTACTGGAACATCCAGTTGTAGCGACAGTCCTGTTCGTAGACGACGGTCCACACGGACATGAGTCCCTCCAGACGCACCGGCGCACCCAGCTCGGCGAGGCGTGCGTTGAGTGCCTCCCGGCGACCGATCCAGCGTGCGTCGCTCGTGGCCCAGAGCGTCTCGAACTCCGGCGCTTCGACGCGTCCGAGGAACTCGTTCATGGCAGCCATGACGACGGGATGGGAGTTGAAGGTGCCTCTGGCGAAGCAGAGATCCGCCGGCGCGTCGTCGCGGAAGCGCTTCATCAGTTCGGCGCGGCCGCAGACCACGCCGACCGGATAGCCCCCTCCCAGCGTCTTGCCGTAGGTGACCATGTCGGCCTTCGTGCGGAAGTACTCCTGGGCGCCGCCGCGCGCGAGGCGGAAGCCGAGAAACACCTCGTCCATGATCAGCACCACGCCGTTCTCGTCGCAGGCCGCTCGAAGTTTCGCGAGCCAGGCGCAGTAGCGCTCCTTGTCGAAGTGCGCGCTGCGCCCGCCTCCGATGAGCGTCGAGTCTCCGGGCGCCGGTCGGTTCGGCGACAGCGCCTGGAGCGGATTCACCAGTACGCAGGCGATGTCCTTGCGGGTCCGGATGACGCGCAGCGTCGCCTCGCGCTGTTCCGAGAGCATGAACACGTCCTTCGAGGTGGTCGGATTGCCGACCCCCGGCTGCACGCCGTCCCACCAGCCATGATAGGCGCCGCAGAAGGTCACGACCTTCGGCCGGCGCGTGTGATAGCGGGCGAGACGCACCGCCTGCATGACGGCTTCCGTGCCGGACATGTGGAAGGACACCTCGTCCAGACCCGAGATCGCCTTGAGCTTCTCGACGTTCTCGACGATGCAGGGATGAAAGGGTCCCAGCAGCGGGCCGAGGTCGCGCACCCGCTCGTGTGCCGCATCCATGCAGGCCTTGTAGAACTCGTGTCCGAAGACGTTGACGCCGTAGGAGCCGGTGAGATCCCAGGCCCAGTTGCCGTCGAGATCCCGGATGCGCGGACCGTCCGTGGCGTCGGCGAAGGAACCGAGCCGGAGATGGCGCTTCACGTAGCGCGCGAACTGGAAGGGCACGCGGTAGGTGTTGGTGAACTCCAGATCGGAGATGCTGGCCTCTGCTGTCTCGGACGCCGCGATGGACTTCGGTTGCTTCGCGAGGAAGTGCGCCGCGAGACGCTCGAAGGCCGCACGGCGACGTGCCGACACCTCCGCCGGCGCGCCGTCGACGTCGAAGATCCGCGCTTCCGGGATCGCGTAGTAGGGCACGAGACGGGCCGCGAACTTGGACATCTTCGCATGGCCCGCGAGCGTCGGGTGCTTGGCGGCGGAGAGTTCGAGGCGGGTGACGAGCCTGCGCAGGAGCCAGGCGCCGAGGAGAAACGCGAGGACGAGAGAGAATGGACCGAGCACGTTGCATGCCCTGACAGGCTGGCGAGGCCGCCATTGTAGGGAGCCCGTGTGGCGCCGGTAGGCCCGTAACGAAAGGTTCACGTATCGCGCTCTGGCGACATGCATGCTCGACGGGGCCCCGCGAATCAGCCTGCCACTCACCCGATCGCGCAGCGCCGCGGCGGAGGTACTGGTCCGCGGCTCGGGGCGAGAACGACCGTCACCATCAGGATCCGGCAGCAATGGAAGAGCGGACGAGCCTGATCGAGATCTTCCGACGCTTCCTGGTGCTGGGCTGCACGAGCTTCGGTGGCCCGGCGGCGCATCTCGGCTACTTCCGCGGCGAATTCGTCGAGCGCCTCGGCTGGCTCGACGAGGCGGCCTATGCGCGTCTGGTCGCCTTGAGTCAGTTCCTGCCTGGGCCCGGCTCGAGCCAGGTCGGCTTCGCCATAGGCCTCGAACGAAGGGGCCTCGCGGGCGGACTCGCCGCCTTCGCTGGATTCACGGTGCCGTCGGTGATGATCATGCTCGGCCTCGCCGCCGGCGCCTCGACCGTCGCGGGGACGGTGGCTTTCGACGGACTCGTCGCGGGCCTGAAGCTGCTCGCCGTGGTCGTCGTCGCGGACGCGACGCTCGGCATGGGACGCTCGTTCTGCGTGACGCGCGCCGGTGCCGCGATCGCGGCGGTGACCGCTGCGGCGCTGCTGGCGGCGCCCGGCCCGGCCATGCAGATCCTCCTGCTGGCGCTCGCCGGGGCCGCGGGCGCCTCGCGGTCGTTCGTCCTCGGCGATGCGCTGCCGACGGACGACCGGGCTGGCGCGGTGCGCTGGCTGCCGCTCGGTCTCTTCGCGGTGCTGCTCGCCGGCGTGCCGCTGCTCGCGGGCGCGGGACCCGTCGCGGCGATCTTCGGCGACTTCTTCACGGCAGGGGCGCTCGTGTTCGGCGGGGGGCACGTGGTGCTCCCGCTCCTCGCGGATCTCGTCGGGGCGGAACTCGGAACGGAGACCTTCCTGACAGGCTATGCGGCCGCCCAGGCCCTGCCCGGCCCGATGTTCACGCTCGCGACCTACCTCGGCGCCAAGTTCGCCGTGCCCCCCGTGACCGGCGCACTCGTCGCCACGGTGGCGATCTTCCTGCCGGGCTTCCTGCTCGTCCTCGCCCTGCGCGAGGCCTGGCACGGCCTCGCGGCGCGACCGCGCGTCGCCGGGGCTGCCGCCGCGATCAATGCGGCCGTGGTGGGCCTTCTGATCGCAGCGCTCTACGACCCGGTGTTCGTCTCCGCCGTCGACGACGGGCTGGCCGCCGCCGCCGTCGTGCTCGGCACCTTCGTGCTCCGGCGACTTCGACCGCCGATCCTGGTGCTGGTCCTGGGCTTCGGCGCCTTCGGCGCGATCACCGGGACGCTGGTGTCCTGAGTCGGAAGTTCGTCGAAGCGTTGCAGGAGCCCTCGGCCCTGCTCGGCAGGATCGTCGCCGAGCACTGCTGCGGCCTCCGTGCATCCGGTCGCAGCGTCAGGACACCGGGAACCCCGGGCTCCGACCGCGCCCGCATGCGGCGATGACCCGGGCGGAAGGGGAAAGGAGGGTGTTCGCCGTCGAGATCACGGCCGGCTCGCATCGCGACGGACGGCCGTCCGCATACCGTCATCTCGAGGCGCTAGCATCCTCCGTTCGATCGGCAGTCGGAGGACGTCGTGATCAGGACGGGAACGATGGGCGCAGGCCTCGCGGCGCTGCTGCTGGTGACTGGCGCCCAGGCCGAGACGGCTCGCGGCGTCGTGTTCGAGGACGAGAACCGCAACGGCGTCCGGGACGCCGGCGAGCCGGGGATCGCGGGCGTGCGCGTGAGCAACGGCCGGGACGTGGTGCTGACGGACCGTCAGGGTCGCTATCGCATCGAGGCCTTCGACGAATCGGTGCTCTTCATCACCAAGCCCTCGGGCTACGCGACGCCCGTGAACGCCCACAACCTGCCGCAGTTCCACTACGTTCACTCGCCGGAAGGTTCGCCCGCGGGCATGCGCTATCGCGGCATCGAGCCCACGGGGCCACTGCCCGATTCCATCGACTTCCCGCTGATTCTCCGTCCCGAGCGCGAGGACTTCGAAGCGATCCTGCTCTCGGACACGCAGCCGCAGACAGAGCGCGAACTCGACTACATCCGCGACGACGTCGTCGCCGAACTCATCGGTACGGACGCCGCCTTCGGCATGACCATGGGCGACATTCTCTTCGACGACCTGTCGATGTTCCCACGCTACAACGCGCTCATCGGCTCCATCGGCATCCCCTGGTACAACGTCCCGGGCAATCACGAGCTGAACTACGAGGCGGAGGACGACGCGCACGCGCTCGAGACCTTCAAGCGCTACTTCGGCCCGCCCTACTACGCATTCGAGTACGGTCGCGCGCTCTTCGTCGTGCTCGACAACATCTACTACAACGGCAACGGCCGGGCCGGCGCCGACGACGTGCGGGGCGACGGGGGCTACGTGCACCGCATCACGGAGGCGCAGCTCGACTGGCTCGAGGCCGAGCTCTCGCACGTCGAGGACGAGCGCCTGGTGTTCGTCGCCATGCACGCGCCGCTCGGCAGCGAGACCCGGCCCGAGTCGATCACCGAGAACCGCGAGCGCCTCTTCGACCTGCTGGAAGGGCGCCCGAATCTCTACTCGGTCGCCGGGCACACCCACACCACGAGCCACCAGTACTACGGCCCGGAGGACGGCTTCGACGGACCGGGGACCTTCCATCACCATGTGCTCGCGGTCGTCTCCGGCGCCTGGTGGTCCGGCCCCTTCGACGCCGACGGCGTGCCCATCGCCGATCAGAGCGACGGCACCCCGAACGGCTATCACGTCCTCGAGGTCAGCGGCACCGATCTCGCCGTGCGCTACAAGGGCGCGGGCCTGCCCGTGGACGAGCAGATGCGCATCGTCTTCGACGTCGCTCATCACGGCCTGAGCGCGGGCGGCCAGCGGGATTTCTCCATGGGTGAACTGCTCGACGGCCGCATGCGCGCCGATGAGGTCCCCGCTGCGTCCATCGTGGTCAATCTGTTCGACGGTGGGCCCCGTTCCGTCGTCGAGTACTCCGTCGCGGGCGGGCCCTGGATGCCGCTCGAGCGCGTGCTCCGGGCCGACCCCTACATGGTCGAGGTCTACAACCGCAACGCCGCCAGCAAGAAGGCGTGGGTCGATGCCGGGCCCTCGACGCACGTCTTCGAGGCGGACCTCCAGGACGATCTGCCTCCCGGGACGCACGTGGTCTCGGTACGCGCGACGGACGAGTTCGGCCGCTCGCATCACGGCCACACGATTCTCGAGATCACGGCCGGCTGGGAGGGCTCGTCCGCCGGCTTGCGCTATCCCGATTGACGACGCAGGGACCGCCGCAGCGGCGTCCGGACGCTGCAAACGACGCGCGGGCGCGCGGAACTCTGCATGCGCGCCCGCGCCGGGACCCCGCCCCGGCACCCCGTTCCCCCCCGTTGACCTCGAGCCGTCGCGGCAGGCCATGAAGGCCGGCATCGCCACCGAAGGCGCCGCGCGGTTCCGGGCCCGCGCGTGAAGGGCCCTGGTCCATTTTCGTCGCGAAGCGCGTGCACCACGGCTGCGCGACGGTGGTTCCCGTCTCGGCGATGCGGAGCCGGCCCAGGCACTTGCGGGCACTTTCGCGAGGCGCTCGTGAAAGTGTCATGACGGCTGGCTAGGCTGATCCGCTGACGCCCCCGGCAAACCGCCACGATCCCATGAGCGAATCCGCGACCGGTTCCGAGCGCAGCGCTCGCTACCTCAACCGCGAACTCTCGGATCTCCAGTTCATCGAGCGCGTGCTCGAGGAGGCCCGGAACCCGCGCCATCCGCTGCTCGAGCGCCTGCGCTTCCTGGCGATCTCGGCGCGCGTGCTCGACCAGTACTTCTCCGTGCGCATCGCCAAGCTGGAGCGCTCGGCGGACCGCGCCGACGGCTACGTCACGCCGGACGGCATGACGCCAGCCGATCAGCTCGATGCGGTCCTGCGCGCTGCGAACGTGCTCGCCGCGGGGCAGGAGGCTGTCTGGCTCGACCTGCGCGAGGCCCTCGCGGCCGCCGGCATCGAGCTGCGCACGCCCGATGCGCTCGAAGAGGACGTGGCGCGCCGGCTCGAGAACTGGTTCGCGCAGCACGCGGCGCCGGTGCTGACGCCGAGCATCGTCGATGCGGAGCATCCCTTCCCGTACGTGGCTTCCGACGATCTCTGCGCCCTGCTCGAGTTCGAGGAACGCTTCGTGCTCGTCCCGCTTCCCCGCTCGCTGCCGCGCTTCGTGCCGCTCCCCGGCGACGCCTGCGCCTTCGTTCTTCTGGAGGACCTGCTGCGCAGCCACGCGCGCCGGGTCCTGCCCGCCGACGGCCTCCGCGAGTGCGGCGTGTTCCAGGTCCTGCGCGACAACGCCCTGGCGAAGCAGGACCACACCGCGGATCTGCTCGCCGTGATCGAATCGAGCCTGCGGCGCATGCATCTCGCCCATGCGACCAAGCTGAAGGTCTCCGAGCGGATCTCGGCCGCGGGCATCCGCTTCCTCGCCCGCCATCTCGACCTGCTCCACGAGGCTGGCGAGGCGCTCGAACTCGCGAACGCGGAGCGCATCGAGGTGCGCCGGATGCCGGCACTCGCCGATCTCGATGCATTGATCACGCCGCGTGTCGAAGAACGTTTCCCCGAGCTGCTCTTCCCGCCCCATCGCCCGATCTATCCGCCGGCGCTGCTGGGCGCGGATTGCTTCGATGTGATCCGCGACGCCGACGTGCTCGTGCACTGGCCCTACGAGGCTTTCGACTCCGTGGTCGATTTCCTGCGCCGGGCGGCGACGGACCCGCACGTGCTCGCGATCAAGCAGACGCTCTATCGCACCAGCGACGATTCGCCGGTGGTCGCTGCGCTCGTGGAAGCCGCGCAGCGCGGCAAGGCCGTCACCACGGTGATCGAACTCGAGGCGCGTGAGAACGAGTCGTCGAACGTGCGCCTCGCGCGCGTGCTCGAGAGCGCCGGCGTGCACGTCGTCTACGGCATCGTGGGGCTGAAGATCCACTGCAAGGCCACGCTGGTGGTGCGGCGCGAGGGCGAGGAGACGCGCAGCTACACGCACCTCTCGAGCGGCAACTACCATCCCGGCAACGCGCGCATCTACACGGATCTCTCCGTCTTCAGCGCCGAGCCACGCCTCGGGCGCGACGTCGTCCGGGTGTTCAACTACATCACGGCGGGGACGCTCGCCGACACGGAGCGCCTGCTCGTCGCGCCGAAGCAGTTGCGCGCGGCCCTGAGGACGTCGATCGACCGCGAGATCGCCGTCGCGCGCAGCGGCGGGCCGGCCCGCATCGTCGCCAAGCTCAACGCCCTCACCGACCCCGAGATCGTCGAGCAGCTGTACGCGGCCTCGGAAGCCGGCGTCGACATCGATCTGATCGTCCGTCGCCACTGCGCGCTGCGGCCGGGCGTGCCCGGGCTGTCCTCGCGCATCCGCGTGAAGAGCATCGTCGGCCGCTTCCTCGAGCACTCGCGGATTCTCGTGTTCGGCAACGGCGGGACCATCGACGGCCCCGATGCCACCGTGCTCATCGGCTCGGCGGATCTCATGGAGCGCAATCTCGACGATCGGGTCGAGCTCTTCCTGCCCGTGGAGGATCCTGCGATCCGCCGCCGTATCGTCACGGAGATCGTGGGTGCGAACCTCCGCGACGAGCGCCAGAGCTGGTCGCTCCGTCCGGACGGGAGCTGGGTGCGCGAGGGGAACGAGGGCTTCTGTGCCCAGTCCCACTTCGCCGGTGCCTGATCCTGCACGCGCTGCAGCGCGGACCGTCCGCCGCCGTGGTCGCGGAGGCCGGACGGGTTGGTCGGAGGATCCCTCACCCGATTCGGACCACGGTGCTCCCGTGTCCACGACCATCTCCGCACCGGTTCAGGCGGCGACGAGTCCGGACGCGGCCCCCACGCGGTTGGCCTGCAGTTGCAGCACGCGATCGCAGACCCGTTCCAGGGCGTACCGGTCGTGGCCCACCAGGAGTACCCCACAGGCGCGCTCGCGCGCCTCTGCGGCCAGCAGGTCCAGGACCCGCCGGCCCGTGAGCGCGTCGAGGCGCGAGACCGGCTCGTCGGCGAACAGGAACGCCGGGTCCAGCAGCAGCACGCGCGCGAGCGCGATGCGCTGGAGCTCGCCGCCGGAGACGGCCGTCGCCGGTCGACCGAGCAGATCGGAGGCGAGGCCGAAGGCCTCCAGCAGGGCATCCAGACGCGCCGGCGCGAGCCGGTGGCGTTCCAGCAGTTCCTCGAGAAGCCGGCCCAGGGGCACCTCCGGCGCGAAGGCCGCCGGCGGATCCTGATAGAGCTTCTGGAAGCGGAGTGCGTCGAGGCCGGGCGCCCAGCGCACGCGGCCCCGCTCCGGCGGCAGCAGGTGCAGGAGCGCGTCGCCGAGCGTGCTCTTGCCGATCCCGCTCGCTCCCGCCAGGCCCACGAGCTCACCCGGACCCACGGCGAGCTCGATGTCGCGGAGCAGGGTCCGACCGCCACGCGCCAGGGCGAGGCCTTCGGCGCTGACGACCGGCGGGCCGGGGGCGGCCGGTGCGCGCGGGACCGTCGGCGTGCGGTGCGCCTCGACGAGCGCCCGCGTGTAGGCGTGTGACGGCTCCGCGAGCAGCCGTTCCGTGGGTCCCTGCTCGACGAGGACGCCGTCGCGGAGCACGGCGAGATCGCCGCCGAGGCGACGCGCCACCTCGAGGTCGTGCGTCACCACGAGCAGGCAGCCGGTCTCGGCATGGTTCGCGAGGAGGGCGACGACGGCGTCGCGGCGGGGCGGGTCGAGCCCCTTCGTCGGCTCGTCTGCGAGCAGGACGCCGGCGCCGCCCGCGGTCGCGGCGCAGAAGGCGACGCGCTGGGCCATGCCGCCGGAGAGTTCCCCGGGCAGCTTGTCGGCGGCTTCCGCGAGGCCGAGCCTTTCGAGATCCCGGGTCGCCGCGTCGCGGGCGGCCCCGGAGTCCAGGCCGCGGACCCAGCGGTGCACCTCCGTCACCTGGCCGCGGCTGCGCATGATCGGATCGAGGGCACGCGACGGCTCCTGGGGCAGCAGCGCCAGACGCCGGCCCCAGAGCTGCCGGCGCGTGTCCGCGTCCAGCACCCGGCCGTCCAGACGCACATCGCCCTCGGCGACGAGGCCCGGGGGCAGCGTGCCCATGAGGGCCTGCAGGAGCAGGCTCTTGCCGGCGCCGGTCTCGCCCACGAGGCAGAGGGGCCGGCCCGGGTTCAGGTCGAGCCGCGGCAGCGTCACGAGCGCGCGGCCCCCGGCGGTGACGCGCAGCGCCTCGAGTTCGAGCATCGCGCTCATCGCTCCCGATCTCCCGCGAGCAGGTGGAGCGCGAGCAGGTAGAGGGAGAGGGCGAGGATCGGCTGGGCGAGGGCCCAGGGCGCGGCGCGGTAGTAGGGGAACAGCTCCACCATCATGAGCCCCAGTTCCGCCGTCGGGGGCTGCAGGCCCACGCTCACGAAGCCGAGGGAGGCGAGCGCCATGACGGCCGTGGCGGCGCCGAAGGCCGCCTGGGCGAGAAGCGGCGGCAGCAGCACGGGCAGCACGTGACGACGGAACCGGTAGAGCACGCCGAAGCCGAGGAGCCGCGAGGCCTCCATGGCCGGCGAGCGGATCGCCGGGGCCGCCACGGCCCGGGCCACGCGGAAGTACTCGATCCAGAGGACGAGGGCGATGGCGCCGTAGAGCACGGGCAGGGAACCGGGGGCGAGGGCCGCCACGAGGAGGATCAGCACGAGGCCCGGCAGGGCCAGCAGCAGGTTCACCACCGTGGACAGGCAGCGGTCCGTCCAGCCGCCGCGCCAGGCGGCGAGGACCCCGAGCCCCGTGCCGAGGAGCAGGGCCGTTGCCACGCAGGCCGTCGAGACCAGCAGGGACAGGCGCAGGGCCGCGCCGAGGCGCGCCACCATGCTGCGGCCGAAGGGATCGGTGCCGAGGAAGTGTTCGGCGCCGGGGGGCGTGAGCGCTGCCTCCAGGTCCTGGGCGGCCGGGTCCGCGCTGCCGAGGAGCCCCTCCAGGAGCGCGAAGGCGACGAGCGCCGCCAGCACTGCCGCACCGGCGAGGCGGGTGCCGCGCCGCGTCGGGCGTGCGGCCACCTCGGGTGCCCTGTGCGTCGCCGCCGTCGTCACCGCAGGCGACTCCGCGGATCGAGGGCGTGGCAGACGAGGTCCACCGCCAGGTTGAGCAACACGAAGGTGATGCCGAGGGACAGGGCCGCGCCCTGGATCATGGGCACGTCCCTGGAGAAGACGGCGTGCGCGAGGCCGTGGCCGACGCCGGGCCAGGAGAACAGCGACTCGATCATGACCACGCCCTCGACGAGCGTGGCGAGCTGGATGCCGAGATAGGCGAGCACCGGGAGCAGGAAGTTCGGCAGGGCGTGGCGGACGAAGGCGACCCTGAAGGGCAATCCCTTGCTGCGAGCGAAGGCGAAGGACTCTGCCTCGAGGGCGGTGCGGGCGCTGGCGCGGACCACGCGCGCGGTCACGGCGGCGAGGGCGAGGGCGAGGGCCGTCGCGGGCAGGACGAGATGCGCCGGGCCGTCGAAGCCCGCCACGGGAAACAGGCGCCAGTACAGGGCGAAGAGCAGGATCAGGACGAGGCCGATGACGAACACGGGCTGGGCGCGGAGCAGGACCGAGACGAGGAGCGAGAGGCGATCGAAGAGCGACCCGGGCCGAAGCGCGGCCCAGACGCCGGCGGGGAGGGCCAGGATCGCGGCGATGATCGTGGCGGCGCCCGCCAGGAGCAGCGTGTGGCCGAGCAGATGGGCGATCTCCTCGCGCACCGGCAGGCCGGAGACGAGAGACGTTCCGAGGTCGAGCCGCAGCAGGGCGCCGAGCCAGTCGAGGTACTGCACGAGCAGCGGCGCATCGAGGCCGAGTTCGGCGCGTACCGCTTCGGCGGCGGCCGACGACACCTGGTCGTAGCCGTAGCGGCCGGCGGCGATGCGATAGGCGGCGTCCCCGGGAAGCAGGTGCATGGCGACGAAGGCGAGGGTCCCCGTCGCCCAGAACACGAACAGCAACTGACCCAGGCGCGGCAGGGCGAGGCGGATCACGGCGCGGCGAGCTCCATGGCGGCGATGCGGTAGCTGCGCTCGAAGGGGTCGAAGGAG
>JAZBPO010000407.1:0-4950 GCA_036351675.1 Pseudomonadales bacterium
CGGCGGCCTGATCGACACCGACACCGGCCGCGTCATGTCCACCGCCGATGACGATGCGCTGGGCCTGGACGACCAGGGCCGCATGACGGCCTTCCAGCTTGCGCTATGGGAGATCGTACAGGAGACGATCATGCCCACTGACGCGTCCGACAGTGGCTATGACGTCACGAGTGGCGCCTTCAGGGTCACGAGCGTCCTCGGGGTGGACATCGACGACCAGATCTACGAGCAGGCCAACCAATGGCTCGCGGACCTTGGCACCACCTTGCAGGCACGCGATGATCTGGCGTTCTGGGTGCTGGACACCGCCGCTGCGGGACTACGCAATCAAGCGGTCGGAGGGCAGTCTCAGATCGCCCTCTCGGTCGTGCCTCTTCCGGCTGGCATCGTGCTGTTCGGGTCCGCGCTGCTGCTGCTGCTCGGCTTCGGGCGCCGCTCTCGCGGCGCCTGAGAGTACGGCAGCGGAACGCCGTTCGGGGGCAGGGGTAGTAGGCCACGCCAGTGCGCCACCTGTCCTCGCCTACGGTCACTCATGGCCCCTCCAGGCCGCTCTCGCTCCTCGCCGCCGCTCGGCGCGAAGTACGCACGACATGTTCCGGGTGAATCATCCCCTGCTTCGCCCTCCTCCTTCGCCATTGACTTGGCGACGGCCACGAGCCTCCACTCCGGCGGGTCGCACCCTGGCGCGGGTCATCCCGTACCCATGACCGTGCAGGCGAACGGTCGGAAAGTGAGGTACCGGCCGAAGGGGTCGACGTCACGCCGACACAGGCGCTGACTGGGCTGCGCGCATCTGAACCGCACAGTGCAAGAGTCGGCGCCGGTCACGCGCGCCATGGCCGACACGCCCTTCCTTCTGCCTTCGAAGCTCACGCCGACGTGCTCGACCCATTCGCACCGACGCATCCAGGCGGGGAAGCCGTATCCATCGGCAGAGCGCAGACACCAGGGAAGCCTCTGGCTGCAGAATGGCGAAGGCTCACGTTCCCGAGGCCGAGCAGATCGCGGATATGCCTCCCTCGTCGATCTCGTCCAACCGCAGACCGCGCTGCAGCACTTCCGCTTGCGATGCCACGCGACTCAGCCACGCGGCCGAGTGCACGCCGCCATTCGCGCAGTAGCGTCTCGTCGAGCCGAAGCGACTACCGGCGCAGCGTCAGCGCCGCCGTTCGATCACGCCATGGGGCACGCGCTCCCGGCGCTCGCCGAACGGTCGCCCGAGGAGGACGACCTCCAGGGTGCGGATCAGGATGAGCAGATCGAGGAGCAGGCTTTGGTTCTTGACGTAGTAGAGATCGAACTCCAGCTTGCCCTGCGCATCGCGGCTGGTCGTGCCATAGGGATAGTTGAGCTGAGCCCAACCGGTGAGGCCGGGCTTGATGCGATGCCGCTCCGAGTAGAACGGCACCTCCTCGGTGAAACGCGAGACGAAGCATGGGCGTTCCGGGCGCGGACCGACCATCGACATCTGACCCCGCAGCACGTTGACGAGCTGCGGCAGCTCGTCGACGCGGAGACGACGAAGTACGCGCCCGACGCCCGTGGCCCGCGCGTCGTCGTGCTCAGCGAACCGCGCCTCTCCCGCCCCTTCGGCGTCGGTCCGCATGCTTCGGAACTTGAGCAGCATGAAGGGACGACCGTGCAGGCCGATGCGCTGCTGCCGGTAGAACACTGGCGCCCGGATGCCCTCTTCCACCTTGATCGCGAGGCCGACGAGGAGCACGAGCGGCCAGCTGAGCATCAACATGATGCAGGAGACGCACACATCGAAGACGCGCTTGAGGCCCAGCTGCGCGGGCCGCGCGAAGCCCTCCGAGAAGAGCAACCAGCTCGGCCGCAGGGCATCGACGTCGATCCTCCCTGCCTCGCGTTCCACGAACTCGGGAAGCTCGATCGTGTTGACGCCGTGCATGCGACACTCGAGCAGTGCCTGGATGGGCATGGAACCCGTCGCGCCACCGCGCCGGTCGTCCTGCGCGATGACGATCTCGTCCACGTCGAGCGACGTGCACAGCTCCAGAAGCCCCTGCTGCCGCAGATCGTGGCGGGCGGTGAGGCCGTCGTCACCGATCTCGTCCCGCTCCCCGAGCGTGACGTAGCCGACGATCTCGAACCCCATGCGATCGGAGTGGCGCCGCATGCGGGCATCGATGCGCGCCGCTTCACGGCCCACGCCGAGGACGAGCACCCGACGGCGAAAGACCGGGGCACCGCGCCAGCGGGCGAGGAGCGTGCGCGAGACCAGCGCGAGAAGCGCTGCGAACAAGCCGAACAGCACCAACGCCGAGGCGGTCGCCCGATCGCCGGGCAGCAGGAGGTCCACCGCCAACAGACCGAGCGGCGCGACGACCGCGGTCCCGATGAGCGCACGCAGCGCCATGCCGCTGAAACCTTCCCGCTCACGGTGTTCGTAGTGGCCCGAGGCCAGCAGCCCGAGTTGCGAGGCGATCGCCGCCGCGAGCGCCGGGAACAGCTCGCCACTCGTGGGTGCCGGGAGCACGAACGCCGCGAGCAGACACAACCCGACGAAATCCGAAGCGAACTGGATGAACTGCGTGGAACGAACGCGGTGTCCGAACACCCGGAGGTGCGTCAGACGCAGGCGGGACGCCGTGCCCCGCGCCGGCAGGCGGACGACCCGCGCCTCGCCGACGGTCGAGCTGTCGCCAGCGCTCGCAGCACGAACGGACTGCGTCCGCGAGGACAGCTCGCCGTGGTTCGCTCGACCTTCTGCTTCCCCGTCCTCGATACGGACCGGACCGGCCATCCCGGCCTCCTGCTCTGGCGCTGCTGGCACTCAGAAAGCTCAATCGAGTTCCGTGCCACCCTCCCTGGAACGCCCTAGAGCGCTGATGCCAGTGCACTTTTCTTCCGGCGCCGTGCCGCGCTGACGTACCGCGTCACCGGCTCGTCGACCCTGCGAGGCAGAGTCTGTCGCCGTACGACACCTGCTGACCCGACTGGAACGGCGCTTCATCGACGGATGTCGGCACCGCGAGAGCCGACCACCGCCGCTTCGACATCCAGCCCGCCCGGCCCCCTGCCCGCGACGGTGATCACAGGACGGACATCGACGCGTTCAAGCCGACCGGCGAAGCGACATTCCGATCAGGGGCTGCTGCGCAGCGACTCGCCGTCGTGCGGAAGTTCGCGCGCCGGACGGCGTTTCAGGAGTCTTCGGACAGCACTTCGTCGGATGCCCGCGCGCGGAGTCCGTCCAGCGCCGTCGAGAGTTCGCGAAAGCGGGCGAGCGCCTCACCGCCGGGCGCCTGATCCGCCGTGTCGAGCATGTCGTGGAGATAGGAGATCTGCTCGCTCAGCATGGGCTGCGGGTAGATCTGATCTGCCGCCACGAGTTCCGCGAGCAACGCATCGATCGCCGCTCGGCGTGTACCCGAGGCGCCGCGTTCGGCCGCCACGAGCCGATCGCGCTCGGCCTCCAGGCGATGCGCGAGACGCCGCGCTTCCCCCAGCAGTTCGACCAGCTCGAGGCTCAGCGCGGTCTGTGCTCGCATGTCCGCTAGCGTGACCCCGGCCGCTACGACGCGCGGATCGGCCAGGAGTTCGAGTGGGCGCGTCCGGGTCTCGTCGCCCACGATCAAGCGCACCTCGTAGCTGCCCGGCGTCGCGTAGGGACCACCCGCGAAGCGCCGGTCCTCGTCCTCGTGCCAGGGACCGCGATGGCGCATGTTCCAGCGGAAGCGCTGGATGCCGGCTTCCGCGGAAAGCGCCTCGTCGCGCAGGAAGGGGACGGCGCCCGTGGCCATGTCCGCTTCGGGCTCCGTCGCGTCGTCGGCCCGGGACCCGTGTGCGCTGCGGAAGGCATTCACGATCCAGCCGTCCTCGGCGACGATCTCGATGCGTACCTCGCCCGCGTCCTCGGGCAGGTAGTAGTCGATCTCGACAGCCGGCGCCGGATAGTCCGGTACGCCAGCGGAATCGAGGCCCCCCCGGTAGATCTGCCGGTAGCGGATCGTGGCTTCCGGCGAGAACAGCAGCGGCGCGTCGCCGAGCAGCGAAGGCGTGGCCTCACGCAACGTCGCGATGTTGTCGAGGACGAAGAAACCACGCCCCATGGTCGAGATCGCGAGATCGCCGCGGACGATCTTCAGATCAGTGACGAGCGTGACCGGCAGGTTCTGCTGGAACGACTGCCAGTGTTCGCCGTCGTCGAAGGACACGTAGATGCCCGCATCCGTGCCGGCGAACAGCAGCCCTTCGCGCACCGGATCCTCGCGCACGACGCGCACGGGCTCGTCCGCGGGAATGCCGTTGTCGCCGTCCGTGAGCAGCGCCCAGCTGCGGCCGTAGTCGTCCGTGCGGTAGACGTAGGGTTTCCAGTCCGCGAGCAGGTAGCGATGGACGGCGACGTAGGCCTTGGCCGCGTC
This sequence comes from Pseudomonadales bacterium, assembly GCA_036351675.1. Classification (GTDB taxonomy): domain Bacteria; phylum Pseudomonadota; class Gammaproteobacteria; order Pseudomonadales; family Azotimanducaceae; genus JAZBPO01. The sequence goes on from JAZBPO010000407.1 coordinate 4,389, forward strand.
GTGCGGGGAAGGTTCGACGGCGTCGACGCGGCCGCCCGGCGGCAGGCCCCGCGGCGTCACCTCGTGCCAGCTCTCGCCGCCGTCGCGTGTGAGATGCACGGGGCCGTCGTTGGCGCCGGCCCAGATCACGCCGGCGCGGACCGGCGACTCACGCAGCGAATAGAGCGTGCTGTAGTACTCCTCGCCGGTGATGTCTCGGGTGATGGGCTCGCCGGAGATCACCTGATGCTCCGGCCGGCGCGCGGTGAGATCGGGCGAGATCGTCTCCCAGGTCCGCCCGTCGTCGCGCGTGCGATGCACGTACTGCGAGCCCATGTAGACCACGTCCGCGTCGTGGGGCGAGACGTGCACGGGCGCCACGCGCTGGAAGCGGTAGCGTAGATCGTCCGGGTCGTGGCCGTAGATGTTGCTGGCGCCGATGTAGTGACTGCGCTCCGTGCCGAGACGCTTGTCGAAGACCGAGAAGCGGCCCTTGCAGTTGGCGTAGACGATGTCCGCGTTGCCGGGCTTCGGCAAGGCCGGGCCGGTCTCGCAGCCGCCCGCGTCCACGAGCCACGCCTGC
>JAZBPO010000408.1:0-3106 GCA_036351675.1 Pseudomonadales bacterium
CCACGAGATCGTCGTCAAGGACGTCATCGCCGACGCCATGCTGCAGCAGATCCTGACGCGGCCGGCCGAGTACGACGTCATCGCCACCATGAACCTGAACGGCGACTACCTCTCCGACGCCCTCGCGGCGCAGGTCGGCGGCATCGGCATCGCGCCGGGGGCCAACATCGGTGACGGTGTCGCGCTGTTCGAGGCCACGCACGGCACGGCGCCGAAGTACGCGGGCCAGGACAAGGTGAACCCGGGTTCGCAGATCCTCTCCGGCGAGATGATGCTGCGCCACATGGGCTGGACCGAGGCCGCCGACCTCATCATCAAGGGCATGGACGGCGCCATCGGTGCCAAGACCGTGACCTACGACTTCGACCGCCTCATGGACGGCGCGACGCTGCTCAAGTGTTCGGAGTTCGGTGACGCGATCATCGCCCACATGGACGACTGATCTCCGGTCATCGCCAGCAGTAACCGAGGGCGGCGCCGAGAGGCGCCTTCTTCGTTTCCGGTGTTCGTTCCGCGTGATCGGGTGATACGCGTCCGGGCTTCCGGGGCGGTGAGCACCACCCGGGAGGCAAGAGCGGTCGGGTGCGCCCCCTGGGCGGCACTCACTGCCCCGGAAGCCCTCGTTCACCGGTGTCGCACCGGCCCGGGTGCAAGGTGCTCTGGAGTGGGGATTCCTGTCGCGCAGCACTAACCTGAAGGCATCGAACGACGCCTTCGCGACAGGTGACGCCCGAGAGTGGCTCAGTCGTCGCCGGCGGCCGAGAGCATGGCGGCGGCGATGCTGTCGCCGTGCAGCGCGTGACCACCGTAGGCCCGGTCGGCCAGCGGGTCACTGCGGCCGTTGCCCCGGCTGCGGCCGTTGCCATTGCCCGCCTGCCCACGTGGGCGCGCCGAGCGCTCCTCGCGGGAGGTGTCGGGCTCCGCGGCGGTGCCGCAGGAACGGACGTTGGTGGCGTGCCGGCCCTTGTCTCCCTCGTGGGTGTCGTACTCGACGGCCTGACCGGCCTTGAGTGTCTTGTAGCCGTCCATGTCGATGGACGAGTAGTGAACGAAGAGATCGTCACCACCGCCTTCGGGCAGGATGAAACCGTACCCCTTGGCGTTGTTGAACCACTTCACCGTTCCCGTCGGCATGCTCATCCTCCCCGAATGTGCCGGACGGGTCGGCTCGAACGACAGGACGGCAGATCCATCTGACGTGGACTGTCTCGACCTGAAGACTGCAACGAGCGCTTCCCCGACCGCGGAATGTGACCAAGCACAGGGGGCGAGTCAACCGCCCCTGGCGGGCGCACCCGGGAGGCCGCGACGCTGGTCGGACCGGCGGGGAGAGGGGCGGCTGGAGTTGAAAGGCGGGCGGGAGGTACTATCTTCGAGGTAAGCGGAGCGCCTGATCCATGCGCTCCGGACCCCTCCCGAACCTCAGGTCCAGTCAGGATGATGTCGAATCGCGAGTTGTGGATCCGGGCGAACGGGGCCGACGGCGACGATGCCGCACCGGGTCGTGACGCCGGTGATGGTCTCGCGGTCGAGGAGTCGAAGCCCGAGCTCAAGCGCCCGCCCATGTACAAGGTGCTGCTCATGAACGACGACTACACGCCCATGGAGTTCGTCGTGCACGTGCTCGAGACCTTCTTCGGCATGAATCGCGAGAAGGCCACACAGGTCATGCTCGCGGTGCACACGACCGGCAGCGCCGTATGCGGGATCTTCCCGCGTGACGTGGCCGAGACGAAGTCGGAGCAGGTCAATCAGTACGCGCAGGAGAACAACCACCCCCTCATGTCCACGGTCGAAATGACCGACTGAATACAGGCCCAAGGGCCCGACGGAGCACCTCCCCATGCTCAGCAAGGACCTCGAAGTCACACTGAATGCCGCCTTCAAGGACGCACGGTCGAAGCGGCACGAATTCATGACGGTCGAGCATCTGCTGCTCGCGCTGCTCGACAACAATGCCGCCATCCAGGTCCTCCGGGCCGTGGGCTGCGACATGGACAAGCTGCGCGCCGACCTGCAGGAGTTCATCGACACCACGACGCCGCTGATCCCCGCCGGCGACAAGGAGCGCGAGACGCAGCCGACGCTGGGCTTCCAGCGCGTCCTCCAGCGCGCCGTCTTCCACGTGCAGTCCTCCGGGCGCAAGGAAGTCACCGGCGCGAACGTGCTCGTGGCGATCTTCTCCGAGCAGGAGAGCCAGGCGGTGTACTTCCTGAAGCAGCAGAACATCGCCCGTATCGACGTCGTGAACTACATCGCCCACGGCATCTCGAAGGTTTCCGGTGCGTCCGAGGGGAACGAGGCGCCGCCGGAGCAGGACGAGGAGGCCATGGCCGGCGCCGAGGGCGCTTCCGCATCGCCGCTCGAGAGCTTCGCGACCAATCTGAACGAACAGGCCAAGGCCGGTCGCATCGATCCGCTCGTGGGCCGCGATCACGAGGTCGAGCGCGTGATCCAGGTGCTCTCGCGCCGACGTAAGAACAATCCGCTGCTCGTGGGTGAGTCGGGCGTGGGCAAGACCGCGATCGCCGAGGGCCTCGCCAAGCGCATCGTCGACGACCAGGTCCCGGAGGTCGTGGCAGGCTCGACGGTCTACTCGCTCGATCTCGGCTCGCTGCTGGCGGGCACCAAGTACCGCGGCGACTTCGAGAAGCGCTTCAAGGCGCTGCTCGCGGAACTCAAGAAGGTCGACAAGTCGATCCTCTTCATCGACGAGATCCACACCATCATCGGCGCAGGCGCCGCGTCCGGCGGTGTCATGGACGCCTCGAACCTGCTCAAGCCGCTGCTCACCTCCGGTGAGCTGCGCTGCATGGGCTCCACGACCTATCAGGAGTTCCGCGGCATCTTCGAGAAGGACCGGGCACTGTCCCGGCGCTTCCAGAAGATCGACGTCGAGGAGCCGGACGTCGAGGACACCTACCTGATCCTCAAGGGCCTGAAGTCCCGCTTCGAGGACCACTACGGCCTGCGCTACACGGACAAGGCCCTGCGGGCCGCCTCCGAGCTCTCCGAGCGCTACATCACCGACCGTTTCATGCCCGACAAGGCCATCGACGTCATCGACGAGGCCGGGGCCGCGCAGAAGCTGCTGCCGCCGTCGAAG
>JAZBPO010000409.1:0-13594 GCA_036351675.1 Pseudomonadales bacterium
CACCTCTGCCCGTCGATCACCGTGGAGTGCGGCCAGTCGGGGACCCCCGAGGGCGTGAAGGCGGCCATCGCCCTCGTCGACGCGGTGCTCCTGCGCGACGACTTCGTCGGCAATCGCATGCCCTTCGACCCCGCCCGGATTGACCGTGCGCTGCTCACCATCGCAGCCCCCGCGTCGGTCGGCATCTCGCCGATCGGTGGGCTCGTCGAGCCGGTGCCGCGGGAGGACGACGACGGGCTTCTCGTACGCTGCAATCAGGGTCCCGAGGACCGGATCGTCCACGTCCCCATCTCGCCCGGCCTCTACCGCGACGTGCGCGTGGGCGACGCGCATCGCGTCGCGCCATGCGTCACCGTGCTGTTCGAGGGCCCCGGCGTCATCGCCATGGACGGTGATCGGGAGCTGCGTCTCGATGCCGGCGACACCGCGCGGCTCACCGTCGAGCGGACCGGACCGCGGGTCATCGAGGTGGAGGCCGCCCTCGCCGCGGCTGCCGCAGAAGGCCTGTTCGGCTGACGCCCGGCCGGCTCGGGCCCTGAAGCGCGGCGCCGGCCGCGGTAGACTCCGCCGCCACGCCGCCCGCGCGGGCCGCGGGCGTCCACGGGAGAATCCTCATGATCGTGAAACCGCGCGCCCGCGGCTTCATCTGCACCACCGCCCATCCCGTCGGCTGTGCCGCGGCCGTGCGCGAGCAGATCGCCTACGTGCAGGGTCAGCCGGCCCTCGAGAACGGGCCGAAGAACGTCCTCGTGCTCGGCTGTTCCGCCGGCTACGGCCTCGCGAGCCGCGTCTCCGCCGCCTTCGGGTCGGGCGCCGCCACACTCGGCGTGTCCTTCGAGAAGGCGCCGACGGAGAAGAAGACCGCGTCGGCGGGCTGGTACAACAACCGCGCCTTCGAGGCGGAAGCGGCGAAGGCCGGCCTGTGGGCGAAGACCCTCGACGGCGACGCCTTCTCCGACGAGATGAAGCAGGAGGTGGTCGAGCTCGCGAAGGCGGAGCTCGGCCCCATCGACCTCGTCGTCTATTCCCTCGCGGCGCCCGTGCGCACCGATCCGGACTCCGGTGAGACCTATCGCAGCGCCATCAAGCCCGTCGGCGAGGTGTTCCACGTCAAGTCGCTGAACACCGACAAGGGCGAGGTGCACGAGGTGGACCTCGAGCCCGCCAGCGAGGAAGAGATCGAGGCGACGGTGAAGGTCATGGGCGGCGAGGACTGGGAGCGCTGGATGCGGGCGCTCGCGGACGCCGGCGTGCTGTCCGACGACTGCCGCACGATCGCGTACACCTACATCGGCAGCGAGCTCACCTGGCCGATCTACTGGCACGCCACGCTCGGCAAGGCGAAGGAAGACCTCGATCGGGCTGCGGGCGCCATCTCGACGGCGCTCGGCCGCGACGGCGCGGCGCGCGTCGCCGTGCTCAAGGCCATCGTCAGCCAGGCGAGCGCGGCCATTCCCGTCGTGCCCCTCTACGCCTCGATCCTGTTCCGCGTCATGAAGGAGATGGGGGCGCACGAGGAGATCTGGGAGCACGTGCATCGCATGTTCGCGACGCAGCTCTATGGCGACGACGCCGTCCTCGACGAGGTGGGCCGCCTGCGCGTGGACGTCCCGGAGCTCTCCGAGCCCGTGCAGACCGAGGTGAAGCGGCGCTGGCCCCTCGTCAGCACGGAGAATCTCGACGAGCTGACGGACTTCGCCGGCTTCCGCGCCGACTTCTTCCGCATCTTCGGCTTCGGCGTCGACGGCGTGGACTACGACGCCGAGGTCGATCCGCGGTCCATCGAACCGCTCGCCTGACCGGCCTTCTCCGCCGGTGAGCCGGAACGGCCGCCGGCGCGCGCCTCGCGCCTGCGGGCCCGATCCGGCAGGGTGAGGGCTGCTTCGCCAGCGGAATCCCCATGCTCGAACGGATCGACGCGGTCTTCTCGGCCTTCTCCACCCTGGTCTGGTCCAACGTGCTCTGGCTGCTGCTGGCGGCCGGCGCCTTCCTGTTCCTGTTCTCGCGTGCGCTCCCCTATCGCCATTTCGGTCACGCCGTGGCGCTCCTCACCGGGCGCTTCGACGCGCGCGACGATCCGGGCGAGCTGACACACTTCGAGGCCCTGAGCGCCGCCCTGTCGGGGACGCTCGGTCTCGGCAACATCGCCGGCGTGGCCGTGGCCATCGCCGCCGGCGGCCCCGGCGCCGTGTTCTGGATGTGGCTCACGGCGCTGCTCGGCGTCGGCACCAAGTTCTTCACCTGCACGCTCGCGGTCATGTACCGGGGCGAGAATTCCATGGGCGTGCTGCAGGGCGGCCCCATGTACGTGATCCGCGAGGGCCTGCCGCGGCGCTGGTATCCGCTCGCGGTGTTCTTCTGCGTCGCGGCGCTGTTCGGCTCCCTGCCCGTGTTCCAGGTGAACCAGCTCGTGCAGATCGTCCGCGACGTGGTCGCGGTGCCGGCGGGCTGGACGACGGCGGACGCGCACTTCGGCTTCGACCTGATCGCCGGCGCCGTCGTGGCCCTGCTGGTCGGCGGCGTCATCTTCGGAGGCGTGAGCCGCGTCGGCTACGCGGCGGCGCGCATCGTGCCGTCGATGGTCGTGCTCTACCTGCTGGTGGCCGGCGCCGTGCTGGTCGCGAACGCGGGCGCGATCCCGGCGACCGTCGCCGGCATCGTCACCGATGCCTTCTCGCTCGACGCCGCCGGCGGGGGACTGCTCGGCTCGCTGCTCATCGGCGTCCGTCAGGGCGCCTTCTCGAACGAGGCCGGCATCGGCACCGAGGCCCTGGCACACGGCGCCGCACGCACGAAGGTTCCGGCGCGCGAGGGGCTGGTGGCGATGATCGGGCCCGTGGTGGACACGCTGGTCGTCTGCACGACCACGGCCCTGGTGATCCTGGTGACCGGCGTCGCGGAGAGCGGCGACGAGAACGGCGTGACCCTCACGGCACGGGCCCTCGAGGCCGGCATCGGCAGCGCCGGTCCCTGGATTCTCGTGCTGCTCGTCGCCCTGTTCTCCATCTCCACCATGTTCACCTTCTGGTACTACGGCGCGAAGTGCCTCGGCTTCCTGATCGGCGCCGAGCGCCAGGGCGGCTATCGCTGGTTCTACGTGGCGCTGATCCTGCTCGGGGCCGTCGTTTCCGTGGAGGGGGCCGTCGGCCTCATCACCGGCATGTACGGGCTCATGGCGATCCCCACGGTGATCTCCACGCTGCTGCTCGCGCCGAAGGTGCTCGCGCACGCGCGGGACTATCTCGACGGCGACGCGGTCTCCTGACCGCGACGGCACGCGTGCGCGGCGGCCGCTCGGTTAGAATCGCCGCTCCAGCCTCGGAAGACTCGCCATGCTCAGGGGATTCAGCATCGAGGACGGGCGCCTGCGGCAACTGCAGGACGCCACCGTCCACTCGGCCTGCCAGTGGTTCGATCTCCTCGCGCCCGACGATGAGGAGCGGACCCTCGTCGACCGCAAGTTCGGTGACGTGGTCCCCGAGACCGACGAGATGGAGGAGCTCGAGGCCTCGTCTCGCTACTACGTGGACGACGACGGCATCCACATCAACTCGCTCTTCATGTACCGCTCGGAAGGTTTCGCGAAGAACGGTACGGTCGCCTTCACGCTTTCCGACGAGCGCCTGATCACCACCCGCGACGTCGAACTGCCGGACTTCCGGCTGCTGCGTCTGCGGGCGCGCGCGGTGCCGGTCAGGGTGCGCAGCCCCCTCGGCATCATGCTCGCGCTCTTCGAGCAGAAGGTCGATCACCTCGCCGACGAGCTCGAGGATCTCTACGTCGAGCTCGAGAACGTCTCGCGCACCGTACTCATGGAGGAGGAGACGACGGAGGACCTCGAGGGCGATATCGACGATCTCGGCCAGGTCGAGGACACGAACGGCAAGGTGCGCCTGTGCATCATGGACACGCAGCGGGCCATCTCCTACCTCATGCGCCACGTCCGCGACGACGCCGAGTCGCTGGAGACCTGCCGGGAGATCCTCCGCGACGCCGAGTCGCTCCTCGCGCACACGAACTTCGTGTTCGAGAAGGTGAACTTCCTCATGGCCGCGGCGCAGGGCTTCATCGGCATCAAGCAGAACCAGATCATCAAGATCTTCTCCATCGCCGCCGTGGTGTTCCTGCCGCCGACGCTGGTCGCGAGCATCTACGGCATGAACTACGCGCACATGCCGGAGCTGCAGTGGGAGTACGGCTATCCCATGGCACTCGGGCTCATGGTGCTTTCTGGCATCGCGCCCTACGTGTTCTTCAAGCGCAAGGGCTGGCTGTGAAGCCGAACCGTGCGCCCGACGAGTTCCTGGAGGTGAAAGCATGAAGACCCGCGCTGCCGTCGCGTTCGAGGCGAAGAAGCCACTCGAGATCGTCGAGGTGGACCTCGAGGGCCCGAAGGCCGGCGAGGTGCTGGTGGAGATCATGGCCACCGGCATCTGCCACACGGACGCCTACACGCTCGACGGCCTCGACTCGGAGGGCCTTTTCCCTTCGATCCTCGGCCACGAGGGCGCGGGCATCGTGCGCGAGGTGGGGCCGGGCGTGACGAGCGTCGCGCCGGACGACCACGTCATCCCGCTCTATACGCCCGAGTGTCGGCAGTGCAAGTCGTGCCTGTCCGGGAAGACGAACCTGTGTACGGCGATCCGCTCGACCCAGGGCCAGGGCGTCATGCCCGACGGCACCTCGCGCTTCAGCTACCAGGGCAGGCCGCTCTATCACTACATGGGCTGCTCGACCTTCTCGAACTTCACGGTGCTGCCGGAGATCGCGGTGGCGAAGATCCGCGAGGACGCGCCCTTCGACAAGGCCTGCTACGTCGGTTGCGGCGTTACCACCGGCGTCGGCGCGGTGATCAACACGGCGAAGGTGGAGCCGGGCTCCACGGTGATCGTGTTCGGCCTCGGCGGCATCGGCCTGAACGTCATCCAGGGCGCGAAGATGGTGGGGGCGGCGCGCATCGTCGGCGTCGACATCAACGACGACAAGAAGGCCTGGGGCGAGAAGTTCGGCATGACCGACTTCGTCAACCCGAAGCAGGTCGAGGGCGACATCGTCCAGCATCTCGTCGCGCTCACGGACGGCGGCGCCGACTTCACCTTCGACTGCACGGGCAACACGGACGTCATGCGCCAGGCCCTCGAGGCCTGCCATCGCGGCTGGGGCGTCTCCACGGTGATCGGCGTGGCGGAGGCGGGCCGGGAGATCGCCACGCGCCCCTTCCAGCTCGTCACCGGGCGCGTCTGGAAGGGCACGGCCTTCGGCGGCGCGAAGGGGCGTACGGACGTGCCGAAGATCGTCGACTGGTACATGAACGGCCAGATCCAGATCGACCCGATGATCACCCACGTACTCGAGCTCGAGGACATCAACAAGGGCTTAGATCTCATGCACGCGGGCGAGTCGATCCGCTCCGTGGTGGTGTACTGATGGCGCTCGAGACCCTCTCCGAGACCCGCGCCTTCGGCGGCACCCAGGGCGTCTATCGACACGCGTCGGCCGCCACGGGCACGGACATGACCTTCGCCGTGTTCGTCCCGGAGCACGAGCCCGGCGCGAAGCTGCCGATGCTCTGGTACCTCTCGGGCCTCACCTGCACGCACGCGAACGTCATGGAGAAGGGCGAGTACCGACGCGCCTGCGCCGAGCACGGCATCGTGTTCGTCGCGCCGGACACGAGCCCCCGCGGCGACGAGGTCCCGGACGACGACGCCTACGACTTCGGTCAGGGCGCGGGCTTCTACGTCGACGCGACCGAAGCGCCCTTCTCGAAGCACTACCGCATGCGCAGCTACGTCGAGTCGGAGCTGCCCGGCGTGGTCACCGAGCACTTCCCCATCGACGTAGCGCGCCAGGGGATCACCGGCCACTCCATGGGCGGCCACGGTGCGCTGACCATCGCGCTGCGCAATCCCGACCGCTTCCGCAGCGTCTCGGCCTTCGCGCCGATCTGCGCGCCGACCCTGTGCCCCTGGGGCGAGAAGGCCCTCGGTCGCTACCTGGGAGACGACCGCGACGCCTGGCGCGAGTACGACGCCTGCGCGCTCATCGAGGACGGCGCCCGGCTTCCCGCGCTGCTCGTGGATCAGGGCGAGGCGGACGATTTCCTCGAGGGGCAGCTCCGGCCCGAGCGCCTGCAGGCGATCTGCACGGCGGTGGAGATGGATCTGACGCTGCGCACGCAGTCCGGCTACGACCACAGCTACTACTTCATCTCGACCTTCATGGCCGAGCATGTAGCCTGGCACGCGGCGCGTCTGACGGCCTGAGCACGTCGGGCGGTCACCGCGCCGTCACGGCGTGCGCCTAGCGTCGGGCGGTCAGGTCCTCCCGGAGCCTCTCGACCATGCAGATCCGCTCGAGTGCCCCACACCTCTTCGTCTCCGACGTCCCGCGGACCGTCGACTGGTTCGTCGACGTGCTCGGGTTCGAGCGGCCGACGCTCTGGGGCGAGCCGCCCGAGTTCGCCATGCCGCAGCGCGACGGCTTCATCGTCATGGTGCAGCAGTGCCCGGGCGTGCCGGTCGCGCCGCACGGCGATGCGGAATGCTGGGATGCCTACTTCTGGGTGAAAGGGCTCGATCCCTGGGTCGAGGAGATCCGGGCGCGCGGTGCTGACATCGCCGAGGGGCCCGTCGACCGGCCGGACTACGGCATGCGGGAGCTCACCGTACGGTCTCCCGATGGTCATCTGCTGGTGTTCGCGGAGGACATCGGCGAGGGTGCCGTCTGAGCGCCAGCGCCGGGACGGAGGAATCACCGATGCAGATCACCATGCTCATCTATCCGGGCATGACGGCCCTCGACTTCATGGGTCCGGCCCAGGTCTGGGCCTACTGGCCCGGCGCCGAGGTGCAGACCGTCTGGAAAACGGTGGAACCGATCCCCACGGATTCGGCCGCCGTCTACCTTCCCAACGCGGACTTCGCCGGTGCCTTCGATGCGCCTGACATCCTCTTCGTCCCCGGCGGTACCGCCGGAACCTTCGCTCTCATGCAGGACGAGGAGGTGCTCGGCTTCCTGCGCGAGAAGGCCGCGGCGGCGCAGTGGGTCACGAGCGTGTGCACGGGCGCTCTCGTGCTCGGCGCGGCCGGTCTGCTCGACGGATACCGGGCCACCACGCACTGGTCCGCCCTCGACATGCTGCCGAACTTCGGCGCCGAGACCGTCCGCGATCGCTGGGTCATCGACCGCGACCGGGCGACCGGCGGCGGCGTCACGGCAGGCATGGACTTCGGCCTCGCGCTCATGGCCGAGATCGCCGGCGAGGACGTCGCGAAGGCCGTCCAGCTCGCCGTCGAGTACGCGCCCGCGCCGCCGTTCCGCTCCGGGACGCCGGAGGAAGCCGGCGAGGAGATCACGGCCATGGTGAACGCAATGTTCGCGGAGCAGCTGGCCGCTTCCGGCGGGGGATGACCCGAGCGGAAGCCGGAGGCTCCGGCGTCCGCGCGGGTCGCTACGCGACCCGGCTGGTCAGTGCCGCTGGTTCGGCTTCTTCGGCGGCGCCGAGGTCGCTGCGCAGGCAGGACCGGAAGCGCTCGTCGCCGGCCAGCCAGACCCGGCTGACGCGGGTGTAGGCGTCCTCGGCCCTGAACGCGACGAGATCGGCCTGCTTGCCGACCTCGATGCTGCCGACCTCGGCCTCCATGCCGAGCAGTCTGGCGGGATTGAGCGCGACGTAGTCGAAGCAGCGCGAGGGCGAGATGCCGTCCGCCATCATCTTCACCACCGCGCCGTGCATGCTCGGGAAGTGGTAATCGCTGCAGATGATGTCCACCAGATCCTCGGCCATGGCGTCCTTGCAGGCGAGGTTGCCGCAGTGCGAGCCGCCGCGGACGTAGTTCGGGGCACCCATGCACACCCACATGCCCAGCTCGCGCGCGCGGCGTGCGGCCTCGATGGTCGTCGGCATCTCCGAAAGTGTCGCGGAGAAGGCGTGCGCTTCGTCCACGTGGGCGACGGTCGTGTCGTCGTGGCTGCCGAGGATCTGCCGGCCGACGAGCGCTTCCGCGATGGCGCCGCGATGATTGATCGCGCTCCGCTCGGCGATCTGGCCATCGAGCAGTTCCCGGGCCTCGGTCTCGCTGATGCCCATGCTGTCCGCACGCTTGCGCACCAGGTCCTCGTAGCGGAACTGACGCTGGCCGGGGATCGAGTCGTTGTAGACCGTCAGCTTCAGTGATTCGATGGCGGCGAGATCCTCCAGATGATCGAGCACCGCGTTGGTGTTCGGGTCGAGGCGCGCGTGGAGCAGGTGCCGCACGAGCGATTCGTGCGTGAGGCGATCGAGCCAGCGGGCGCGTTCGATCGCCGATTCGAAACTGCGCCCCTGTTCGACCTTGTCGCTGAAGCTCACGGCGCTCATCACCGTGGTCAGACCGCAGGCGGCGGCGCGCTGATCCATGAAGTGGAAGGCGAGCGGCAGCGGGAACTCGGCGCTCGGGCGCGGGCGGATCTCGCGCTCGAGATAGTCCGAGTGGATGTCGATGCAGCCAGGCGTCAGCCACTGGCCGGCGAGGTCCTCGCCGGCGCTGAAGTGGCGGCCGCGGAGGATCTCCGCGATGACGCCGTCCTCGATCACGACGGTGCCCAGATCGTCCCACTCGGGCGTCACGATGCGGCAGCCGGTCAGGATGTGCGAGTTCATCGGGTGACCTCTCTGAGACGGGCGAATTCGGCGGCGCTCAAGGGTTCCAGCTCGTCGAGCGCGAGTTCGTAGAAGACCGCGGCGGCCTCGTCGGCGATCAGGATCTGCTCCGCGGCCCGGTCCACGAAGCAGGCGGCCTCCACCTGCTCTGCCTCGATGGCGAGGCGACGTGCCCGCCCCGAGAAGAAGGGCGCCTCGAGATCGGCGCGCTCGAAGACCCAGACCGCGTCGTAGGTCAGGACCAGCAGGCGCAGGCCGTCGGCGCTGGCATCGGCGGCGGTGACCCGCCCACCGATGTCGAAGACCTCGAGCAACTCCGCGTCGTTGACGACGTGCGGCTGCGGATCGGTGAGGCGGTAGAGGCTCGTGAGCGTGTCGCTCCGGTGCTTGGTGAGCACGTAGGCCGTCTCGCCGACCGTGAAGAGCGCCTCGGCGTCGTAGTCGAAGTCGTCCGCCGGGGCCGGGAAGGCGGTCTGCTCCGGATAGCGGAAGTGCCACTTCTGACGCCAGGTCGTCCGACCCGCTTCGGGCCGCGGCTCGTCCAGCACGTAGATGACCAGATCACGGCGAGCGTTCGAGTTGTTGCCGAAGTCCGGTATCAACAGGCGGCCGGCGGCGTCGAGGGCGATGTCCTCCCAGTCGACGTTGATGGCGCCGCCGACGAGCACGCCCGGCACCTCGTAGCCGTCGGTCGCCGCCGTGGCCGACTCCGCTTCGGCGATGTACGCGGCCTGGCCGCGTTCCGCGCCGTGAACGCTGCCGTCCCGTCGCACCGCATAGACACGAGGCGCGTCACCGGAGTCGTTGATCATCCAGAAGGTGTCTTCGTGGCGGCGGCTGGCGACGACGCCGCTGTTCTCGCGTGCCGGACCGGGGTCGAGTTCGGCGGTCGGCGTGAGTACGCGCGGCTCGTCCGCCGCCAGGGCCGAGGCGGTGAACAGGAACGCGGCGAGGGCGACGGTCGGGCGCGAGGGCTGCATGGTGGATTCCGCTTCGAGTACGGGAGGCGATGCTCGCGGCTGGCGATTACCGCTTCATTACCCGAGGCCCGCGGTGACGGCTCCGCGCGGAGCAATGCTCCGGTTGTCTAGCGGGGCTCCGCGATGGCCGGGGCCGCGGTGGAAACGGTCACGGCCCGCGGCCTGCAATGACGCCATGAACCCTCGCCCGAAGGTCCCGTGAGCCTCGCGACTGCCCTGACGCCTCGCACCGGTGGTGATCGCGATCTGCGCCGGAACGTGTTCGCCGAGCTCCTGCACGGCCTCTTCGGCCAGGCCGGCCAGCGCCTGTTCATGGCGCCTACCTTCCTGCCGGCCTTCCTGTTCGCGCTGTCCGGATCGGAGATCGTCGTCGGCGCCGCGCGCGCCGCCCAGGCGCTGGGCGCCATGCTCTCGCCGGCGCTCGGCGCCTCGTTCATCGGGCACCGGCAACGGATCAAGTGGATCGGCATCTGTGCCGGCTTCGCCGCGCGCAGCCAGATCCTCGTCGTCGCCTGCGCCGTCGCCCTGCTGCCTGCGGAGGGCGCGATCGTCGTGATCGTCGCCGCGCTCGGGGTCATGGGCTTCGCCAACAGTTTCGGCAACGTGACGCTGAACGCGCTCCGGGCCCGGGTGATTCCGGCGCGGCGACGTGGCGTGCTGCTCGGACTGCGCAACACGCTCGGCGGTCTGGTGGCCGCGGCGCTCGCGGCCTGGGCGGGGTCGCGATTGCTCGGCGGCGCACGCGCGGAGGACCCGCAGGCCTACACGGGGCTGTTCGTGCTCGCGTTCCTCGTCAGTGCGGCAGGTCTGTCGGCCCTCGCGCTCACGCGCGAGCCCGCGTCGGTGGAGGTCATGCCGCGCCGCGACCTGCGCGGGACCGTCGCGGCGGCGCGGGAGTTGCTGCGCCGCGATCGCGCCTTCGCCGCCTTCTTCTACGCCTACGGGCTCGGCAACGTCTCGCGCATGGGATTGCCGTTCTACGTGCTCCATGCCGGGGAGCGCCTCGAGGACGCCGGTGCGGGGATGACGGGGGCGCTTCTCGGGGCCCTCACCACGCTCTGGCTGCTCTCCGGGACCTGTACGCGCCTGGTCTGGGGCAGCGTCGGCGACCGGCACGGCCACGCGCGCGTGATCGTCGCGGGGCTCGCGCTGTGGATCGCGGCCCAGGCACTGCTGATCGTCGCCGCCGAACCCGCGGGACTCATGGTGGCCTTCGTGCTCCTCGGCGTGGCGAGCGGCGGTTTCCACATGGGGGCGAACTCGCTCGTGCTGGAGCTGGGCTCCGCCGCCGCGACGCCGCTGCGCCTGGCGGCGGTGACCACCTTCGGTCACGGCGTCGCCGCGATCGCGCCACTTCTCGGCGGCGTGATCGGTGCAGCGGCCGGCTTCCCGACGGTGTTCGCGCTCTGCATGGCGGCGCAGGCCTGCGCCCTCGTGATGCTGCTGCTCCGCGCGCCGGCGCGCGACCGGGACCTTTCCATGGAGAACGATCAGGAGACCCTGCCATGACGCTCCAGCTCGCCCACCTCGATCTGCCCGAGGGCTATCGCTACTACGACGTCTACACGGACGCGCACCGTGCGGAGGACCTGCCTGCCAGCGAGCCGCGCGTGAACCCGGAAGGGCAGGTCCGCGATTCGGTCATGGGGCCCTGGACCCGGGTCGGGGCGCGCACCTCCCTCGCCGAGGTCTGGTTCGGCCGCTACAGCTACATCGTCAACGACGCTTCCATCGTCTACTCCACGATCGGCAACTTCTGCTCCCTCGCGCGCGACGTGCGCATCAATCCCGGCAACCACCCCATGTGGCGGGCTTCGCAGCATCACTTCTCCTATCGCGCGCGCAGCTACGAGCTCGCCGAGGAGGACGACCAGGCGTTCTTCCAGTGGCGTCGCGATGCGCACGTGACGCTCGGCCACGACGTCTGGGTCGGCCACGGCGCGACGATCCTCGCCGGCGTGTCCGTCGGGACCGGCGCCGTCGTCGCCGCCGGAGCGGTCGTGGCGAAGGACGTTCCGGACTACACGATCGTCGGCGGCGTGCCCGCGAAGCCGATCCGCGAGCGCTTCCCCAGGGAGATCCAGGACGGACTGAAGGCCATGGCCTGGTGGGACTGGTCGCACGAGAAGCTGAAGGAGACGCTGGAGGACTTCCGCAACCTCGACGTGGAAGCCTTCATCGCGCGGCACGGCTGAGCGCAGCGCGCATCGTGTGCGCACTGCGACTGGCGTCACGGAGATATGTCGATTAGTCTCGACAAATGGACACGACGATCGCCACGCGCGCCCTCGCGGCGCTCGCCCAGGAGCATCGGCTCGGTGCCTTCCGGCTGCTCGTCCGGGCCGGCGCCGACGGCCTGGCCGCCGGCGCCATCGCGCGGGCGCTCGGCATTCCCCACAACACGCTGTCCTCGCACCTGTCCGCCCTGGTCGGCGCCGGCCTGGTCGGCTCGCGCCGCGAGGGCCGCTCGATCATCTACAGCGTGGATCTCCCGGGGACGCGCGCGTTGCTCGCCTTCCTGCTCGAGGACTGCTGCCTCGGTGCGCCGGAGACCTGCGGCCTCGCCCTGGAAAGTGTGCTGCCTGACTGCTGTCCCCCTTCGGAGAACGAGGTGAGAACGCCATGAAGCGACTGCATGTGAACGTCGGGGTCGAGGATCTCGAAGCGTCCGTACGCTTCTATTCGGCCCTCTTCGGCGCCGAGCCGACCCTGCGCCAGCACGACTACGCGCGCTGGATGCTCGACGACCCGCGCGTGAATTTCGCCGTCAGCACGCATTCGCCGCGTGGCGGCGTCGACCATCTCGGCATCCAGGTCGAGGACGAGCAGGAGCTCGAGGAAGTCTACGGTCGACTGCGCAGCGCGGGCGGCCCGACGCTCGACGAAGGCGAGACCACCTGCTGCTATGCCCGCTCGACGAAGCAGTGGATCACGGATCCGCAGGGCGTCGCGTGGGAGACCTTCCTCACGCACGGCGATGCGCCGGTCTACGGCCACGAAGCCGCGGAGCGCAGCGCGCAGGATCCGGCTCGCGGCTGCTGCGGATGAGCGACGATCGCGCCCGCGTGCTCGTGCTCTGCACGGGCAACTCCTGCCGCTCGGTCATGGCCGAGGCGCTGATCAACCAGCTCCGCGGTGACCGCTACGTCGCCTTCAGTGCCGGCAGCCGCCCTGCGGGGTACGTCCATCCGAAGTCCGTCGAGACGCTCCGGCGCCACGGCATCGACCCGGGCCGGCCGACGAGCCAGTCCTGGGACGACTACGCCGAGCAGTCCTTCGACTACGTGATCACGGTCTGCGACGCGGCCGCCGGCGAGAGCTGTCCGCTCTTCCCGGGCGGCTTCGAGAAACTGCACTGGAGCACGCCCGACCCTGCGGCTGCAGAAGGCAGCGACGCGGAGATCGACGCTGCCTTCGACCACGCCTTCGACCTGCTGCGCACGCGTATCGATGAGCAACTGCCATGACCGCTGACGACGCATCGCCCATGGGCCTCTTCGAACGCTGGCTGACGCTCTGGGTCGGCCTCGGCATCGTCGCGGGCCTCGGCCTCGGGTCGCTCTTCCCGGGCCTCTTCGCGACCGTCGCGGCCCTAGAGGTGGCGAACGTCAACCTCGTGGTGGCGCTGTTCATCTGGGTCATGATCTACCCGATGATGGTGAGCGTGGACTTCGCGTCCCTGAAGGACGTGGGCCGCCGGCCGAAGGGCCTGTGCATCACGCTCGTGGTGAACTGGCTCGTGAAGCCCTTCACCATGGCCGGCCTCGGCGTGCTGTTCTTCGAGGTCCTGTTCGCCGATCTGGTGGACCCCACGACGGCGCGCGAGTACATCGCCGGCATGATCCTGCTCGGCGTCGCACCCTGCACCGCCATGGTGTTCGTCTGGAGCCAGCTCGTGCGCGGTGACGCCAAGTACACGCTCGTGCAGGTCTCCATCAACGACATCATCATGGTGTTCGCCTTCGCGCCG
>JAZBPO010000410.1:0-17100 GCA_036351675.1 Pseudomonadales bacterium
GACGGCTACGCCGAGATGCAGGCGGCGACCGCCGCCCTCGACGCCGACGACGACAGCGCACGGGCGCGCCTGCTGCGCGCCCAGACCGCCAGCTACCGTGACTACGCCATGGCCAACGAGCGCCGCACGCAGTTGCGCTGGGCCTGGCACGCCTTCTTCAAGGAGTGGGACGTGCTCGTCGCGCCGATGATGGCGACGGCCGCCTTTCCGCACGACCATCGGCCCTTCGGCCAGCGCACGATCCGCGTCGACAACGACGAGCGACCCTACTTCGAGCAGCTGTTCTGGGCCGGCCTCGCCATCAACTCCTACCTGCCGGCGACGGTGATCCCCACCGGCGGCCATCCCGCTTCCGGCGGCGGCCTGCCCATCGGCGTGCAGCTCATCGGGCCGGAGTTCGGCGACCTGAAGACGCTCGGCGTCGCGAAGCTGCTGGAAGCCGCCGGCTTCGGCTTCGCACCACCGCCCGGCTATTGACGGAGCGCATCATCGCCCGGGCGTCGACCAGGCCGCGCCCTGCCGCCGGCATCGGAAGGTCCGGCCGGAAGCGTCAACCTTCCTCGCTCAGGATTCGCGCCATACGCGAGCGCAGGGTGCTCGGCTTGACGCCCGCGATGCGGGCCGCACCCTGCGCACCCTCGATACGGCCACCGCACACGTCCAGCAAGTTACGGAAGTAGGCGCGTTCCAGTTGACGCTGCGTGGGCAACGAGCCTGCCGACTTCCGCAGTTCGTGCAGCATCCCCTCGAGGCGCAGATCCATGTCTCCTGCAGCCGGCGACGTTCCGAGATGATCGGAGAGGCGGATGAAGTGCGGAAGCAACTCCAGACGTTCCCGCAGGAGCTGTTCGTCGGCGAAGGCACCCTCCGCGCGGCTGACCGCGAAGAACAGCTGCTGCCGCTCGGCATCCACGAACGCGACGAAGTTCGACTCGAGCCCCTCGTCCTCGAAGTCGAGGGCCGTCGCCGGGAAGCGCGCGACGTCCTGCTTGCGATGGCCGACGAAGCCACGCCCGTTGCGCAACACCCAGTCGCCCACCGTGCCCTCGCGTCCGAAGCGCCGATGCGGGGTGTCGAAGGCGAGGCGACTGCCTGCGGGCAGGCCGCCGAACACGTCGAGCGTGGCGGCGACCGTCGACGCGTCCAGGTACATGCTGACGCCCTCCCAGAGCAGGAGGGTGCGCTGCGCCGGAGCGGTGCGTAGCAGCACACGGCGCCGAGCAGGCAGGACGGCGCCAGCAGGATGCTCGGCAGTGCATGGGCGAGCACGCGCACGGCAGGCCCTCCCCTCGGACGTAGAGCACCATCGAACGCACGTCGATGTTCCTGAAGCGCGCGTCGCCATCGAGGACCGCTGCCGCCAGGGCAGGATCGCCGAGGCGAGCGCACAGGACGGACGACGCGCGCCCTCAGCCGGACAGCGCGCCGATACGACGCCGGACCTCGGCCTCGATCTCGCCCCAGTCCGCCACGCCAGGATCGGCGACGTGGCGGTTCGTCGAATTGCGGAACACCAGCACCTCGAGCCCCGAATCGCGCAGCTGCTCCACGTTCACCGGCGAGTCCTCGATGTAGAGATCGGCCCCGACAGCGCCCTTGTCGCGCATGAAGCAGAGATCCCAGTAGGGAATGCCGTGGTGCTCGAGCCACTCGACCGTCTGCTGTACGGCCTCCTGGTGGAACCACTTGATGTAGAGCCGATGCGTGATGATGCGGATGCGCACGTCGAGCGACGACAGGCGCCGCAGGGCCGCGGGCGCCCCGGGGATCGGCGGCAGGCGCTGGAACAGGTCCCGCTCCTTCACCGCGAAGCGATGCAGCGCCTCGTAGCCGCCGTAGGGATCGAGGTTCCATTCCGGAAACCCGTAGCTGAGCTCCCGGGCGAGCTCGTCCTCGGCGACACCCAGCCATTCCGCGGCGACGGGCCGCAGACCGGCCTCGAAGTCCGCCACCACGCCGTCGAGGTCGACGCCCAGGACGAAACGCGTGTCCCTGCTCATGCGATCTGCTCCGCGATCCGCGTGTGTTCCTGCGCCCAGAAATGCTCGAGGGAGGCATCCGCCCGCGGCAGCGTCGCGATGAGCGCGTCCGCCTCCGCGTCGATGCGCGCCCGCGCCTCGGCGCCGAGGTCCGCCTGCAGCGATGGCACGAGGATCTCGGTGATCGGCGGCGGCCGCTCGAACAGTGCGAGCGCGATGCGCAGGAACAGCCAGGCGCGACCGAAGTCCCGCGCCCCGCCGCGCCCCATGCGATGGCTGTCCGAGGCAACGAGCGCGGCCTGCGCATGGCCGGCAAGACCGGCGCGGTCGTGCCAGTGGAGCGCGCGCTCCGCGTCGCGGGCACAGGCGCCGAATTCCGGTTCCGCGTGCAGGAAGAAGTTCCCGGCCATGGCGGCGCCGGCCGCGAAGCCGCCGTGCGCCGCGCGCAGGGACCAGGCGAAGGCCGCCGCCGCGTCCCGGGGCTGGCCGTGGCCCTCGAAGGCGCGCACCGCGAGCGCCTGCGCCGCGGCGGGATGCTCCTCGCGCGCGAGGGCGCGCAGCGCCGCTTCCAGCGCCGGATCACCGGGATCGGCCCGCCAGGCAGGCCAGAGTTCGGCGAAGCGCATGTCCATGGTTGCCGTCCTGAGCTGGCGCGAACCTTCAAGACCCGCCGCGAAGACGGACCGACCATGGGCTCCGCGCAACGACTACGGAGGCCCCATGGACCTGATTCTGAACAACGAAGCCGTCTCCTGTCCCGACGAAGTGGCGGACGAACCGTTGCTCGCCACGCTCCGCGACCTCTTCGATCTGTCCGGGCCGCGCCTCGGCTGCGGCGCAGGGTTCTGCGGCGCCTGCACGGTGTTGCTCGACGGCGTTCCGGTGCGCAGCTGCGTGCTGCCGACGGCGGCCGCCACGGCGCGCCGCGTCACGACGCTGGAAGGTCTCCGGGCACCCGACGGCGCCCCTCACCCGGTGGTGCGTGCCTGGGAACGCCTGCGCGTGCCCCAGTGCGGCTACTGCCAGAACGGCCAGATGATGACCGTCGCGGCCCTGCACGAAGCTGGCGCGCTGCAGGACGCAGACCGCGTCCGCGGCGCACTCGACGGCGTCCTGTGCCGCTGTGGCACCCAGGCCCGCATCGCCGCTGCCGTCACCGGGCTCGCCCGCGATGCCGCGGGGCCGACACTGTGAGCGCACTGTCGCGGCGGCACTTCCTGCGCCGGACCGGCTGGGTCGCCGTGGGCACGACCGTGTTCGTGACCACGGGTTGTGGCGGTCTGCCGGCCCTCCCGACGCGCAACGACAGCGTCGGGTCCGAGATCCTCGGCTGGCTGCAGCTGACGCCGGAGGGTCGCTTCCGCCTGTTCGATCCGCGTGCGGAGATCGGCCAGGACGCGGGCACTGGCCTGCTGCAGATCGCTGCCGACGGGCTCGGGGTGAGCCCGGCCATGGTGGACCTGGTTCGGCCGGACACGGATGCCATCGCGCCCGTGCGGTCCACCGTGGGCAGCGAATCGATCGCGCTCTTCGCCCCGCTCGTCGCGCGCGCCGGCGCGGCACTGGAAGCGACACTTCGCAGCCGCGCGGCCGAACGTCTGTCGGCCGAAGGGTCGACGCTGCGCGCCACGGATCAGGGCTATGTCGTCCCCGGCGGCGCGCTAGTGACCTTCGCAGCCCTGGCCGGCGACGGTGAGGCCATCCGTGCCCGCGCGATACCGGATGCCGCGACGCTGCAGCGCGGCCCGAGCGTCGGCGCACCAGTGCAGTCGAAGGACCTCG
Source organism: Pseudomonadales bacterium (assembly GCA_036351675.1). Lineage (GTDB taxonomy): Bacteria > Pseudomonadota > Gammaproteobacteria > Pseudomonadales > Azotimanducaceae > JAZBPO01. The sequence continues at coordinate 3,762 of JAZBPO010000410.1, forward strand.
ACGCGATCCTGCACGCGCGGCCCCTCTACGCCGGAGACCTGCGGCTCCCGGGCATGGTCCACGCGCGCGTGCTGCGGCCACCGCGGCGCGACGCACGCCCCGTCGCAATGGACGACAGCGCAGCGCGCGCCCTGCCGGGGTGCCTCGGCACCGTCGAGGACGGCGACCTCGTCTGCGTGCTCGGCGAGCGTAGCGGGGTCCTCGCAGCGGCCGTGGCGAACACGCGGGTGACCTGGGAAGGCGGTGCGGCGCTCGACGTCGACGCCATGCGCCGGGACCTCGACATCGACAGACGGCTGGCGGCGGGCGATCTCGAACACGGCGTCGTGAGCGGACGCGTGGAAGAGGATGTGCCCTGGCCCGTGGATCTGCGCCTGTCGATCCCCTTCGCCGCCCACGCATTCCTCGAACCCCGCGTCGCAGTGGCGCGTTGGCAGGACGGACGACTGGACGTCTGGACCGGCACGCAGGACGCGTTCCTCGTGCGCAGCGCGCTGGCGAAGGCCTTCGATCTCGCGGCCCAGGACGTCAGCGTCCGTCCGCAGCGCACCGGCGGCGCCTTCGGCGGCCGGACACTGTGCACGGTGGAACTCGAAGCCGCGCGCATAGCCCGCCGCGTCGGCCGCCCGGTACGGCTCCAGTGGACCCGCGAGGACGAGTTCACGCTCGGCTTTCATCGACCGCCCTCGGAACACCGGCTGCGCGCGCGCCTGGACGCATCGGGACGCATCAGCGACTGGTGGCACGCCTTCACTTCCGGCCACGTGCTCTTCACCTCGGCCGCCATGCCGGGCTGGATGCAGACCGCGACCTCGCTCGTTCCGGATCCGGGCGTGGCCCGCGGCGCCGCGCCCCCCTACGCGGCCGACCGCACGCGGGTGGAGTTCCAGGACGTGCGCCTCCCCGTACCCACGGGGCCCTGGCGCGGCCTCGGCGCTGCGCCGAACGGCTGCGCCGTGGAGCTGCTCGTGGATGCACTCGCGCGCGCAGCGGGCCGGGATCCGCTCCGCTTTCGTCTCGACCAGCTGCCACCGGAGCACGACCGCCTGCGGCATTGTCTGGCGCGCCTCGGGGCACTGACCGAAGCCGGCGCGAGGACAGGTCACGCCATCGGCCACGGCTGCGCGATCTACAAGGAACAGAGCTTCGTCGCCGTCGCGGCCGAGGTGACGCGAGAGGCAGGCCGGCCTCGGGTGACGCGCCTGTGGTGCGTGCACGACTGCGGCCTGGTGGTGAACCCCGATCGCGTGCGCGCCCAGATCGAGGGCAACCTGACATGGGGCATCGGCACGGTCCTCTCCGAGGCGCTCGCCTTCGACGCGGACGGCCCGAGCGCGCAGCAGTTCGATCGCTACGCGATCCCGCGCTTCTCGGACGTACCGCCACTCACGGTCGAGCTGGTCGAATCGCAGGCACCCCCGAGCGGCGCTGCTGAAACGGCGATCGCGGCCGCTCCGGCAGCGATACTGAACGCCTTCGCGGCGCTCGACGGCGCAGCGCCCCGGACGCTGCCGATCACGTGAGAGCATCCCGCCCATGGACGATCTCACCAGCAGCGCCCTGATCGGACTCGTCAGATCCGCCTTCGCGCGCCGCGGCCTGGCGGACGCCTCCATGTCCGGTGCGGCGGCGCACGCACCCGCCCGGGACAAGCGATCCCTGCTCGAGGCCGGCCATGCACGCTTCGGTGCGGACGCCGTGCTCGCGGTCGGTCGGGAGGTGCTGGAAGTACCCTGGGATCCGGTGCTGGAAGTCTTCCGGCGCGCGCCGACCGCGGCAGAAGTACTCGCGCGCTGGGAACGCCTGGAGCGCTACTACCACAGCCGCCACCGCACACGGATCGTCGCGCTAGGCGGGAACTGGGCACTGCTGGAGCACCATGCGAGTGAAGGTCCCGCGCCGGCCCTCGTCGAGGACCTCCTCATCGCGGGGCTCGTCGCGGGTCTGCTGCAGGACGCCGGTGCAGACGAGCTGGAAGCGCGCCTCGAGCCCGACGCCGTGTTCCTGGTGGCAGGCTCACCGCGAGCGCTGAGGGCGGCGCCCGCGTCCGCCGCATGCTTCCGACTGCGCTGGAGCAGCTTTTCCCCGCGCGATCGCGGGGCATCCGTAGCCACATCGGAATCGGTCGGGTCGCTGATCGAACAGCTCCGAAGGCTGCTGTCCTCGGACCCGGCCCAGAGCTGGCGCGTGGAGGATGCCGCCGCCGCGCTCGGCCTCACGGCACGCACGCTGCAGCGCCGGCTACGGGACGCGGGCACCACCTTCCGGGCACTGCTGCGACGGACGCGCGCCGACAGCGCCGCGCGGCTCGTCGCCGAGGGTGTTCCGCTCGCAGAGACCGGCTTTGCCTGCGGCTACGCGGATCAGGCGCATTTCACGCGTGAGTTTCGCAGCTGTATCGGTCTCGCGCCCGGCGCCTATCGCGAGTCGCTGGCCACGAGGGAGCGCTGAGCATCGGCTGGGCGCGGCGACGCGCCCTCAACGATCGATCGGCTCGGGATTCGCGGCGCGCCAGCGCCGGGCAGCCTCGGCCTCCGTCCGTTGGTAACCGAACAGCCCCTTCCAGGCACTGGCGTGGCGATCCGGATCACGCCCCGCACCCATGCGCAGGATCTGCAGGCAGAAGCTGCCCTGGGCGCCCCAGGCGTTCGCCGCCTTCAAGACATCGAAGCGCGAATGGGGGCCGAGGGGCCCCGGGCCGAGGCGGAGCCTGTCCTCCAGACGCGGCAGCTCGACGCGCGTGCCTTCGAGGAGCTGACGAGGCGCTTCGGGCGCGAAGCAGAGCGGCCGGCCGAGGCCGATCAGATCGCAGGCGTCCTCGGCGAGGGCCTCGTCCATGCCGGCGCGGGTCCGGAAGCCGCCCGTCACCATGAGCGGCACACGCGTCACCTCGCGCAGGTCGAGGGCATAGGCGAAGAAGTAGGCTTCGCGGCGCCGCGTCGATTCGCGCACCGCTTCCTCGAAGACGGGCTCCATGCCCTCGGCGCCCATCATGCGCGGCTGCTCGTAGTTGCCGCCGGAGAGTTCGAGGAGATCGATGCCCGCCTCACCGAGCCAGCGCGCTACCGTGAGCGAGTCCTCGTGGCTGAAGGCGCCCTGCTGGAAGTCCGAACTGTTGAGCTTCACCGACAGGGCGAAGCCGTCGCCTTGCTCGGCGCGGATGGCACGAACGATGTCGAGGAGCAGACGGGCGCGGTTCTCGAGGCTGCCGCCCCACTCGTCGACACGCTGGTTCACGCGTGGATTGAGGAACTGCGAGAGCAGGTAACCGTGCGCGGCATGGACCTGCACGCCGTCGAAGCCCGTCTCGCGGGCGATGCGCGCCGCGCGCAGGAAGCCGTCACGAACCTGCTCGATCTCGTCGGCCGTCATGGCGCGCGGCGCGCCGAAGCCCGTGGGCAGGCCCAGGGCCACGGCCGAGGGCGCCGACGGCCGCGCATTCACGCTGTCCGGCGTCTGCCGGCCCGCGTGCGAGAGCTGCATGACGATGCGCGCACCGCCGGCGTGGGCCGCGGCGCTCCAGGCCTCGAACCCTGCGCGCGCCTCCGCATCCGGCTCGCCGTCGAGCACCACGTTGCCGGGGCGCTCGAGATGGCGCCGGTCGACCTGCACGTTGCCGGTCAGCAGCAGGCCGCAGCCGCCCTCGGCCCAGCGGCGATAGAGGCGGGCGTGGGCGGCGGTCGGTCGGTTCCAGGCGTCTGCGAGGCCCTCGGTCATCGCAGCCTTCGCGAGGCGGTTGGGCAGCACGACCCCGCACGGTAGCGGGAACGGGTCTTCGATGGATGCCATGCGGGCTTTCCCGGGGCGGCCGGAGCACGGAGTGTAGCGCTCAGGCGTCGGCAGCGAAGGCGTCGGCCGCGAACTCGCGCGCGACGCTGCGCACGTCGACCGGCCAGGCAGCGGTCTCGCGCTCGAAGGCTGTGCCGTCGCAGGCGTAGAGCGCACGCGCGGCCTCTTCGAAGCCGGGTAGATCGCCGGCGAGAGCGGACATCAGGCGCTGCGTCCGATCCTGGGCCCGGCGCCGGGCCTCGCCGCCCTCACTGGCCTTGCGCGCCGCGTCGACCAGGCGCCGGAGCGTCGCCGAGGCGCCGCCCCGCTGCTGCTCCAGCCAGGCCCAGTGCCGGGGCAGCAGCGTCACTTCGCGACCGACCACACCGAGGCGCGGACGGCCCCGGCGCCGCGGCGCATCAGCAGCCTCGCCGCCAGCCGTCGCGTCGGCATCGGGCGCGTCCGGAGACGCGTGGCGCGCAGCGATCTCCTCGCGTGTGCCGGAAAGATCGATGTCGAACTCGCGTCCCGTGTCGGCGTCGATGAGCAGTACCAGCTCGCCGCGGCGATGCGCCTCGGAGTCGTGTACGGCGAGCGCGACGCGCGCGAGATCGCCGCGCGCGAGCAGCGAGCCGCCGGTGAAGGCGAGGGTGGATCCGGAGGACATGGGGTGTTTCCCGTCGCGACGCCCGCAGGCGAAGGACGCAATTAAACCCCGGTCAATTCATGAATGCAAAATTTTACCCGGATCAATTCAGCTCGCGGCCCGCAGCGGCGCCTGCGCGGCCTGCAGCAATCGGATCACGTCGATCTCGTAGCCGGCGTGGAGGGCACCACTGTCGGCGAGTTCCTGCACGTCCTCGACCGTGAACCAGCCGATCTCGAGCAGTTCCGTATCGTCGAAGCGGTGGATGGGACTGCCGCAGCGCGCCGTGTAGACGCGATGCCAGCTGCCCTTGTAGGCGTAGTCGTCCACGAAGGCGAGGTCGTCGACGGAAAGATACAGCTCTTCGCGCAGCTCCCGGCGCGCAGCCACGTCAGGCGCCTCGCCGGGGTCGATGTGGCCACCCGGCAGCCCCCACTGGGGCCGACGATGGCGACCCTTGCCGGCGTGGACCACGAGCAGATGCCGGTCGGCATCGACGAGCACGCAGCGCGCGGTGCGCAGGGGGCGTCGGGGCGCGGGATTGCCGCGCGGACGGAACGGTCTGAGCATGAGGCTGTCCATGTACCTGGTTGCGCCGTGTCGGTCGCCGAGGATGAAGCAAGTATCGTACCGCAGCCCCGTGACGAACGAACGACAGCGCCGCCTCCTCAGGTGAACGTCCATCGGGCGAGCGCGACCGCTCGTAACCGGACGCGGCGCGCGGCGCGGCGCTGCTGGCCCAGCGGGCCAGCAGCGTGCCCGGTCCTGGTGCACTACATTCCGGGGCGCCTGCTGCTGGTAAGGTAGCGCGCCCGCCGAAACCGACCATTTGATCGACGGAGGCCACATGGTCCGCTCGCCCCGACTCCTAGCGCTCCTCGCCCTCGCGGGCCTGCCCGCCACGGCGCTGGCCGCTCCGGACTTCGGCACCCTGGGGGACTTCGACCGCACGGTGACGGAGCAGCCGTTCGAGGTGGTCGTCGACCGCCGCGCCTGCGGCGACACCGGTGTCTACGTGCAGGTGCTCGGTTCGGGCGGCGAGGAACTCGACGACGGCTCGGCCTCGAGTGGCTACGTGGTCTGGGTCGACGGCGAGGCCCGCGTTCTCGTCGACACGGGCCCGGGCTCGGCCGCGCACTTCGAGGAGGCCGGCGGCAGGCTAGAGGATCTCGACGCCATCCTCCTCAGCCAACTGAAGGCCGATCACAGCGCGGACCTCGCGGCCCTGCTCGCCGGCAGCCGCAGCGCGCGTCGGAGCGAACCCCTGCCGCTCTACGGACCCGACGGTGGCTCCCTCACGCCCGGCTTCAACGAGTGGATCGACCTCATGTTCGGTCCCCGCGGGGCCTATCGCTACCTCGCCGACCTGTTCTCCCCGCTCTCCTCCACCGGCTTCGAGGTGGTGCCCTACGAACTGGAGACGAGCGGCCGCAAGCGCATCAGCGTCCTGCGCCGCGACGGCCTGGTGATCAGCGCCATCCCCACGGATCACGGACCCTATCCGTCGCTCGCCTGGCGCGTGGACGTCGACGGGGTGGGCATCACCTTCACCGGCGACACGGGGAACCGCCGCCAGACCGTCGCGGAGCTCGCGGCGGGATCGACGCTGCTGATCGCCCACCACGGTGCGCCGGAGAACGTCCGAGGTGCCGCCCGCGAGCTGTACATGCCGCCCTCGCAGATCGGCAAGCTCGCGGCCGACGCGGACGTGAACATGGTGATCCTGTCCCATCGCAGCAGTCGCACGCGCGGACGCGAGAACCAGTCGCGGCGGGAGATCACGGAGCGCTTCAAGGGCGTGGTCGTGTTCGCGAACGACCTGGAATGCTGGGAGACCTGAGATGTACCGGCCGACCGCCTTCGCGGTCGACGAGCGAGCAGCCCTCGATGCCTTCGTCGATGCGCATCCCTTCGCGCTGATCGCGAGTGCCGCCGCTGCCGGCGAGGCGCCCATGCTCACGCACGCACCCGTGCTGCGCCACGGCGACGACACGCTCGTCTGCCACCTTGCCCGGCAGAATCCCCACGGCGACCTGCTCGCGGCGGGGGCCGCGACGACAGTCGTGTTCAGCGGCCCTCACGGCTACGTGTCGCCGCGCTGGTACGCCGCCGGGCGCGCCGTCCCTACCTGGAACTACACCGCGGTGCACTGCACCGTGGCGGGCCGCGAGATCGAGGACGCCGACGATCTGCGTGCGGGCATGGACGCCATGGTGGCGCAGTTCGAATCGGAACCGGGCATCGAGCAGGTGGTCACACCGGCCACCATGGAAGGCATGCTGCGGGGTATCCGCGGCTTCCGTCTGCACGTGCGCCGGCGCGAGGGCGTCTTCAAGCTGTCGCAGAACCGCTCCGATGCGGACCGCGCCGGGGTGCTGGCGGGACTCGCGGCGCGCGGCGGCGCGGACGCGCGACTCGCCGATTTCATGCGTTCGCGATCGTGATCGACGAATTGCTGGAATGCTGGTTCGGCGAACTCGACGCCGGCCTGTGTTCCCCGGCGCGCAGGCGCCAGCTGTTTCGCGCCGATCCGGACTTCGACGAAGCGCTGCGAGCGCGCTTCGGCGCCGAAGTCGAGGCTGCCCTCGCCGGCGAGCGCGATCACTGGGGCGGCAGCGCCCGCGGCCGTCTCGCGCTGGTCCTGCTGCTGGATCAGCTGCCCCGCAACCTGTTCCGGGGCACGCCGGGCGCCTTCGCGGGCGACGCAGCCGCCCTCGTCCAGGCCCGTCGAGCGGTCGCCGCGGGGCAGGACCGGGAGCTGCCCCTCGAACCCCGCCTGTTCCTCTATCTGCCCTTCGAGCACGCCGAGGATCCCGGCGCGCAGCGGGAGGGCATCGCGCTGCTGGAAGGCTGTCGCGAGGAGCAGCGCGCGGGCTGGGAAGCAGCCGCCGTCGTGGATCGCTATCTGGGCCACGCTCGGGACCACGCGGCGCTCATCGCGACCTTCGGCCGTTTTCCGCACCGCAACGACGTGCTGGGCCGCCACCACACGGAGGCCGAGCGCGCCCATCTCGCCCGGGACGCGCGGAGTTTCGGGCAGGGCTGAGCGGCCCTCCCGGACTTGCATCGGCGACCGCGAACCCCGACCTTGGCGCAGGGCGGGGTGCCGTACGGAGACCGACCATGAACGACGACGAGGACCTGTTCGCCGCCGAGATGGCGGGCGTCGTGCCCCTCGAACGCGAGCCTTCACTGGCTCCGGTCCAGCAGCAGCGCGCTCCGACCACGGCCCAGCTCGCGCGCAAGCGCGCCGCGGAGCACGAGGGCGGCGACCCCAATCCCCTGACGCTGGGGGAGGTACGTCCGGTGGGTCCCTGGGACGAGGTCGCCTGGAAGAACGACGGCGTCCAGGAAGGCGTCTGGCGGAAGCTGCGCCTCGGCAAGTACGCGCCCGACGCGACGCTCGATCTGCACCGCCGGACCGTACGCGAGGCGCGCGAGGACGTCTGGCGCTTCGTCGAGGAAGGCATCGCCCACGGCCTCCGCTCGGTCCTGATCCTGCACGGCCGCGGCGAGCACAGCGCGACGCCCGGGCGCATCAAGAGCTATGTCGCACGCTGGCTCGAGGACCTCGACGGGGTGCTCGCCTACCACACGGCGCAGCGTCAGCACGGCGGCTACGGCGCCGTCTACGTGCTGTTGCGCAAGAACGCCGAGAAGCGGAACGACAACCGCGAGCGCTTCGCCCGACGTCGCGGCTGACGGGACCACGCCGTCAGGGAGACGGCTGCAGGCAGCGCGCCATCGCACAGCGCGACGAACGCGCGAGACCGGCTTCGATCTCCGCCGAGAGGATCGCGTCGAGCGACGCGCCCCGATGCCCGTCGGCGAGTTCGACGAAGCCGTGGCGCGCATACCAGGGCGCATTGAACGCGACGTCGCGAAAGGTCGTGAGCACCATGCGGTGAGCCCCGCGCGTCGACGCCCGCCGGCAGGCCGCTTCGAGGAGTTCGGAACCGACGCCCGCGCCTGCGCAGGCGGGCAGCACGTCGATCTCACGCAGGTGCGCGTCCGCGCCGAGCCGACCGAGCAGCGCGAAGCCGACCGCGCTGCCTGCCAGCTCCGCCACGAGGAGGTCACCCGTGCGGGCCGCAGCGACGAACTGCGCGAGCGGCACGAGCGCGTCGTCAACCGGCACCGCCAGTGCAGCATGGGAGGTGCCGGCGAAGGCTGCCGCGGCGCGGCGCTCGATGTCCCGGAGCGCAGCCGCTTCGTCCTCCCGACCGTCGCGGATCAGGAGCGCTTCGATGGACGGGACTCCAGGCGCTTCTCGAGTTCGACGAGCCGATCGCGGAAGCCGAACCCCCTGTAGAGCTCGCGCGCCCCGTCGTTGGCCGCGAGCACCTGGACGCGGAGCCGCTCCGCGCCACGCACGCGCGCATGCGTCTCGGCTCGCGCGAGCAGGCGTCGGCCCACGCCCGCACCGCGGAAGGACTCGTCCACGAACAGCTCGCCGATCGCTGCGTGGGGGCGCGCGTACTCGTCGGGCGCGGTCTCCGGGACGCGCGCGAGCACACAGACGAAACCGACCAGCGCCGAGCTGCCGGCGGCCACGAAGACGCGCCCCTCGTAGGCGGCGCAGCGCTGGAGCATGGCCTCGACGTAGCGACGCGCGATGCGATCTCCGGGCGGGAGCGTCGGCTCCAGGGAGCGTTCGTAGTCCTGCAGCGCGGCCACGCAGCGGATGACGCCCTCGCGGTCGCGGCGCGCGTCGTAGTCCCGGATCTCGATCCCCGCGCCGGCGGCGGCGATGGCGTCGGTTTCCTGCAGGCTCACGCTCCGTTCTCCTCGAGTATCCGCTTCAGTCCGCTGCCGCGGCGGCGCAGGCGATGCAGTGCTCCGCCGCCGGATCGATCTCCAGCCGCGCCGGGGCGATCGCATCGTCGCACGCCATGCAGAGCCCCCAGCTGCCGGCGTCGAGGCGCGCGAGCGCCTGGCGCAGACGCCGCCGTTCACGCGCACGACGCGCGTCCACGGCGCCGGCCATGGCCTGTGCCTGGAGCGCGTCCATGCGCGTCAGCCGGCCGACCCGCTGCTGATCGAGGGTCACGACGTCACCGTCGGTTCCACGCCCATGGTCATCGGGGTCGAGCTCCGCGAGACGGGCGCGGATGCGCGCCCGCACGTGATCGCTGTCCGGCTGGCTCACGGCGCCATCCTGACAGGCCTCAGGCCCCGGCCTGCCGGAGACGTTCGTGGATCTCGACGCGATTCCGGCCGGCCTCCTTGGCCATGTAGAGGGCCCGGTCGGCCTTCGCGACCACGTCGTCGAGCGTCTCCCCGGCGCCTTCGAGGCGCGCCATGCCGATGCTGAGCGTGACGGGGATGGTGAGATCGCCGAACTCGACGGGGCGCGTCTCGACGAGGACCCGGATGCGCTCGGCGACGAGGAGCGATTCCTCCATTTCGCTGTGCGGCAGCATGATCACGAACTCCTCTCCGCCGAAGCGGTAGTAACGGTCGGAGGCGCGGAGCGCATCCATGATCCGCCGCGAGAGTACCTTGAGCACCTGATCGCCGGCGGCGTGTCCGTAGCGGTCGTTGATCTGCTTGAAGTGATCGAAGTCCATGATCAGCAGACAGAGCGGGTGTCCGTAGCGGCGCGCCCGCTTCAGTTCCGCGCGGCCGACCTCGAAGAACTCGCGCCGCGTGCAGGCGCCGGTCAGCGCGTCGCGGCGAGTACGCTCCTTCAGCTCGTGCTGCTGGAACAGGAGCGCGAGGTGCAGGCTGACGATCTCCTGGAACTGCGCGAGCAGCCGCTCGTAGCGCGCCGAATAGCGGTTCTCGCGCGAGTCCATCACGCAGATCGATCCGAAGGGTCGGCCGTCGGGCCAGAGCAGCGGCATGCCGAGATAGGAGATCATGCCGCGGCGCGTGGACGGACTCTCCGAGAAGGCAGGATCGTCGGCGGCGTTCGCGACCATCAGGAGCTCGCCGGTCTCCATCGCGTGCTCGCAGAAGAGTCCGGAGTCGCGTCGTGCCGTCTCACCCTCGACGAAGATGTTGCCGGGTGTCCGACTGGCCACGAAGACCTCGAGCTGCTGCTCGTCGCGGACGCGCATGATGAGCGCAGAGGGCACGCCGATGATGTCGGCCATGATGTCCACGGTCTTCTGCCACGCCTCGCGCGTGGCGTCCGGAATGTCGATGCGTTCGTGCACGCGGTGGGTGTCCGGGGCCTGCGGCCGTTCCGTCGGACGATTGTTCCACAGAGCCACGGCTCCAGGGAGCCTCTGCTATCGTCGACGGTCTCTCCAGCCCCCCTCCCCGATTCGGAGAAACGCATGCGCCCCGCTCCCCTACCGACCCGTCTGCTCCTGACGCTCTGCCTGGCCCTGCCCGGCGCGGCCGTCGCCACGGAAGCGACGACGAGCGAGGCCGCGCACGAGGCGGCGGCACTCGAGGTGCTGGACCTCATCGGGATCGATTCCGGGGTGGAGCCGATGATGCAGCGCATGCGTGAGGCGACGCTGACCCGGATCGTCGCGCTGCTGCCACAGCCCGCCGACGAGGCGACCGTGGGGCCCTATCTGGAGCGGATCGGGACGATCATCGAACGCACGCTCACCTGGGGATCGCTGCGCGGCGAATTCGTCGACGCCTATACGGCGACGTTCACGGAAGCCGAACTGAAGTCCCTCGCCGAATTCTTCCGCTCGCCGGTGGGCGCGAAGTACCTAGCCAACGTGACGGATCTGAATCGCGTCGCCATGGAGATCGTGCGCGAGAACGCGACGGCTGCTGCGCCGGAGATCAGCGAGATCACGGACGAACTGCTGGCAGCGGTCGAGGCGAACCAGCAGACACCCTGAGCCAGGATCCGGGCCCCCCGACAGAAGGTTGTCGGAGCCTTGCCTCGCAGCAAATGATTAATTAACCTAACTAATCATTTGCTCGAACAGACCACCATGAATCGATCCGAGAACACCTTCCTGCTGCTGCGCGAGATGATCATCGTCAGCGACCTCGCGCGGCGCAGCCTGCGTCGCGTGCTCCCCGAGAACCTCGGCGAGGCGCAGTTCGAAGTGCTGAGCCACCTGGTCTTCACCGGCAACCGTGACGAGACACCCTCCGATCTCGCACGCCTGTTCGAAGTCTCGCGACCCGCCATGACGCAGACACTCGGCCGCATGCGCGCGGCCGGCCTCGTCGAACTCGCACCGGCACCGGCGGACGGTCGCGTGCGTCACGTTCGCCTCACGGCCGCTGGCCGCACACGGCACGCCGCGGTCCTCACCTCGCTGGCGCAGGACGCGACGCGCCTCGGCGCCCGGCTCGGCGCCGCCGAGCTGGAGGCGCTGCTCGGCCAGGTCAGACGCTTCCGCCTCGAGGCGGAGACGGTGCTCAGCCTCGATCCGGAGGAAACTCGTTCATGAACCAGCTCGATCGCCGCGCCCTCGTCAGCTCGCTCCTCGCCGGCGCCTTTCTCGGCCTCGCGGGCACGGGCATCTTCGCCTGGGCGACGCCCTACGACGCCACCATCGCAGGCATTCACACGCTCCTCGGCTGCGCCGTGGTGATCGCCTTCGGCTTCCACCTCGCGAACAACCTTCGTGCGCTCGTCGGCTACATGACGGCGCGGCGCCGCCGCATCGCCTGGGCCATGGCTCTCCCCGGCAGCCTCGCACTCCTCGTCCTTCTCGACCTGCCGCCGGCTTCCAGCGTGATCGAGACAGGCTATGCGCTGCGCAACATGGGCGGCGTCACGGACGGCAGCTTCGAGGTGATCCGGACCCGCGTCGGCGACGAGACCGGCCTCCCGATCCGCCTGTCCGTCCGTGCCGGACGTCACTACGAGTCCGACCCACAGCCGCTCTTCCTGGGGCTCAGCTACACGTCGGTCCCGCAGATGGCCTTCTGGGCGGAGACTTCCGACGGGCAGTTCCTCGGCACCCTCTACGTCACCCGTGCCCTTTCCGACTCGAGCTTCCGGAGTACGGACCTCTTCTCGGACGAGGTGATCCGGCGGCCCGAAGCGCTGCCCGTCTGGTCCCATCGCCGCGGCATCCGCTACGAAGACGGTCTCGCCGTGCCGCTCCCCGGCAACACGGATCTCGACGGGATCACGGCACCGACCCCCCTCGGCCACTACGACCTCGTCTCGCGTACGCCGGAGGAGGGCGGCCTCGTGCGCGTCTTCATGGAGATCAACCGCTCCTACGACTTCAATGCCGTCTGGCACCCCGCGCGCTTTCCCGACGATCCCGTCTACTCCGGCTCCGGCTCATCGGGCCAGCCCTCGATCGTCTACATGGCGGAGATCGACGTCGCCGCCGGTGAGCGCTTCGCCCTGCTCGAGCCCGTCGGCCACGGTCACCCTTCCGGCCGGGACGGTTCGCTGACGGCGGACCTCACGGGCTTCGACACGGCGCTCGAACTCGTGGGGCCTGTCATCGCGGAGATCGAGCGCCCCCTCCCGCAGGCCGTGGCTGCCGCGCCGGGATCCGCGCCTCGCGTTGCAGCCGGGCCCTGATTCTGCTGAACTCCGGCGCGCTACAGCCCTAAGGGGTGGCCCTTCCGACGCGTCCATGGTGGCGCGCGCGGACCGGGCCTGAGACATCCGGGGAACGGATGGACCCTTCGAACCTGATCCGGTTAGTGCCGGCGTAGGGATAGGTGCAGAAGTCCACGGGCGCGCCGCCCGCCTTCCACGCTTTCCACGCTCTTCACGCACAGCTCCGGGTCTCCTGCTTTCCGGGAGCCTGTCATGTCGAACCCTTTCCGAGCACACCTGCGGCGAACCGGCTTCACGGCCCTCGCGCTAGCGGTCCAGAGCGCCGTCGCCGCACCCGGCGTCGTCGAGGAGATCGTCGTCACCGGCGATCTCCGCGAGTCCGAACTGCTGCGCACGCCCGCCTCGGTCACCGTCGTCGACGGCGCCACCATCGAGGCACGCGGGGCCACCCACCTCGAGGACCTGCTCAA
>JAZBPO010000411.1:0-4940 GCA_036351675.1 Pseudomonadales bacterium
AGATCGGATCGTCGATGTTCTTCGCGAACAGGCCGAAGGAGAGGATGCCGCGATAGGGCAGGTAGCGCTCTACGTAGAGGTCGAGGTTCTGCGAGCGGTAGGGCTCGAGCTCCGGGTTGCCGCCGCTGATGAAGATGATGCCGCCGGCCTGCTCGTCCGAGTCGTCGCCGATCACGCGATTCGGTGCGAACTGGCTGTAGCTCGGGCGGAGGATCGACTCGGTGTAGGCGAAGCGAACGGCGATATCTTCCGTCGGCCGGTAGTTGATGTGCAGGGCCGGGAAGAAGTCGACGTAGTCCTGGTCGGCGTCGACCTGCACGAGGATCGGGTTCCCGGCCGCGTCGGTCGCGGCGTAGAGCTCGGCGAGGGACACGGGGCCGGCGCCGGCCTCGAGGATGTCGTCGATGGCGCCCTCGTCACGCGGCTCGTTGCCGATGCCTTCCATCTGCGTGAACTCGACGCGGGCGCCGACGATCACGTCCCAGTGGTCCCAGCGGAAGGTGTTCATGGCGTAGAGCGCCGAGACCGTCTCGTCGACGTCGTAGAAGTTCTCCCAGACGTTGGCCTGGGTGAGGAAGACCCCGTTCGCACGCGCTGCGTCGAACGCCGCGTCCCGCTGCGCTTCTGCCAGGCTGTCGTCGAACTCGAACATCGACGGCTGCGGGAAGGTGGCGCGGGAGACCCGACCGCTCAGGATGCTCGAGTAGGGGAACGCGAAGCCGAAGTCCTCGATGTCGTCCGTCACCTCGAGGTCCGTGTCGTCGAGCGTCGCATTGCGGCGCGAGTAGCGACCACCGAACTTGAGATCGGAGGTGATGCCGAAGGGCGCCCATGGGCGCTCTACGTCGAACTGGAAGTAGAGCTCGTCGACCTCGCCGACCGTGTCCGAGATCTCCACGTTCTCGAAGTTGAAGTAGTCGACGGGCGGACCCGAGAACTGCTGACCGAGCGCCAGGTTGCCGTTGGCGTCGACCACCGTCTCGAAGACGTTGGTGATCGGCCGATCGGGATCGGTGTAGTCGTAGGTGACCGAGATGCTCGGCTCCCGCGGCGTCGGATCCGTGTCGCTCGTCGCGCTGTAGTTGTTGATGTCGTATTCCCAGTAGGCGCTGTCGCCCTCGCGCTCGGAGGTCGAGATGTTCGTGCCGCCGACCCACTCGACGTGCCAGGTGTCGAAGTCGTGCTCACCACCGATCTGCGTCGTGAACACGGACTCGACGTCGGTGCGGACATTGAAGGTGGCGTCGAGTTCCACGCCGAGCACCGTGCTCATGACCGGATTGGAGATGGTGGGGTCGAAGCCGTCGCGTGAGTCCGGGTGACCGAACTGGGAGTCGTCGAGGTCGTAGACGTGCTGGTCGCGGATCTCGAAGTCCTGGAAGTCCGAGTAGAGGAAGTTCGCGAAGAAGCTGTGATTCTCGCTCGGACGGAAGTCGAGGCGCCCGTTCAGCGAGGTGTTGGAGCGGTTCAGGCGATAGATGCGGTAATCGGTCGCATTCGGCCAGACCTGTCCGTCGTCGTAGACGTCGAAGCGGTTCTCGGTGTTGTCCGTGACCTGATTGACCTTGTAGTACGACGCCGAGAGCAGGAAGCCGAACATGTCTCCGCCGTCGTCATTCTGACCGAAGGTGTTCGACAGCGTGCCCTGGTACTGCTCGATCGCGCCGCCACCGAGCTCGCGGATGCCGCCGGCCGCGGCGATGTCGGCGTAGAGGCCTTCCTTGTCGAAGGCGCCGTTGGTCTCGACGTTGATGAAGCCGCCGATGGAATCCGCAGGGACGTCCGGCGTGACCGCCTTCTGGACCTCGATGGACTTGATGATGTGGTTCGAGATCGTGTCGAAGCGGGCGTTACGGCCGCCCTGGGAGGGCGTCGGCGCGGCCACGCCGTTGAAGGCGATGTTGGTGAAGTTGGCCGGGGCGCCGCGGACGTTGACGAAGCGGGCCTGGCCCTGGTCACGCTCGATGGAGATGCCGGACACGCGGCCGAGGGCGTCGGCGGCGTTCTGGTCCGGGAAGCGGCCGATGGAGTCGGAGGCGAGGATTTCCTTGACGCTGTCGGCGGCGCGCTTGCGCGAGAGCGCGGCGGCTTCCGAGTCGGCGATGAGGCGACCGACGACGACCACCTCCTCCACCGTGTCCGTGTCACCGAGGCGCACGAGCTGGACGTCGAGGGTCTGCTCCTCGCCGCGATCGAGGTCGATGTCGACGACGTAGGGCTCGCGGTCGACGTAGCTGACGCGGACCGTGTAGGTGCCCGGCGCGAGACGGCGCAGGGTGAACGCGCCCTCGCTGTCGGTGACCGTCGAGATGTTGAGGGCGGGAATGCTCACGACCGCACCGCGCATCTTCTCGCCACGCTCGCGGTTGACGACCGTGCCCGTGATGCGGCCTTCACCCTGGAGGGCTTCGACGGCAGAGGTCGCCGCGTCGACGGGCGTGGGCAGACTGACGATCGACGCGACCGCGATCGCCGTGGACAGCATCGTGGGACGAAGTAGCGGGGACTTCCCGGTTCGTGGGCGCATGCTTCCTGGGTCTCCGGATGATTCGTGTGGGGAACGAATGTTCAGTGTGCGAAGCGCGCGCATCAGACATCGGGTCTATTACGTCGGAGTGAACGGCGGATTGCGGTCTGGTGAATCAGCATCCGACCGGGGTTTCCGATACGACGGGCGCGCCTTCTGCCGCGACAACCGGCGCATTTGTCCATGGAGCAGGGCCGCAGCCGCGGCGTGGCGGCAGGCGGGTCGGATGTCTCGGAGATGACTGGAGGCGCCATTGCAACCTTTTCGTCATCAGGCTGCGACGCCACACGCATGGTTCGTCGCCCCGAGCCGGCCGGTCGTCACGAGCCTGCCGTTTTCGCCGGGCAGAGTCCGCGCACGTCGCAAGGAACGGAGTGCCTCATGCGTCCCCTTCTCTATCTTCTGCTCATGCTCTTCTCGACATCGTTGTGCGCACACGATTCAGCCACGAACCCGCCCTGGCAGAAGGCCACGCGCTGGCCCGATCGCATCGTCGTCACGATGCCGGCAGACCCGGCCACCAGCTTCGCGGTGACCTGGCGCACCGACGCCTCCGTGACCGAGACCATCGCCGAGATCGCGCCGGCGACCGACGACGCGCGCTTCGACCTGCAGGCGAAGACGTCCGGCGCGCGCACGGAACCACTCGATCTGGAGGCACTCGAGCTCGGCGGCGAGCGCTTCGCCGTGCCGTGGAACACCGGTCTGCCCCCGGTCCACTACCACTCCGTCGTGTTCGACGGTCTGGAACCCGATACGGTCTACGCCTATCGGGTGCGCGGCGACCGCGGCGCCTGGAGCGAGTGGTTCCACCTGCGCACGGCGGCGCGCTCCGGCCCGGTGAAGTTCCTCTACGTCGGAGACGCCCAGAACGGCGTGCGGTCGCACTGGGCTCGCCTGATCCGCAGCGCCTTTTCCGCAGCGCCGGACGCCGACTTCATCCTCCACGCCGGCGATCTGATCAACCGCGCTTCGCGTGACTACGAATGGGCAGAGTGGTTCGAGGCCGTGGGCTTCATCCACGGCATGGTCCCGGCCCTGCCCGTGGCCGGGAACCACGAGTACGCACGGCTCGGCCTGGGCGAACGGCAGACCGATCGCATCCTGTCGATCCTCTGGCGCCCGCAGTTCACGCTGCCGCTGGCGCCCGAGCTGCCGGCGGACCTGCAGGAAGCCGCCTACGAGCTGCGCTACTCCGAGGACGTGCATCTGTTCGTGCTCTCGACGCAGAACACCCAGATCGCCGAGCAGGCCGAGTGGCTCGACGCGGCCCTCGACGCCTCGGACGCTCGCTGGAAGATCGTCACCATGCACCACCCGATCTTCTCTTCCGGCCGCGGCCGCGACAGCCCCGAGCGCCGTGCCTTCCTGCTGCCCGTGATGCAGCGCCACCAGGTGGATCTCGTCCTGCAGGGCCATGACCACACCTACGCCCGGGGCGCCATCGGTCAGACGCCGGAGCGCCTCGGCTTCCGCGACGAGGGGGGCGACGTGCAGGTCATGTTCGTGAACTCCGTCTCCGGGCCGAAGCAGTACCGCTTCATGGAGGACGGCTGGGACAAGTACGAGGACGAGGGCGTGGTGCTCGCGCGCAAGGCCGAGAATACGCAGTTCTTCCAGATCATCGAGATCGACGGCGACGCGCTGCACTACGAGGCGCGCACCGCGCTCGGCGAGCTCTACGACGACTTCGTGATGCGCAAGGACGCGTCCGGGCGGAAGGCGATCGTCCGCGGCGCCACGTCGACCATGGACGAGCGCAGCTACGAGACCACGGGCCCCTACGAAGGGGCCGGTGATCTGCAGTGAGCCTCAGGTCGCGGCCGTGAAATGGCGCCGGGTGGCGTTGGCCAGCGCGACGAGGGACAGCATCACGGGCACCTCGACGAGCACGCCCACGACCGTGGCGAGCGCCGCCCCGGACTCGAGGCCGAAGAGGCTGATGGCCACGGCGACGGCGAGTTCGAAGAAATTCGAGGTCCCGATGAGCGCCGCGGGTGCCGCGGTCTCGAAGGGCACGCGCCAGGCCCAGGCCCAGCCGTAGGCGACGGCGAAGATGGCGTAGCTCTGGATGAGCAGCGGAATCGCGATCAGCGCGATGACGCCGGGCTGGCCGAGAATCGTCTCCGCCTGGAAGCCGAACAGCAGCACCACGGTGGCGATGAGCCCCATGACCGAGAAGGGCTTCACGCGGCCCGTGAAGGCCTCGATGCGCGCCGCATCGCCGTGATCGTCGAGGGCGCGGCGCGTGAACCAGCCCGCTGCGAGCGGCGTCACCACATACAGCACGACGGAGAGCAGCAGCGTCTCCCAGGGCACGACGACTTCGGTGATGCCGAGCAGGAAGGCGGCGATCGGCGCGAAGGCGAACACCATGATGATGTCGTTGATGGAGACCTGCACGAGCGTGTAC
>JAZBPO010000412.1:0-3076 GCA_036351675.1 Pseudomonadales bacterium
GTGACCCCGGGCGTGACCCCGGGCGTGACCCCGGGCGTGACCCCGGGCGTGACCCCGGGCGCGCCCCGACCCCGGGCGTGCTCCGACCCCAGGGCCTGCTCCGACCCCAGGGCATGCTCCGCCCCCCGTGGCATGACCCCTTCAGGGCGCGGTACTCGGGAGTCGGTGGCTGCGGTAGACAGAGCGCGCCCAGGCGATGGACGGGCGCGCGGCCCAGTCGGCGAGGTCCGCTGCCATCGCGGGCGGGAGCGCGCTCTGCATCCTGCCCGGCCGTTCCGGCGGCCTCAGGATCGGAGAGAGCAGGCTGGCGGCGGCGAGATCGGCGCGCGTGAAGCGCTCACCGAGCAGGAAGGGGCGACCGTCGACGAGCTGCTCGTCGAGCCAGTCGAGTTCCTCGGAGACCGCCTCGCGCGCTTCGAGGCGCTGCGCGGGCCCGAGGTCCATGCCCCGGATCATGCTACGTCGCAGCACCGGCCAGATCAGGCGCACCACGGTGGCCTGACGCAGGTCCACGGCCGCGGCGAAGCGACGCCTGATCTCGCCCGGCGCCTCGAACAGCATCACCGAGTAGGCGTGGCGCCGGACCTCCACGCCGAGGCGCGCGTCGAGACGCGCCTCCAGGGCGCGGGCCTCCGCCGCCAGTTCCGGTGGCGTGAGGAACCGTGCCGGGTCGGCGCAACGCGCGTCGGCCCAGTCGACGATCGCCGAAGAACCCTGGATCACCTCACCTGCGGCACACAGCACGGGCACCGACGAGGCCGGCGCGCCGAGGCGGCGGACGATGGCTCGATGCGGCCCGGGCGCGAGATCGCGCACCCGGTGGGCGATGCGGTGATGATCGAGCGCCCAGCGCGCCTTCTCGCAGTAGTGCGAGATCGGGAACAGGTAGAGCTCGGGTTCGGACATGGGGCAGTCTCCGTCGCTGGCGCGAGTCTCGCCAAGGGGCCATGAAGGCCCCGCTACAGTCCTCGGAACAGGGGAGCCTCCTCCATGGACGATCGCTGGACCCGCGGCACCGCCGTGTTCGGAGGCGCGATCGGCGCCCTCGCCGTGATGACGACGATCACGCGTCTGATCGGCACCGACGACGTCGGTCTGCTGCTCACCTTCGTCGCCCTCGGCAGCGCCAGCTTCGCGATCGCGCTCCAGGACCGGCTCCGCACCCGCCGGTCACGGGGCTCCGACTGACGCCCCGCGCTCAGGCCGCGCCGGCCTCGGGCAGGCGCCAGGGCGGCGTCTCGCCGAACTGTTCGATCAGGAAGTCCACGAACACACGCACACGGCGCGGCAGCATGCGGCTCGACGGCCACACGGCCCAGACGCCGAGCTCCGGGAAGGCGAAGTCGGCGAGGATCCGGCGCAGGGTGCCGGAACGGATGGCATCGTGGAGGATGAAGTCCGGCTCGAGCACCACGCCGTGGCCGGCGACGGCGGCCTGCAGCAGCACGTCCCCGTTGCTGCACACGAGCGGCCCGGAGACCTCCACCGCCCCGCTCGCGCCGTCCGGGCTGCGCCAGGCCCATGACTGTCCCGGCGTGTTCGTGTACCGCAGACAGGCGTGTTCGCGCAGTTCGCCGGGGTGCGTCGGCACGCCGGCGCGCTCGAGATAGACCGGCGCCGCACAGGCAACGAGGCGCACGGACGTCAGGCGCCGCGCCGCCAGCGAAGAGTCCGCGAGATCGGCGATGCGCAGGGCGACGTCGCGGCCACGCGCGATGAGATCGACCCGCGCGTCGTCGAGCTCCAGGTCGACCGCGAGTTCGGGATGGCGCGCCATGAACGTCGACAGCGCCGGACCCAGGTGCTGGACGCCGAAGGACAGCGGCGCCGCGACGCGGAGCGTGCCAGACAGGGACGCGCTACCGCTGACGATGGCGTGCTCCGCGTCGTCGAGTTCCTCGAGGATCCGCACGGCCCGTGCGTGCAGGTCCCGGCCCGCCTCCGTGAGGTCGAGGCGCCGGGTCGTGCGGCGCACGAGCTGCACGCCGAGGCGCGCCTCCAGGGCCGCGAGGCGCCGCGTCACGCCGGACGGCGCGATGCCGAGGCGCTCCGCGGCGGCCCCCATGGCACCGCTTTCGGCGATGGCGACGAGCGCCTGGAGTTCGTCGAGCCGATCCATTCAATTGCGAATTCCGCAACAGTAATTTCCGGATTCGACCCTTAATGATCATCCTTCGCAAGGGCAGGATGCTCCCATCAGACGGCACGGCGCCGTCCCCGACCCGGAGAACCGCTCATGAACATCCTTCACGTCACGGCCAGCGCACGGCAGGAAGCCTCCCTCACGCGCCGCATCAGTGCGGCGCTCGTCGGCCAGCTCGGCGCCAGCAACGTGGTCCATCGCGACGTCGCACAGCAGACCCCGGGCCTCGTCGACGACGCCTGGGTCGCCGCGAACTTCACCGCCCCGGAGGCGCGGGACGAGGCCATGCAGGCGCGTCTCGCCGAGTCGGATGCGCTCGTCGACGAGCTCGCCGCCGCCGACGTCCTGGTCATCTCCGCGCCGATCTACAACTTCGGCATCCCCGCTGCGCTCAAGGCGTGGATCGACATGGTCGGCCGCGTCGGCCGCACCTTCCGCTACACCTCCGACGGGCCGGTCGGCCTCCTCGAGGGCAAGCGCGCGATCCTCGTCACGGCCAGCGGCGGCACCGGCATCGGCTCCGACATCGACTTCGCGACGCCGTACCTGCGCCACTTTCTCGCCTTCGTCGGCATCGACGACGTCGAGATCGTCGCGGCCGAACGGGGCGACGAGGCGGGCGCTCTCGCGCGCATCGGCGAACTCACCAGATCGACCCACGCAGCGGCCTGAGGCCGCCCCGGAACCCGAGGAGGAATCGCCATGGGCATGCTCGTGGACGGCGTCTGGCACGACGTCTGGTACGACACGAAGAAGAGCGGCGGCAGGTTCGTCCGCAGCGACTCGCAGTTCCGGGACGTCGTCGGCCCGGAGGATGCGCGCTCCGGCCGCTATCACCTCTACGTCTCCCTGGCCTGCCCCTGGGCGCACCGAACGCTGATCGTCCGTGCGCTGAAGGGCCTCGAGGCGCACGTCGGCGTCTCCGTCGTGCAC
>JAZBPO010000413.1:0-4509 GCA_036351675.1 Pseudomonadales bacterium
CATGATGCAGGCGATGGCGAAGAGGGAGACGTTCTTGGTGAGGATCTCGGTCGTGTTCTTCGCACGTACCAGACCGGCTTCGAGCATGGCGAAGCCGGGCGCCATGAACATCACGAGCGCACCCATGACCAGGAAGTAGAAGGTGTCGAGTGCGTAGTTGGTATGCGTCAGTTCTACCAAGGGGATTCTCCTTCGGTCGGCTGGACGTGCTCAGATGGCATCGGAGCCGGTTTCTCCGGTGCGGATGCGCACTGCTTCCTCGAGGTGCGTGACGAAGATCTTGCCGTCACCCACCTTGCCGGTCGCTGCGGTCGCCGTGATCGCCTCGATCGTGCGGTCCGCGAGCGCATCGTTCACGGCGACCTCGAGTTTCACCTTCGGCAGGAAGTCGACGACGTACTCGGCGCCACGGTAGAGCTCCGTATGGCCGCGCTGGCGACCGAAGCCCTTCACTTCCGTGACGGTCATGCCCTGTACGCCGACCTCCGCCAGGGCGGCGCGTACGTCGTCGAGCTTGAACGGTTTCACGATGGCGGTGATCAGCTTCATGGGTTCCTGGCCTGCTTCGTGGACGCGTCGGCATGCGAAACCGCGACGTCGACGCGATCGGGGCATCGTCGCCGGGCGATCCGAGTCGAAGGCCGACGGGAAATCCGCTCGGCGTCCGCTGCAGAGCGGCAGGGGCAGGATCCCGGTCGTCTCGTGCTGCGGCCATGTCCCCTGAGCACCCGGATGGCGCTCGGGGTGCACCCTTCCGAGGCCAGGCAGGGCAAAGCAACCGTTGTGCCACTGCCTCGGGCCTCGCCGAAAGCACTGGATGCGCGAGCGTTTGCCGCGGTTTGCGGATGTCGCGCGGGCGGCTGGGGGGGCGCGGTGTCCGCGCCGTCCTGGTGCGCGAGGTTGGGAGCGCGCCCTGCCGTGGCGCGTGGCCCGTCCTCGTGAGGGGTCAGCCGGCGCGCAGGCCCGGAAGGGAGATGCGCTGCCGTTCCGGCATCGGAATCTCGTCAGCGCGGCGCGCACGCGCGATGGCGCGCCGTTGCTGCGAGATGAAGATCGCCGGAACCATGTAGAGCGCGAGGATCGCCGAGCCGGCGACCCCGCCGGCGATGGCGGTCGCGAGGGGCGGCCAGAAGGTGCCCCCGAAGAGGATGAGGGGGATGAAGCCGCCGATCGTGGTCACGGTCGTCGACACGATGTGACGCGTCGCCTCCACCACGACCTCGCGGCTCGCTTCCTGGTCCGCCTGCTGCGCGAGCGCGTCCGCCTTCAGCGCCGACAGGACGATGATCGCGCCATTGATCGCGAGTCCGACCAGGCCGAGGGTGCCGATCAGGGCCGTGAAGCCCATGGGCCAGCCGAACAGGCGTACGCCGAACAGTGCGAGACCGACGGACAGGAAACCGACCAGGCCGATGATGCCGGCATGGCTCCAGGAGTTCAGGGACAGCACCACCACCGCGACCATGAGCAGCAGGAACATCACGAAGGTGCTGACGAGGTTGCCGACCGATTCGCCGCGCTGTTCCGCCTCGCCCCCGTACTCGATCGCGTAGCCCGGCGGGAGCACGATGCCCGAGTCCGCGAGGCGCTGTTCGAAGGCCGAGAGGGCGGCCGCAGGCAGCACGTAGGGCATCAGGAAGCCCGAGATCGTGTTGATGCGCCGGCCCTGGTAGTGCTCCACTGCCGAGGCGGCAGGTTCGAGTTCGAGGCGCGCGAGCTGCTCCAGAGGCACGCCGCCGTAGCCGCTGCTGCTGCGGGCGCTGGCCCCGGCGAGGGGCAGGGCGGCGAGGTCGTCGAAGGTGGCGCGCGCTTCGTCGGGGTAGCGCACGCGCACCGGGATCTCCTGGATGCCCTCCATGACGGCGCCGGCCGGCATGCCCGTGAGCGAGGCAGCGAGCTGCGCCGGCACGTCGGCCATGGCCAGGCCCGAGCGCATGGAGAGGTTCTCGTCCGGATAGACGACGACCTTCGGTTCGCCGCTGGCGAGGGCGGCGGTGGTGTAGGTGACGCCCTCCGTGGCCGCGAGGACGAGACGGATCTCCTCGCCGAGGGCGCGCAGCGTCGCGAGGTCCGGGCCGGAGACGCGCAGTTCGATGGGCGCGCTGAAGGGCGGGCCCTGCTCGAAGGGCAGTGCCATCACGCGCGCCGCCGGGAATTCGGCGATCAGGCGCGCCTGCAGTCCGGGCAGGATCGCGGCCGTGGCCTCCGGTGAATCGGTCGACAGGAAGGCGGCGGCGAAGCTCGCCACGCCGTCGTTGTTGACCATGACGTTGTAGTAGACGCGCGGCCCGCCCTCGCCGAGGAAGAAGTGCTCGCTGCGGATCTCGTCGTACTCCGCGAGGATGCCCCGCAGGCGCTCCACCTCGCGTCGCGTCTCGGCGATCGAGGTCTGCGAGGGCAGGCTCAACTGGATCTGGAACTGGTTGCGGTCCACGGGCGGGAAGAACTGCTGCGTCAGCGTGCCGGCGAGGCCGAAGCCGAGCAGCGGCAGCACGAGACCGATCGCGACGCCGCGCCAGGGCCTCGCCAGCACGAAATCGAGGGAGCGGCGATAGGCGCGGGTGAGCGAGGCGTTCGAGTAGCCCGCGACCCACCAGGGCGCGTCGGTCTCGGCCTCGCGCGGGCGCAGCGGGAAGCGTTTCTCGATGAATCCGGTCGCCGCCGGCACGATGGTCATGGCCAGCAGGAAGCTGCTCGTCACCGACAGCACCACGGAGATGGCGATGCTGCCCGTGAACTCGCCGGTGCCGCCCGGCGTCATGGCGATGGGCATGAACGCGAACACCGTGGTCGCCGTGGAGGCGGCGAGGGGCACGAGCAGATGGCGCACCGCCTCGGAGATGGCGGCCGGGATCTCCCGGCCCCGGCGCCGCATGAGCTTGTACTCCTCGACGATCACGATCGCGTTGTCGATGAGCAGGCCGAGGCTGATGATCAGGCCGGTCACGGACATCTGGTGCAGCGGGATGTCGAGGAACTTCAGGCCCGAGAGGACCATGGCGATGGTCAGCGGCAGGGCCAGGCCGACGGTGATCGCGGAGCGGACGCCCATGAAGAACACGAGCACGAACATGACGATCGCGAGGGCCGTCGCCAGGTTGCCGGTGAGATCGGCCAGGCGCTGGCCGGTGTGCTCGTCCTGATCGAAGATCACCTCGAGACCGATGCCCGGAGGCAGTTCGGCGCGGTAGGCGTCGATCTCCTCGAGGCCGCGGTCGACCCACAGGTCGATGCGCCCGCCGGGCTCCATGATCGTGCCGACGACGACGGCGCGGCGGCCTTCGGCGAGGGCGAGTCTCTGCGGCGGATCGACGGCCGTGCGGGTCACGGAGGCGACGTCGGAGACGCGCACGAAGCGGCCGTCGCCCTGCTGGCGCAGCGGGATCGCCGCGATGCGCTCGACGGAATCGAGTTCGCCGCCGACCTCCACGAGGAGGTTCTCGGCGACGCCCTGAAGGCGACCCGCGGCGATCTTGGTATCGGAGGCGGTGACGCGCGCGGCGACGTCGTTCGCCGTCAGGCCGACGGCGGCGAGGGCGCGTGGATCGACCTCGACGCGGATCTCTTCCTCCACCTCGCCGTGCAGTTTCGTCTCCTTCGTGCCCGGCAGGTTCGCCAGACGCACCTGCAGGTCCTCGGCGAGGCGCGTGAGCAGGCGCATCTGGGGCTCGCCCGCTCCCTCCCAGACGAAGGCTGCGGCGAGGGTCACGGCGAGGGGGCCGCGGACCACCAGATCGGGCCTGGTGCTGCCGGCGGGCAGCAGCGGTTCCACCTCGCCGAGCTTGTCGCGCACCTCGGACCAGATCACGTCCGAGTTCGCGGCCGTGACGCTGTCCTCGAGTTCGATGTCGAGGTTCGAGTAGCCGGCGCGGGAGCGCGACCCGATGGTCTTGATCTCCGGGATCTCGCGCAGCGCCGTCTCGAGGCGCTCGGTGACGAGGGATTCGACCCGCTCGGCGGTGGCGCCGGGCAGGAAGGTGTCGAGGTTCGCGTAGCGTTCGGTCATGGTCGGGTCTTCCTGCCGACCGAGCGTCTGCAGGGCGGCGAAGCCCGCGACGAGCACGAAACCGACGGCGAGGCCCCAGAGGCGACCGTTCCGGTAGAAGAGGTTTGCCGGGTCTTCCCCGGCGTTGTGCGGCAGGCGTCGGTCGCTGCTCATCGTGCGGCCACTCCGACCACCACCTGGCCGGGAACGATGCGCTGCGTTCCGGTCGCGACGATGCGCTCGCCGTCGCGGAGCGTCCCCTGCACGAAGACGCGGTCGCGCTCCGTGTGGATCACCTCCACCAGGCGTCGCTCCGTGACCGAACCCTCCGCGCCGTCGACGAGCGCGTAGACGGCCCAGAGGCCACGCTGGGCCTCGGACAGGGCCGTCAGTGGGAGCCAGTAGCCTGACTCGGCGACGGCGCGCTCGAGTTCCAGTTCGAGGCTGGCGCCGGCCGGCAGCGTCGCGTCGTCGAGGGCGAACAGGGCCGTCGCGGTGCGCGTGGTGTCGTCGACCTCCGGAAG
>JAZBPO010000414.1:0-15614 GCA_036351675.1 Pseudomonadales bacterium
CCCGCGAGCCAGACGAGCAGCGCGGCCGCCGCCAGCACGCGCACGCCCGCGCTCCGGCCGCGATCGTGCCAGAGCGCCCAGAGCGCGCCGCCGGTGAGCACCGTGAAGAGCGTGACACCGAGCGCGCCGAGCACCGGCGCCCAGCCCGCGAGCGGCCAGTGCAGTTGCGTATGGCCCGCGAAGAGCCAGGGGAAGCCCGTCAGGAACCAGGTCAGCAGCCACTCGAGTCCGAGCTGGCACCCCGTGAACGCGAGGACGGCGCCCGCTGCGGTGCGCGCCCGCAGCGCAGCGAAGGCGGCCGCCGCGAGCGCCGGGAACAGGGCCATGAAGGCGACGAACAGCGCCACCAGCAGCCCCGCGAGGAGCACGGAGGCGTTGCCGTGCTCGTGGATGCTGACGTAGACCCAGGACACGCCGACCCCGTAGCGGCCGAGGCCGAGGACCCAGCCGACGAGGAGCGCTTCCCGCACGCTGCGGCCCCGGAGCGCGGCCAGGACGAGGGCGAAGGACAGCGGCGCGAGCGGCGCCAGATCGAAGGGCGCGAGCGCGAAGGGCAGGAGCGCGCCGGCACAGAGCGCGAGCAGCAACGCCGGACGCAGCGCGAGGGTAGCCGGAACGGACTCGACGCCGGCGCTCTCCCCGACCGGGACGCCCAAGGGATCAGTCTTGTTCGTCGTCGGTCGCGGGCAACCGCGTCATGTGCAGGAGCCGGATGCGGCGCGAATCCGCGTTGAGAACGCGGAAGCGGAAGCCGTCGATGGCGATCGTCTCCTCGCGCTTCGGCAGATGTCCGAAGCGCTGCATGACGATGCCGCCGATGGTGTCGAACTCCTCGTCCGGCCAGTCCGTGTCGAACAGCTCGTTGAAGTCCTCGATCGGCGTCATGGCCTTGACGGTCCAGGCGTCGTCGTCGAGCTGCTTGATGAAGCTGTCGTCGTTGACGTCGTGCTCGTCCTCGATCTCGCCGACGATCTGTTCGAGCACGTCCTCGATGGTCACCACGCCCGCTACGGAGCCGTACTCGTCGACGACGATGGCCATGTGGTTGCGGTTCTCGCGGAACTCCGTGAGCAACACGTTGAGGCGCTTGCTCTCGGGAATGATCGGGGCCTGCCGGATGTGGTCCTTGAGGCGGAAGTTCTCGAGGTTGCGCGACAGCGCGAGGGGCAGCAGGTCCTTCGCGTGGAGCACGCCGCGAACGTCGTCGAAATCCTCGCCGATCACCGGAAAGCGCGAGTGCTGGGACTCGACCACCACCGGCAGGAAGGCGTCCGGGCTGGCGTCGGCCCGGACGAAGACCACCTGCGCACGCGGGATCATGATGTCCCGGGCCTGCATCTCCGATACGGCCATGGCGCCGTCGATGATGCCGAGCGCCTCGGCGTCCAGGATCGCGCGCTCGCCGGCGTCACGGATGATCTCGATGAGTTCGGCGCGGCTGCTCGGTTCCGCGGTGAAGACCTGAGCGACACGCTCCAGCCAGCTCCGCGAGCTCGTACTCTCGCCGACTTCGGATTCGCCCATGAGGCGCTTTCGACTCCTGCTGCGGCCTTCCGCCCGGGGAGCGGAGACGACCCGAGGGGACCTTTTGCCAGAAAGGCGCCTCGAAGGTCCAGCCCACCCGGCGGGCGCCGGAGCGGCGGGCGCCGGCGTCACTCCCCGGCGTAGGGATCCGCGATCCCGAGACCCGCGAGCACCTCGCGTTCCGCGGCCTCCATGGCCTCGGCCTCCGCATCGTCCTGATGGTCCATGCCCAGCAGGTGCAGCACGCCGTGGACGACCAGATGTGCCCAGTGATCGACCTCCTGCTTGCCCTGCTCCGCGGCCTCGCGACGGACGACGGGGGTACACAGGACGAGATCGCCGAGCAGGGGCAGATCGAGTTCCTCGGGCAGCGCCGCCGGAAAGGACAGCACGTTGGTCGGCGCGTCGCGTCCCCGCCACCGGGCGTTCAGGGCCCGCCCCTCCTCGGCGTCGACGACGCGCAGCGAGACGGTGGCCGTCTCACGCCGCCCCGCAAGCGCGGCGCTCACCCAGCGGAGGAAGGCCGCATCGTCCGGGACCGGTCCGGCGCTCTCGCGCTGGACCTCGACCTCGATCTCACCCACGCGGCGCCGCGCACCGATCAGGGCGCGGGATCACCCGCATCCACACGCGCGGCCGGGACGGTCCGTAGCTCGGCGCCACCGCCCTCGAGGGGCAGGGGGACCTGACTACGCTCGAAGCGGTCGTAGGCCTCGACGATGCGCTGGACCATGGGATGCCTGACCACGTCCTTCGAGCCGAAGTGCGTGAAGGCGATGCCGGCGACGCCGTCGAGCACGTCCATGACGTGCGCGAGGCCCGACTTCGCGCCCCGCGGCAGATCGACCTGGGTGACGTCACCGGTGATGACCGCCGTGGAGCCGAAGCCGATGCGGGTCAGGAACATCTTCATCTGCTCCACGGTCGTGTTCTGCGACTCGTCGAGGATGATGAAGGCGTTGTTGAGCGTCCGGCCGCGCATGTACGCGAGCGGTGCCACCTCGATCACGTTGCGCTCGATGAGCTTGTGGACGCGCTCGAAACCGAGCATCTCGTAGAGCGCGTCATAGAGCGGTCGCAGATAGGGGTCGATCTTCTGGGCGAGATCGCCGGGCAGGAAACCCAGCTTCTCCCCGGCCTCCACCGCCGGTCGCACGAGCAGGATGCGCGCGACCCGTTCGGCCTCGAGCGCCTCCACCGCGCAGGCGACGGCGAGGTAGGTCTTGCCGGTCCCCGCCGGGCCGATGCCGAAGTTGATGTCGTGTTCGCGGATGGCGTCGACGTAGACGCGCTGATTCGCGCCGCGTGCCTTGACGGTCTTGCGGCGTGTGCGGACGAGCGCGTAGTCGTCGTCACCGCCGTCCCGGTCCATGGGCACCACGCCGCCGGACGCCGAGAGCTCGGGCAGGTCATCGTCTTCCCGTGGCACCGGATCGGGGAGTTCCTCCACACCTGCCTCCTGGAGGTGAAGGTGAATCGATTCGGGCGTGAGGCCCGTGCTGCTCCGCGTCTCCTTGTAGAGCTGATGGAGCAGGCGGCCCGCGTTCCTCACCGCGCGCTCGGCGCCGATGAGCTGGAAGGCATTGCCGCGGTTGCGGATCTCGATCTCGAGACGCTTCTCGATCTGCCGGAGATTCTGGTCGAAGGGGCCGCAGAGATTGGCCAGGCGGTGGGTGTCGTTGGGTTCGAGGGTGAGGGTCTCGGAGTGCGTAGAGTCGTCCAAGCCGGTGGCACGCTCCTCGTCAGGTGGGCGGTTCGATCGCCGTCTTCGACTGGCGACCGCCTCGGAATCATGGGCCGGCGCCTCGGGGGCGCGGCGGCGATAGGCCATGTGTCGGCGTTCCGTGTGCTCGAGCGCTGTTGATACTCCGCGTGAACGCGCCAAGTCAAACGTCTCCCGGTCGTCGGCCCTGCGACGTGAGCGAAGTGCAGCAGAACCTCGTGACCGGCACGTGACCTGCACCGAGACATCATCTCCAGAAGAGAACGATGCGTGCCCGATTATCAATTTCACAGAAGAGCCCGCCGACGCAGACCATGCGCACTGCCTCGACCGGAGCTCAGGCCATGAATCCGCAGTCCTCTGTCGCCATGCTCGCGTCCACCCGCGCCCGGCCGATCTCCCTCAGCGTCCGCGGGGTCGACGGCGCCAGCACCGAACAGCTCGCCGCGGCCCTCGAACGCCTCGGCCTCGACCAGCTGTCCGTGAGCGGGAGCAGCGGCCGGGGGAAGGGTCTGCTGGTCAGCGCCGACGGCGCCGCCGCGTCGTTCCGCGACCAGCGTCGCTGGCACCTGCGCGGTCTTCGCGGCGTGCTCCGCGCGACGCACCCGGAACTCGACCTCGTGGTCGTGGCGCCGGCGAATCGCGATGCCCGCGTCGACGCGCTCGCGCCGGCGCTGCGGCTGGCGGCCGACCGCGAGCGGGGACGCCTGCACATCGTCGCGGAACCCAACGACCACGGTATCGCCCGCGCCCTGCAGAACGAGGCGCGGCGCCTCGGCATCGACGCGATCACCCGGGGCGACGTCGCCACGACCGTCGCCTCGCTCGTCGAGCGGCCCGGCGCCTTCGACGTGGTGCTCGCGACCGGTGGCGGCGGCCGCGTCCTCGCTTCGGCCGCCTCGGCCCTCGCCGGCACGCGGGCCCTGACGCCCCGCCTCGTCGCTCGGGACCGGAACGTCACGGCCAGCGCCCGTGAGCACAACGCATCGGCCCTGCTGCTCGCCACCGTGCGCGTACTCGAGGGACTGGGCTTCCGGGATGCGCCGCGGGCACTCGAGGACGGCTGGCTGTGCGCGCTCGAAGACGGCCTCGAGCACGAGGGTCTCGGTCACCTCGCGCCCTACACGCATCGCCTCGGCGACGCCGCCTTCCTCGCTGCGGTCGTGGAGCGTATCGGCAGGACGCCGATGCGCCTCGCTGCCGCCGTGGATCGGCAGGCCGAGCCGCCGACGCCCAGGCTGCGCCTGGTCTGAGTTCGCCTCAGAAGTAGCCGGCGCGCTTCTGGGCCTCGAGGGAGCCACCGTCGCTGACCCGCCCCATGCGCTCCGAACGGCGCTCGCCGAGCGTCTCCTTCATGATCTCCGCCACGCTCGTGGCGTCGGACTCGACGGCGCCGGTGACCGGCCAGCAGCCGAGCGTGCGGAAGCGCACCCGGCGGCGCGTGGAGACTTCGCCGGCTGCCCAGTGCATGCGTTCAGGATCGTCGACGACGATGAGCGTGCCGTCGCGTTCCACCACGTCGCGCTCGGCGGCATGGTAGAGCGGCGCGAGCTCGATGCCGCGCAGGAGGATCCAGGCCCAGAGGTCGGCCTCGGTCCAGTTGGAGAGCGGATAGACCCGCAGCGACTCCCCGCGATCGCCGTTGAAGTTGTAGAGCTGCCAGAGCTCCGGGCGCTGACTCCGCGGTTCCCAGCCATGTCGCGCGTCGCGCAGGGAAACGACCCGCTCCTTCGCCCGGGCCACCTCCTCGTCGCGGCGCGCGCCGCCGAAGATCACGTCGAAGCCGTGCGCGTCGAGCGCCTGCTTGAGTGCGTCCGTGCGCATCAGGGTCGTGTAGACGTCACCGTGCTCGAAGGGGTTGATGCCCTGCGCCCGACCTTCCTCGTTGGCATGCACGAGCAGGCGAAAGCCGTGACGTTCCGCGAAGCGGTCGCGGAAGGTCATGAGCTCCTCGAACTCCCAGGTGCTGTCCACGTGCATGAGCGGCAGGGGCGGCCGCCCCGGGTGGAAGGCGCGCACCGCGAGCTCCGCGAGCACCGTCGAGTCCTTGCCGGCGGAGAACAACAGCACCGGATTGCGCGCCGAGGCGACCCCCTCGCGGATGATGCGTATGGACTCGGCCTCGAGGGCCTGCAGGTGAGGCGGCAGTCTCATGCGGCGTTCTCCGTGGATGGCGGCGTGTCCGAGGCGAGGCAGAGCCAGCCCGAACGTGGCACGTAGCGGTGGCTTGCGCGTCCGGAGGCATCGAGGGCTCGCAGGGTGATCCAGCCGGCGTCGACCAGGAGGCGAAGCTCCGCGTCGGTCGCGAGCACCGCGTCGATCGCATCGGTGGACGCCATGACCCGTGCATCGAGGCGCGTCGGGCGGTGCGCGAGGCGGCGGCCATCGTGGACGAGCTGCAGGGGCAGACCGACCCTCAGGGCGCCGTCGTTGCCCTCGAGTACGCCGACGCCACCGACCAGATCGACGAGCGTCCGATCGCCCGCACCGAAGTGCTCCGGATCGACGGCGGCGAGATGGTACTGGAGGGTGCTGCGCGCCGCGAGTACGAGGGACCGTCCGAGCACGCGCGCGAGCGTCGCACCGTCCGGATCGCGTTCCGGGTCGTAGGAATGGAGGTGACAGCCGCTCGCGAGTTCCAGCCCCCGGGTCAGCCGCCGCGGCGCGGCGAGAAAGGCACTGCAGCCTGCCTGGCCCTGCTCGGCGCGCACGACGGAGTAGTCGCGGCTGCGCCTGCGCAGGCGCACTCCGGCACCCCGACCCGGCAGTCCGAGCGCCGCCGCCCGCTCCGCGCGCACGCGCCGCGCCGCGGCGACGAAGGCCTGCTCGAAGGCGGTGACGGCGGCGCCGTGGGACTCGGGCACGGTGCCGCGTTCGAGGATCCGGAGCTCGTCGCGCGTGGTGTCGTGCAGGGCGGCCACGAAGTGCGTGTCGGCTGGCACCTCGATGCCTCGCTCCGCGAGGCCTGCGCGCACGGCAGCGTCGTTCAGGAGCCTCGCGCCGCTCGTCGCGGCGGCGTCGCTCGCGCGCCCTTCGCAGGCGTGGCACTGCAGGTGGACCGCATGGGGATCGCCCACGCTCGCCGCGCCGTGGCCGAGCAGCACCACGAGGGGCGCGAAGCCCGACAGCAGGCTGCAGTCACGCAGCACACGCTCCGCGGCGTCCACGCACTCCTCCGGCACCAGCGCCTCCAGCCCCGGCGGCGAAGGCTGCCCGGCTCGGACGGCGCGCAGACCGAGCGCGTCGCGCAGCAGCCGCGGCGCGAACAGCAGGCCAAGCGCTTCGACGTGAGCGAAGGCGCTGACGCCACCGGTGCGCATCGCGACGAGCGCATCGAGCAGACGGGCACGCAGATCCGGTTCTCGCGCAGCAGACCGTGTCAGGGCGGCAGGGAGTCCGAAGTCCCCGACGGTCCCCACGGTCTCGATGGTCGGCGCCTCCTGCTCCAGCGCGCGCCGAAGGCGCTCCTCACGCACGTCCGTACAGCACAGGAGCTGGACTTCCGGCCGCCCCTCGAGCGGTGCTGCGGGCTGCGCGAGCGAAGCGGTGAGTCGGCGTTCGGCACCGATCTCCGCGGCCACCTGGAGTACGTGATCGACGGCGCGGTGCAGGCGCCAGCGGTCGTTGTCATCCTCGATGAGCCGCAGGCGCGCCGCGTCCCAGCCGAGGGCGAGGCCACTCCCGGCCCCGCTGCCGACGTAGCGCTCGTACAGGAGCAGCTCGAAGACCGCACGCAGCGGCAGCAGCTGCCGCGCCGGGACGCCCGGCGCGTCGTGATACCAGCGCTCGAGGCCGTGCCAGCCTGCGACGTCCGCGAGCAGGCGCTCACACCAGGTCTCGAGGCCGGCGCGGGGTACACCGATGCCGACCGCCACCTCCAGCAACAGCTCGTCGCCGTCCTCGGGCAGCGCGGCGAAACGCCTGCGACAACCGGTCAGGCCACGCAACTCGAAGCTGCGGTCGATGCAGAGCTCGGCGCGGAACGCCTGCCAGGCGTCCTCGCCGCTCGCGGATCCGCCCCAGGACGCCGCGCCCTGGTCGAAGCGGTCCGCGCAGAAACGGGTGAGCCGGTCCAGCACCAGACGCCGCCAGTCCAGTCGCGCGACGCGTCCGACCAGATCCAGCACGGTCGGGATGCGGAAGCTCGCGGGCTCCGTCTCCGGCACGTCCATGCGGGCGATCACGCGGGCGGGCGTCAGGTGCCCGGGCAACTCCCCTTCCAGGCGACGCAGCGCGAGATCGATCTCGAACGCCCCGAAGTCGCCTGCCTCCAGCGCCTCCATGTAGCGTGCACGCGGCAGCGTGAGCCGTGCTCCCTGGATGCGCGCCAGTCGCAGGCCCGCAGCGACGAAGCTCTCGTCGGGCCGGGGGACGAAGGGCGGCATCGGTCCGCCCTCGCCGGGCGGCGGCCAGACCGGCAGCGCCGCCGCGGCGGCGTCGGCCGCGGCGAGCACGTCCGCCTTCGTCGTCGGTCCACGGGTCGGCGGCCCCGGTGCGCGCTGCTCTCCGCCATGGCCGCGTTCACGCACGGTAGGACACCTTCACGCGATGCGCGCCGACGAGTCGGTCAAGCAGGACGTTGGCGTACAGGCCTGCAGCGAGGTGCACGCGCAGTCGCCGCAGCGGCCCACCGTGCGCGCCGGAGAGTTGCAGGGCCGCGAGCAGCACGGCGCCGGCGACGAGCGCCACGAGACCGGACTCACCGACGACGCCGAGGTCGCGGGGATCCGGGAAGAGCGGTGCGTAGTAGCGCGTCGCGAGCGATTGCAGCAGCAGCCACAGGGGAGCCAGCGCCGTCGCGAGCACGAGCCGGCCGACGAAGACCGGGAACGACGGCGCACCCGCCACCGGCAGCCAGAGCCCGATGGCGAACACCAGACCGAGCGTCAGCAGCACCGGCGGCAGCGGCGGGAGCCGGTATGCCGCCAGCCAGAGCGCACCCAGCACCAGACCCAGCGAGGCGAGGCGCAGCGCGGCGGAGCGCCCGCTGCGCTCGCTCCCGGCCCAGCCGACCCGGGCCTGTCCGGCGGCATCACCGGTGGCGAGGAACGCATGCGCCTTGAAGAGGGCGTGTGCGACGAGATGCAGCACGGCGCCGGCGAAGACGCCGAGGCCGCACTGCAGCAGCAGGAAGCCCATCTGCGAGACCGTGGACCAGGCGAGCGCCGACTTGACCCGCGTCTGCGTCAGCATGACCGCTGCACCGAGCAGAGCCGAGCACCCGCCGAGGACGGCCACGCCGCCCATGACCACCGGCGCCGCGAGGAGGACGTCCGCGAAGCGGAGCAGCAGGAAGCCGCCGGCGTTGACGATACCCGCGAGCAGCAGCGCGGAGACCGGCGTCGGCGTCTCCATCATGTCGATGAGCCAGCCGTGGAAGGGAAAGAGCGCGGACTTGAGGACTGCGGCCAGGGCGAGCAGGACCGCTGCAAGGGGCACGGTCAGGGGTACGAGACCCTCGATCCGCGCCGTGTCGACGGCGTCGAGCAGTGTCTGCAGGTCCGTGGTCTGGAAGGTCCCGGCCAGCAGGACGATAGCGACGAAGAGCGCGGCATCGCCGACCCGGGCGACGAGGAACTTCTTGCGGGCCGCGGCGCGGGCACCGGGCCTTTCGGCACGGAACCGCAGCAGTCGATGCAGCGCGAGGCTCGTCGCCACCCAGGCGAAGATCAACTCGATGAGATTGGCCGAGATCATCAGCAGCGCGACGGCGGCCAGCGTGAGGCACAGCTGGCCCAGGAAGAGCGCCTGCCGCACATCGTTCTCGAGCTGGTTGCGCGCGTACTCCGTGACCAGGAGCCCGAGGAAGCTCACGAGCAGGAGCATGGTCGCCGAGAGGCCGTCGAGATGCACCGAGACCCCTGCCTCGCCGATACCACGCAGGCCCGAATGCAGGGGGCCGTAGCTGGCGAGCAGTCCGATCGATCCGAGCGCCGCCAGCAGGCCGGCGACGGCGCACCCTCGCACCAGCGCCCGCGCGACGGCGGCGCCCGTGCCGGGCCGACAGGCGATCAGCCCCGCGAGCAGATAGAGCAACGGGGTCAGGAAGGGGACGAAGGCGAGCGAATCCTGGGCCAAGGGGCTTCCAGCAGGGTCGGTAGGGAGTGAGGAGCTTGCCGGCGGGGGATTATTCCATGAAGTTCGACAAACCGAACTCATCGTTCCGTCGGAGCGAACGAAGATGGCGCGTCTGAACTACAACCACCTGCGCTACTTCTGGGCCGTCGCCCACAACGGCAACCTGACGCGCACGGCGGAGCAGCTGCACGTCTCCCAGTCCGCGCTCTCGCTCCAGATCCGCAAGCTCGAGGAACAGCTCGGCCACGATCTCTTCGAGCGCCGCGGCAAGCAGCTCGTGCTCACCGAGGCCGGTCGCCTCGCCCTCGACCACGCGGACGTGATCTTCGCCGCCGGCGACGAACTGCTGTCGACGCTCCAGCACGCGGGACACTCGCGCGACCTGCTGCGCGTCGGTGCCCTCGCGACGCTGTCGCGGAACTTCCAGACGCGCTTCCTCGAGCCCCACTTCGGTCGCGACGACATCGGCATGGTCGTCCGCTCGGGCCGGCTCCCCGACCTGCTGGCGCAACTGGAGGCACACCACCTCGACGTCGTGCTGACCAACGAGGTGCCACCCCGCGACGCCGCCACGCCATGGATCGTCCAGCTCCTGGACGAACAGCCGGTCGAACTCGTCGGCCCACCGAAGAAGGGCCTCGAGGAGCGCAGCCTGGCGGACCTGCTGACCACGGAGAACCTGATCGTGCCGACGGTGGAGACGAGCATCCGGGCCGCCTTCGACGCGCTCGTGCACCGCCTCGGCGTGGTCCCGAACCTCGCAGCGGAGGTGGACGACATGGCGCTCATCCGCCTGCTCGCGCGCAGCGGCGAGGGCCTCGCGGTGATCCCGCCGATCGTGGCCCGCGACGAACTCGCTTCCGGACGGCTCGTGGAGGTCGCCGAGCTTCCGGGCATCACCGAATCCTTCCACGCCATCACGCTGGCGCGGAAGTTCCCGCATCCGCTGCTCGGCGAGCTCCTCGCCGCCTTCGACTGAGGCCGCTTCAGCCGGTGCCGGCGCGGGGCGCGGCCCCGGCGACGAGCTCGCCGCGCAGCGAGTTCGGCAGGGCTTCGCGGATGATCACGTCCACGAAGTCGCCGGTCGCGACCGGCCGCGTGGGTCGGAAGTTCACGACGCGGTTGTTCTCCGTGCGCCCGGCGAGCTCGCCCGGATCCTTCCGCGACGGTCCCGTGACGAGGATGCGCTGCGTGGTGCCGACCATGCGCCGGCTGATCTCCATGGCGTGCTGGCGGATGCGCCCCTGGAGCACGTGCAGGCGCTGCTTCTTCGTCTCCTCGGATACGTCGTCGGGCAGATCGGCCGCCGGCGTGCCCGGCCGGCGGCTGTAGACGAAGCTGAAGGAGGTGTCGAAACCGACCTCCTCGATGAGCTTCATGGTCGCCTCGAAGTCGCGCTCCGTCTCGCCCGGGAAACCGACGATGAAGTCGCTCGACAGCGACAGCTCGGGGCGGATGCGACGCAGCGCCCGGATCTTCGCCTTGTACTCGAGCACCGTGTGGCCGCGCTTCATGAGCGCGAGCACGCGGTCCGACCCGGACTGCACGGGCAGGTGCAGATGGCTGACGAGTTCCGGGATCTCCGCGTAGGCCTCGATCAGCGCCTCGGAGAACTCGACCGGATGCGAGGTCGTGTAGCGCAAGCGCTCGATGCCGTCGATGGCGGCGACGTAGCCGAGCAGCTCGGCGAAGTCGACGAGGGCGCCGTCGTGCGCCGCGCCGCGATAGGCGTTCACGTTCTGGCCCAGCAGCGTGATCTCGCGCACGCCACGGCGCGCGAGGCGCGCGCACTCGACCAGGACGTCGTCCACGGGTCGACTGATCTCCTCACCGCGCGTGTAGGGCACGACGCAGAAGGTGCAGTACTTCGAGCAGCCTTCCATGATCGAGACGAAGGCCGTCGGCCCGTCGACGCTCGGCTCCGGAAGCCGGTCGAACTTCTCTATCTCAGGGAAGCTGACGTCGACCACGACGGGACCACCCGCGCCACCACCGCGACGCGCCTCGATCATCTCCGGCAGCCGGTGCAGCGTCTGGGGGCCGAACACGAGGTCGACATGGGGCGCGCGCTCGGCGATGGCGTCACCCTCCTGGCTCGCCACGCAGCCGCCGACGCCGATGATGAGACCGGGGTTGCGTCGCTTCAGCGGCTTGAAGCGGCCGAGTTCGCTGAACACCTTCTCCTGCGCCTTCTCCCGGATCGAGCAGGTGTTGAGGAGGATGACGTCGGCCTCGGCCTCGTCGTCGGTGGGCGTCAGGCCGTGACTCTCGCGCAGCAGATCGAGCATGCGCGCCGAGTCG
Source organism: Pseudomonadales bacterium (assembly GCA_036351675.1). Lineage (GTDB taxonomy): Bacteria > Pseudomonadota > Gammaproteobacteria > Pseudomonadales > Azotimanducaceae > JAZBPO01. Next base: position 11,627 of record JAZBPO010000414.1, read on the forward strand.
TACTCGTTCATCTGGCAGCCGTGCGTGCGGATGTGGACCTTTCCGGACATGGGCGAAGGGAGCGCTGGTCGGACGGGCGCGGGATCTTACAGCTCCGGTCCCGCCGAGAGCCACTTCCGCCTGCGCGGCGGGGCATCCGGACGCGAAGCGGCGTGGCGCTCCAGGGGCGGTCTCCGCCGCTTGCAAATGCGGGAGCGGGGCCCATCATGCGCCCCTTCGCCGCGCGCCGACGCCACCCGCGGCATGCGCGTCACCTCGAGGACAGGGCCCATGGCCGACGATCAGAACATCTACCGGGTCATCTTCCACAGCCAGGGACAGATCTACGAGGTCTACGCCCGGGAGATCTACCAGAGCGATCTGCACGGCTTCATCGAGATCGAGGGCTACGTCTTCGGCAACCGCTCCCAGGTGGTCGTGGATCCCTCGGAAGAGAAGCTCAAGACCGAGTTCGAGGGCGTCGAGCGCAGCTACGTGCCGATGCACTGCATCGTGCGCATCGACGAGGTCGAGAAGGAAGGCCAGGCCCGCATCAAGGAAGTGAAGGGTGACAAGGTGATGCCCTTCCCGACCATGACCCCGCCCAGACGCTCCGACTCCTGAGACCCTCGCGCCCCGGAGCGCTCAGGCGAAGCGCCGCAGTTCCCGGCGCGCGATCACCATCTTGTGCACCTCGTCCGGGCCGTCGGCGATGCGCAGGGACCGCGCACCGCGCCACATGCCGGCGACCGGTGTGTCGTCCGAGACACCGAGCGCGCCGAGGCACTGGATGGCCCGGTCGAGCACGTTCATGGCCATGTTCGGCACGACGACCTTGCACATGGACAGCTCCTGCCGCGCGTCCTTCTTGCCGAGCGTGTCCATCTTCCAGGCCGCGTACTGGGTGAGCAGCCGTGCCTGGAGGATCTCCATGCGCGAGGTGGCGATCCACTCCTGCACGAATTGCTTCTCCGCCAGCTTCGAGCCGTGCGTGGAACGCTCGTTGGCATGGCGGCACATGATCTCGTAGGCACGCTCCGCCATGCCGATGGCGCGCATGCAGTGATGGATGCGGCCCGGCCCGAGCCGGGCCTGAGCGATCTCGAAGCCGCCGTGGAGCGGGCCCAGGAGGTTCTCCGCCGGCACGCGGCATTCATCGTACTGGATCTCGCAGTGCCCTCCGCCGCCGATGTGCCCCATGACCGACACGGGCCGCGTCAGCCGGAAGCCCGGCGCGTCGGTCGGGACGATGATCATGGACGCGCGTTCGTGGGGGGCGCCCTGCGGATTCGTCACCACCATGACGATGGCGAAGCGGGCGCCGATGGCTCCGGAGGTGAACCACTTGTGGCCGTTGATGACCCACTCGTCGCCGTCGCGGACCGCGCTGGTGCGGATACCCGTCGGATCGGCGCCGGAGACGTCCGGTTCGGTCATGGAGAAGCAGGAGCGGATCTCGCCGTCGAGCAGCGGCTGCAGCCAGCGCTGCTTCTGCGCCTCGGTGCCGTACTCGAGGAGGATCTCCATGTTGCCCGTGTCGGGCGCATTGCAGTTGAAGACGCGCGACGCCGGACCGGAGCGTCCCGTGTACTCGCAGAGGGCGGCGTACTCGTGGTTGGTGAGGCCGGCGCCGTACTCCGCATCCGGCAGGAAGAGGTTCCAGAGCCCGAGCGCCTTCGCCTCCGCGCGGAGCGACTTCATGAGCGGCGTGTCCTCGCCGTTCGGCGTCTCGGCCTCCTGTTCGGCGAAGACGCGCTCGTTCGGGATGATCTTCTCGTCGATGAAGCGCTCGACCTGATCGAGGACCATGCGCGCCTCGTCTCGAATGTGGAATTCCACCGCGTCGCCCTCCGAAGGTCGCCTGACTGCAAGTCTGGATCCGCGGCGTCGGCGTGCCGTTGACCCCCGTCAAGGCACGGATGCCGCTCGGCGTCGGATGCGGCGCGACGAAGCAGGAACCGGCGGAGTCGAACGGTGACCCGCGACGGCGATATTTCAGTACGATGACGCGTCGATGAACGAACCGTGACCGCCTCTGCGCCGGTCGCGCAGAGCTGGCGGAGCCGGTCATGGCATCCCTGGGTGCACACATCACGAGGATCGGTCTGCGGACGATGATCAAGCGCCCGCTGTCGAGCCTCGAGCTGTCGCTGGCGGAGGTGCACCGGACGCGGCAGCGCATCGCCTCCCGCTACGATGCCCGACCCGGCCCGGCCGGTGTGCTGATCGAGCACGTCGATCTCGACGGCCTCGCCGCCGAGCGCTGCTCACCCGACGGCCCCACGCTTCCCGGCCGCACGATTCTCTATCTGCACGGCGGCGGCTTTCTCGTGGGCTCGCCGCGCATGTATCGCCGACTCACGGCGCGCATCGCACGCGCCACGGGTGCGACGGTCGTCACGCCGCAGTACCGTCTCGCGCCGGAGCATCCATGGCCGGCGGCGCCGGCGGACGCCCTCGGGGCCTATCGGGCCCTGCTCGCGGCCGGCCACCGCGGCCACGAGCTGGCCGTGGTGGGCGATTCGGCGGGCGGCAACCTGGTCCTCGTCCTGCTGCAACGCATCCGCGAGGCAGGCCTGCCCATGCCCGCGAGCGCCATGTGCCTGTCGCCCTGGGCGGATCTCACGGGCACGAGTCCCACGCTCGAGACCCACGCCGCACGCGATCCCATGCTGCCCGGCGCCCGCCTGGGCGAGGTCGCCCGAGCCTACGCCCCCGGCATGGCGCTCGATCATCCGCACGTCTCGCCCGTGCACGCCGATTTCACGGACTTTCCGCCGCTGCTCGTGCATGCGGGTTCGGAGGAAGTGCTCCTCGGCGACGCAGAGCGGGTCGTGGCCGCCGCCCGGCGCGCCGCCGTCGCCGCGGAGCTGCGGGTCTGGCGAGGCCAGCCGCACGTCTTCCACATGCACGCCGGGCTCGTGCCCGAGGGCCGGGCAGCCATCGAGGAACTCGCGCGCTTCGCGATCGCGCACTGGCTCCGGGCCGCGGATCTCGCCGTGGCTTCGCACGGGGCGGCCCACCGGGGCCAGCGCCGGGCGACGGCCTGACCCACTCGCCACGCATTTCCCGATCCTCGACCCGCCCCGGGGGTGCGCGGCCGGGCCGCGCGGCTAGAATGCGCGGCGGACAGACGCATCGAACGAGGAGAGACCATGTCGCGCACCATCGTCGTGGGGGCCGGGCAGGCCGCCGGACAGCTCGTCGCGAGCCTTCGCCAGGAAAAGTACGAGGGCGAGATCGTGATGATCGGCGAGGAACCGTTCCTGCCCTATCAGCGGCCGCCGCTGTCGAAGGCCTATCTCGCCGGCGAACTGCCGACCGAGCGCGTGCTCGTGCGCCCGGAGAAGTTCTATGCGGACAAGGAGATCGACGCGCGTCTGGCGACGAAGGTCACGGCCGTCGACCGCACCGCGAAGACGGTCACGCTCGAATCGGGTGAGACGCTCGCCTGGGACAACCTCGTGCTCGCGACCGGCTCGCACGTCCGACGCCTGCGCATCCCGGGCATCGACCTGCCCGGCGTGCACTACCTGCGCACCATGAGCGACGTCGACGGCATCCGCGCAGGCATCGCCGAGGGGCGCAGTCTCGTCATCGTCGGGGGCGGCTACATCGGCCTCGAGGTCGCGGCCGTGGCACGCAAGCTCGGCATGAACGTCACCGTGCTCGAGATGGAGGACCGCATCCTCGCCCGCGTCACCACTCCGGAGATGAGCGCCTACTACACGAAGGTGCACACGGAACACGGCGTCGACATCCGCACCGGCGCCGCGGCGGCGGAGATCCTCGGCGAGGAGAAGGTCACGGGCGTGAAGTGCACGGACGGCACCGAACTCGCGGCCGACATGGTGATCGTGGGCGTCGGCATCCTCCCGACCACCGAACTCGCCGAAGCGGCGGGCCTCGACTGCGAGAACGGCATCGTCGTCGACGAGCACTGCCGCACCTCGGACCCGTCCATCTACGCCATCGGCGACTGCACCAATCACCCGAGCCCGCTGCTCGG
>JAZBPO010000415.1:0-5772 GCA_036351675.1 Pseudomonadales bacterium
ACGACCTTCCAGGCCCGCGACCTCGGCGGTGACACGGCGGAACTCTTCAAGCGCGCCGCCCGCGACGCCTACGAGCGCTTCCGGCCGCAGGCGCTGATCGTCGGCGCGTCCTGCACGGCGGAGCTGATCCAGGACGATCCGGGCGGTCTCGCCGAGGCGCTCGAACTGCCGATCCCGAGCATCGCGCTCGAGCTGCCGTCCTATCAGAAGAAGGAGAACTGGGGCGCGGCGGAGACCTTCTACCGACTCGTCCGCGGCCTCGCGCGGCGCGAGCGGCAGCCGCGTGCGGAAGGCGCGCGGCCGACCTGCAACATTCTGGGTCCCACGTCCCTCGGCTTCCGCAATCGCGACGACGTGCGCGAGGTGCGTGCGCTGCTCGAGCTGCTCGGCATCGACGTCAGGCTCGTCGCGCCGCTCGGCGCCAGCCCCGAGGAGCTCGTCGCCATCGGCGACGCGGACTTCAACGTCGTGCTCTATCCGGAGATCGCCGAGACCGCTGCGCGCTGGCTCGAGCGAGAGTTCGGCCAGCCCATGGTGCGCACCGTGCCGATCGGTGTCGGCGCCACGCGGGACTTCATCCGCGAGGTGGCCGAGGTCGCAGGCGTGTCCGCCGAGTCGGCACTCGCCGAGCATGCATCGCGCCTGCCCTGGTACTCCCAGTCCGTCGATTCGAACTACCTGACCGGCAAGCGCGTGTTCGTCTTCGGTGACGGCACGCACGCCCTCGCGGCGGCGCGCATCGCCACCGAAGAGCTCGGCTTCGAGGTCGTGGGTCTCGGCACCTACAGCCGGGAGATGGCGCGCGACGTCCGCGCCCTCGCGAAGTCGCTGGGCCTCGAGGCGGTGATCTCGGACGACTATCTCGCCGTCGAGGCGGCCATCGCCGAGGCGCAGCCGGAGCTGGTGCTCGGCACGCAGATGGAACGCCATGTCGCGAAGCGCCTCGGCATCGCCTGCGCCGTGATCTCGTCGCCGGTGCACGTCGAGGACTTCCCGGCGCGCTACTCGCCGCAGATGGGTTTCGAGGGCGCCAACGTCATCTTCGACACCTGGGTCCATCCGCTGATGATGGGCCTGGAAGAGCATCTGCTCGGCATGTTCCGCGACGACTTCGAGTTCGGTGACGAGGCGACGCCGTCCCATCTCGGTGCGCACGGGGGCGCGCGCGTTCCCGCCACGCCGGGGGAACTGGCCGAGCAGGTCATCGAGGCCGACGCGGCCGCATCCGAGGCGGGCAACGACCCGGTCTGGGAGAGCGAGGCCGAGAAGGAACTGAAGAAAATCCCGTTCTTCGTGCGCGGCAAGGCTCGCCGCAACACGGAGGCGTATGCGCGTGACCAGGGTCTCGCGTCGATCAGTGTGGAGACGCTCTACGATGCCAAGGCGCACTACGCCAACTGAGGGCAATCTCGTCGCCGCCGGCGCCGGCTCCGCCGGACTCGTGGCCGATACGATCCCGCTCACGGAGCGGCGCGCATCGAGACGGGGCGGTGGCGAACAGGTGAAGGTCGTCGTGGTGACCCTCGACGATCACCTCGCCAGCGCGACGCAGCGCACCAACGAGGCCCTGCGGCGCGAGGGCGCGCCGGTCTCCGTGGTCCAGCACGCGGCCATCGACTTCGACGATCCGGCGGCGCTGGCGCGCTGCCACGCGGACATCGCGGACGGCGACATCATCGTCTGCACCATGCTGTTCATGGATCCGCACATCGATGCGGTCGGCGAAGCGCTGCGCGCCCGGCGCGATCACTGCGACGCCATGGTCTGCTGCATGAGCGCGCCGGAGATCATGCACCTGACGCGCATGGGCGGCTTCACCATGGATTCGGAGCCGGGCGGGGCGCTCGGCTTCCTGAAGAAGTTCCGGCCGAAACCGAAGGCCGGGCAGAGCGCCAGCGCCGGCGCACAGCAGATGGCCGTGCTCAAGCGCCTGCCGCAGATCCTCCGCTTCATCCCGGGGAAGGCCCAGGACGTCCGCGCCTGGTTCCTGACCATGCAGTACTGGCTCTCCGGTTCCGAGCAGAACCTCGCCAACATGATCCGCTTCCTGGTCTCGCGCTACGCACAGGGACCGCGCGAGGTCCTCCGCGGCCGCGTGGAGGCCGGCGCTCCGGTCGAGTACCCGGAGACCGGCGTCTACCACCCGCGCATGAAGGAACGCATGACCAGCGAGCTCAAGAAGCTCCCCGGCATGAGAGCGGGCAAGGATCGGCCACGGGTCGGGGTGCTGCTCATGCGCTCCTATCTGCTCGCCGGCAACACGGCGCACTACGACGCGGTGATCGAGGAGATCGAGCGCCGCGGCATGGTCGCCGTGCCCATGTTCGCCGCCGGCCTCGACGGACGACCGGCCCTCGAAGCCTTCTGCAAGGGGCGCAAGGGGGAGACGACGATCGACGCCCTGGTCTCGCTGACGGGCTTCTCGCTCGTCGGCGGCCCGGCCTACAACGACGCCGATGCCGCTGCGGAAGTCCTCGCGGGCCTCGACGTGCCCTACCTCGCGGCCCATCCGGTGGAATTCCAGACGCTTTCCGACTGGGAGCGTTCGGAGATGGGGCTGTCGCCGGTCGAGGCGACGATCATGGTCGCGATCCCGGAGATCGACGGCGCCACGGGCCCCATGGTCTACGGCGGTCGTCGTGGCTGCCCGGAAGGTGGCTGCCACGGCTGCGACGGCAAGGACTGCGGCCGCGACATGCGCGCCGACGAGGAGCGCGCGACCATGCTCGTGCGCCGCATCGAGAAGCTCGTGCGCCTGCGCCGGACCCCGCGTGAGGCGCGTCAGCTCGCCCTCGTCATCTTCAACTTCCCGCCCGGATCCGGCGCGACCGGCACGGCGGCCTATCTCGGCGTCTTCGAATCGCTCTTCAACACGCTCCATCGTCTCGCCGCGGAAGGCTACGACGTGGAGCCGCCCGCGAGCGTCGACGAGCTGCGCGAGCGCATCCTGAAGGGCAACGCGGCACGCTACGGTACGGACGCGAACGTGATCGCGAGCATCCCCGCCGACGATCACGTCGCGCGCGAACCCTATCTGGAGCAGATCGAAGCACAGTGGGGCCCGGCTCCCGGCCGCGACCTCACGGACGGGCGCAACATCCACGTGCTCGGGGAGCGCTTCGGCAAGGTGATCGTCGCCGTGCAGCCGACCTTCGGCTACGAGGGCGATCCCATGCGCCTGCTCTTCGAGCGCGGCTTCACGCCCACGCACGCCTTCTCGGCCTTCTACCGCTGGCTGCGCGAGGACTTCTCGGCCCACGCGGTGCTGCACTTCGGCACGCACGGCGCGCTCGAGTTCATGCCCGGCAAGCAGGTGGGCCTGGGCGCGGAGTGCTGGCCGGACCGGCTCATCGCCGACCTGCCGAACTTCTACCTGTACGCGTCCAACAATCCGTCCGAGGCGTCCATCGCCAAGCGGCGCTCGGCGGCGACGCTGGTGAGCTATCTGACGCCGCCGGTGACCCGTTCCGGCATCTACCGCGATCTGCTGGACCTGAACGCGTCCATCGATCGCTGGCGCGGGCTGCCCGGCGACGATCCGGAGCGGGTGCAGCTCTCGGAGCTCATTCACGCGCAGGCGGTCACCGCCGATCTCGTGCAGGACGCGACGCCCTGGCTGCTCGAGGACGCCGAAGCGCGGATCTCCGCACTGCGCGCGCAGATCCTCGAGATCGAGGAGACCCTCATCCCGGAAGGCCTGCACGTCGTCGGCGCGCCACCCTCCGAGGACGCGCGCCGTGAACTGCTCGGCCTCATGCTCGAAGCCGTTCACGAGGATCCGCCGGAAGCACTCCTCGACGTGCTCGTCGCCGGCGGTGACGATCGCGCCGTGGCCCGGGCCTGGCCCGATGCGCCGGAAGAGGCGCGCGATGCCCTGCGCGAGCTCGCGCGTGCCGCACGGCTCCTCGGCGAGGATCACGAACTGCCGGCCCTCGTCCACGCTCTCGACGGCCGCTTCGTGCCGCCGGCGCCGGGCGGGGACCTGCTGCGCACGCCGGACGTGCTGCCCACGGGCCGCAACGTGCACGGCTTCGATCCCTTCCGCATTCCGAGCCTCGCGGCCCTCGCCGACGGCGAGCGCCAGGCGCGCAGCATCATCGAGCGCTATCGCGCGGACGGGCACGAGCTGCCCGACACGGTCGCGCTGGTGCTCTGGGGCACGGACAACCTCAAGAACGAGGGCGGTCCCATCGGTCAGGCCCTCGCGCTGCTCGGTGCCAAGCCACGCTTCGACGCCTACGGCCGCCTCTCCGGTGCGGAGCTGATCCCGCTCGAGGAGCTGGGACGTGACCGCATCGACGTCGTGCTCACCACTTCGGGGATCTTCCGCGACCTGTTGCCGTTGCAGACCCGGCTCCTCGCCGAGGCGGCCCTGCTCGCGGCGCAGGCCGACGAACCGCTCGAACGCAACGCCGTGCGTCGCCACGCGCTCGCCTATGCCGAGAAGAACGGCTGCGATCTCGCCACGGCGGCCCTGCGCGTGTTCTCGAATGCGGACGGCGCCTACGGCGCGAACGTGAATCTCCTGCTCGAATCCGGCGCCTGGGGCGAGGCGGAAGAACTCGCCGACGCCTACACCAAGCGCAAGTGCTTCGCCTACGGCGTCGACGGCCAGGCCGTGGCCCAGCCGGAACTCCTCGATTCGGTGCTCGCGCACGTGGATCTCGCCTATCAGAACCTGGAATCGGTGGATCTGGGCGTGACCACCATCGATCACTACTTCGACACGCTCGGCGGCATCAGCCTCGCGGCGCAGCGCGCGCGTGGCGGCGAGGAGGTGCCGGTCTACATCGGCGATCAGACCCGCGGTGAGGATCGCGTGCGGACCCTCTCCGAGCAGGTCGCCCTCGAGACCCGCACGCGCACGCTCAATCCGCGCTGGTACGAGGCCATGCTCGAGCACGGTTACGAGGGCGTGCGTCAGATCGAAGCCCAGGTGAGCAACACCATGGGCTGGTCCGCGACCACGGGCCAGGTCGACGAGTGGGTCTACGGCCAGCTCACGAAGACCTTCGTGCTCGACGACGAACTCCGCGAGCGCATGGCGGCGCTCAATCCGAACGCCTCCCTGAAGCTGGCGGAGCGGCTCCTCGAAGCGACGGAGCGCAACTACTGGACCCCGGACGACGAAGTCCTGGACGCGCTCCGCGACGCCTGCGAGGCGCTCGAGGATCGCGTCGAGGGCATCGGTGCGCACGAAGAGGCATCGCCTGCGCCCGCGAAGGCCGCGTCCGACAGGACGGTGGCGGCATGAATCGCGGGCGCGATCACGACCACAGAGAGGTGAACAAGTGTCACTGAGTTCCATCCCCGTGCACGAGGTACGGCCGGACGGCGAGGGCAGCGTGCAGGTGCACCAGGACCCGAACGTGGCCATCGAGGGCGCCAAGGTCTTCGCCGTCTACGGCAAGGGCGGTATCGGCAAGAGCACCACCTCGTCGAACCTCTCCGTCGCGTTCTCGAAGCTCGGCCATCGCGTGCTCCAGATCGGCTGCGATCCGAAACACGACTCCACCTTCACGCTGACCAAGAAACTGATGCCGACAGTGATCGACGTCATGGAGGAGGTGGACTTCCACAGTGAAGAATTGCGCATCGAGGACTTCGTCTGGGAAGGCTACAACGGCGTGAAATGCGTCGAGGCCGGCGGGCCGCCCGCGGGCACGGGTTGCGGCGGCTATGTCGTGGGGCAGACGGTGAAGCTCCTCAAGCAGCATCACCTGCTCGAGGACACCGACGTGGTCGTCTTCGATGTGCTGGGCGATGTGGTCT
>JAZBPO010000416.1:0-5724 GCA_036351675.1 Pseudomonadales bacterium
TCTGCGTGGCCTCGGCGCTGCGTCGAGGTCTCCTCGACGACGCCGAGGCGGAGCGCTACGACCGTGGCCGCGGCAACCTTCGCCCCGAGTTCACCCTTTCCGGTCTCGGTCAGCTCGTCGATGCGACGCTGAAGGCCGATCGTCTCGTCACCTTCGCGCCCTGACATGGAACGCCTCGTCCTGCTCACGCGCTGCGGCCCCTACGGCGCCAGCGCCCCCCGGGAAGCGCTCGACACGGCCCTCGCGGCCGCGGCCTTCGAACTTCCGGTGACGCTCGTCTTCGATGGCGACGGCGTGCTGCAGCTGCTGCGCGGGCAGGACGCCGCGGCGCTGGACGAGAAGAATCTCGGCGCGAATCTCGAGGCCCTGCCCATGTTCGACCTGGAGGACGTCCGCGTCACCGCGCGCAGTCTCGCCGCGCGCGGACTCACGCCGGCGGACCTGCTGCTCCCGGTGCAGGTCATGGGTGAGCAGGACCTCGCGACGCTGCTCGCCGAGGCCGATCAGGTGCTGAGCTACTGATGGCCACGCTCCATCTCGTCAACCACTCGCCGGCGCGCTCGGACGCGCTCGCGGCCTGCCTCGCGGTGCTGCGACCGGGTGACGGGCTCCTGCTGTTCGAGGACGGCGTGCTCGCTGCGCTCCATGCGGATCTCCGGGACCTGCCCGCGGACATCCGGCTCTTCGCCCTGGACGCGGACGCCCGCGCACGCGGCCTGGCTGCGCGCCTGGACGAGCGCATCGAGCGCGTGGACCACGCGGGCTTCGTCGCCGCCTGCGCGGCGCACGAGCGCGTGGTCAGCTGGGCCTGAGCCCGAGATGGGCGCGCTTCCACCGCTCGACAAGGACGGCTATCTCGCCGCGCTCGAGGACTGGTCGCCGGCGGTCGCCGAACTGCTGGCCGTGGAAGAAGGCATCGAACTCGGTGCGGAGCACTGGGAGATCATCGAGCTGCTGCGCGCCTTCCATGCGCGCTACGAGCTGTCCCCGGACAATCGCGCGCTCGTGAAAGCCACTCGGCAAGCGCTCGGGCCCGAGAAGGGACGCAGCATCCATCTCATGCGCCTCTTCGGCGGTTCCCCCGCGAAGACCGGCGCACGCATCGCCGGCCTGCCACGGCCGACGAATTGTCTGTGATCAAGCAAAACGGCGTCCTGACGACCTAGACTCGCCGCATGGAAGCGGCCCAGTTCTTCATCCAGCTCGCGGGCATCCTCGTGTTCGCGCGGGTGGGCGCCGAGGTGGCGGTGCGTTTCGGGGCGCCGTCGGTGATCGGCGAGCTGGTCGCGGGCATCGTCCTCGGCCCGAGCCTCCTCGGCTGGCTCGAGGCGACGGAAGTGATCCGGCTCCTGGCCGAGATCGGCATCATCCTGCTCCTGTTCGAGGTCGGCCTCGAGACCGATCTCTCGCGCCTCGCGAGTTCCGGCGTGCGCTCCGGCGTCGTCGCCGTCGGCGGCTTCGTGTTCCCGTTCCTGCTCGGCTTCGGCGCGTCGCGCTATCTCTTCGGCCACGAGATGCTCCTGGCCCTGTTCATCGGCGGCACGCTCACGGCCACGAGCATCGGCGTGACCGTGCGCATCCTCCGCGACGTGCGCCGGCAGGACAGCCGCGAGGGCCAGATCGTCCTCGGCGCCGCGGTGATCGACGACATCCTCGGCGTGCTGCTCCTCGCCGTCCTCTACGACTTCTCCCAGACCGGCGTGCCCTCCCTGGCCCACCTCGGCGAGCTCGCGCTCTTCATCGGAGTCTTCTTCGTGCTCGCGCCGGTGGCGGCGAAGCTCACGTCCCTGGTGCTCGGTCGCTACCACAGCGTCACGGAGATGCCGGGGCTGGTGGCGACGCTCATCGTGTCGCTCGTGATGGTCTTCGCCTGGCTCGCGCACGCCTTCGGCGCGCCGGAACTGCTCGGAGGCTTCGCTGCCGGCATGGCACTGTCGCGGCGCTTCTTCCTCCCCTTCGGCGCCGCCATCGCATCCGACGGGCGCTTCGCCGCCGAGGTCGAGCGCGACATGAAGCCCATCGTCCAGCTCTTCACGCCGATCTTCTTCGTCACCGTCGGCCTGTCCCTGGATCTGCGCGCCGTGGACTGGGGCTCGCCCTTCATCTGGCTGTTCTCGATCGGCGTCGGCTTCATCTCCATCGCCGGCAAGATCCTCGGCGGCTGGCTGCTCGTGAAGGAGCACTGGCTCATGCGCACGGCCGTGGGCATGGCGATGGTGCCACGGGGTGAGGTGGGCCTGATCTTCGCGGAGCTGGGGCGCAGCACGGGCATCCTCGACGCCGCGACCTATGCCGCGGTGGTGCTCGTGATCGCCTATACGACCCTGTTCTCGCCGTTCTGGATCAAGATGTTCTATCGCCTCTATGGCGAGCATCCGGCGCTGAAACCACCCTGAGTGCACGGGGTCAGCCGCGTCAGGAGCGCACGGCCTCGTCGCGCCAGGCCAGCGCATCGCGCAGCTTCACCACCTCGCCGATGATCACCAGCGTCGGCGCCCGTGCACCCGCCGCCCGAACGCGCTCCGCGATGTTCGTGAGGTCCCCGACGATGACGCGCTGGTCCGGGAGCGTGCCGGCCTCGACCATGGCCACGGGCGTCCCGGGCGCACGGCCGTGCTCGAGCAGGCGCGCGCAGATCTCCTCCAGTGCGACCAGCCCCATGTACACGACCACGGTCTGCCCGGGCTGGGCGAGCTCGGGCCAGGACAGATTGACCACGCCTTCCTTCAGATGGCCGGTCACGAAGCGCACGGACTGCGCATGGTCACGGTGCGTGAGCGGAATGCCGGCGTAGGCCGCACAGCCGTTCGCCGCGGTGATGCCCGGGACCACCTGGAACGGAATGCCCTGCTCGCGCAGCGTCGCGATCTCCTCGCCGCCCCTGCCGAACACGAAGGGATCGCCGCCCTTCAGGCGCAGGGCCCGGCGTCCCGCCCGGGCCTGCTCCACGAGCATCTCGTTGATGCGTGCCTGCGGCACCGCATGTTCGCCCCGGCGCTTGCCGACGTAGATGCGCTCTGCGTCGCGTCGCACGAGATCGAGCACACCGGGGGAGACGAGGTTGTCGTGGAGCACCACGTCCGCGCGCTGCATCAGTCGCAGGGCGCGCAGCGTGAGCAGATCGGGATCGCCGGGGCCGGCACCGACGAGCCAGACCTCCCCCATGGCGTCCTCCGGTTCCGCCCCGGCTTCGATCGCCGCCTCGAGCAGGGCCCGACCCCGTTCCTCGCGGCCGGACAGGACCGCTTCGGCAGCGGGCCCCTCGAGCGCGCGCTCCCAGAAGCGCCGCCGTCCGTCGCCGTCCGGGATGGCCTGCTTCACGCGGCCGCGCATGCTGCCCGCGAGGGCCGCGAGCCGGCCGTAGGCGGCCGGGAACTCGGCTTCCAGCCGCTCGCGCAACATGCGCAGGAGCACCGGCGCATTGCCGCCGCTCGACAGCGCGATCACGAGCGGCGAACGGTCGACGATGGAGGGCACGATGTAGGTGCAGAGCTCCGGCTGGTCGACGACGTTGACGGGTACGGATGCCGCGACCGCCGCCTCGTGCACGCGCCGATTGACCTGACCGTGATCCGTCGCGGCGACGACGAGGATGCGACCGTCGACGTCGCCGCGCTCGAAGCCGCGTCGGATCACCGACCCGCCGCCGTTCGCGGCGAGGCGTTCGAGCGCCGGCTCGATCTCCGGCGCGACGACGTGCACACGGCCGCCCGCGCGCGTGAGCGCTTCTGCCTTGCGCAGGGCGATCTCGCCGCCACCGACCACGAGACAGTCGCGGCCGGCGATGCGCAGGAAGATCGGGAAGTAGTCCACGGCGTCCTCCTCGTCCGGTACCGGAGCGCCGTCGCGCTCAGACCGGTTCGATCAGCTCGAGGCCACCCATGAAGGGACGCAGCGCTTCCGGGACGACGAGGGAGCCGTCCTGCTGCTGGTAGTTCTCGAGCACCGCGACGAGGGTCCGGCCGATGGCGAGGCCGGAGCCGTTGAGCGTGTGGACCGGCTCCGGCTTCTTCGCCTCGGGGCGGCGCCAGCGCGCCTGCATGCGCCGCGCCTGGAAATCGAGGAATGCCGAGCAGGAGGAGATCTCCCGATAGGTGTCCTGACCCGGAAGCCAGACTTCGAGGTCGTAGGTCTTGGCACTCGAGAAGCCGAGATCGCCGCCGCAGAGCACGACGCGCCGGTACGGCAGTCCGAGCCGCTCGAGGATCGTCTCCGCGTGCACCGTGAGTTCCTCCAGGGCGTCGAAGCTCGCCTCAGGCTTCACGATCTGCACGAGTTCCACCTTCTCGAACTGGTGCTGTCGGATCATGCCGCGCGTGTCGCGGCCGTGGCTGCCCGCCTCGCTCCGGAAGCACGGCGAATGGCACACGAACTTCAACGGCAGCGCCTCCGCATCGACGATCTCGCCGCGCACCAGGTTCGTGACCGGCACCTCCGCCGTCGGCGCGAGATAGAACGGCACCTCGTCTTCCGCGCGCACGAGCTGGAACAGGTCCTCCTCGAACTTCGGTAGTTGGCCGGTGCCGCGCAGGGAATCGGCATTGACCACATAGGGGACGTTCACTTCCTCGTAGCCGTGCTCCGTGGTGTGCAACTCGAGCATGAACTGCGCGAGGGCCCGGTGCAGACGCGCGAGGGGGCCGCGCATGACCACGAAGCGCGCGCCGGTGATCTTCGTCGCGGTCTCGAAGTCGAGGCCGCCGAGAGCGGCACCGAGATCGACGTGGTCGCGGACCGCGAAGTTGAAGTGCGGGACGTCGCCGACGCGCTTGAGTTCGACGTTGTCGTCCTCGCCGGCGCCTTCCGGAACACTCTCGTCCGGCAGGTTCGGCACCCCCATGAGATAGGCGTCGAGCTCCGCCGCGACCTGGTCGAACTGCCCCTCCACGGACTCGAGTTCAGCCTTCAGGCGGGCCACCTCGGCCTTCGCTTCCTCGGCCGCTGCCTTCTCGCCCTGCTGCATGAGCTGGCCGATGGCCTTCGAGCGCGTGTTGCGCTCGTTCTTGAGCTGCTCCGTGGTCACCTGCAGCGCCTTGCGCCGCTCCTCGAGGCCGCGCACGAGGTCCACGTCGAGGTCGAAGCCTCGGCGTGCGAGACGTGCGGCGACGTCGTCGAGATCCGAACGCAGGAGGCGAGCGTCGAGCATGGGGGTCTCCGGATTCGAGTGGATTCAGAGCGCGTGACGCGCCAGGCGCATGCCGAGCGCACAGCCCGCGACACAGAGCGCGAGCGAGGCGACGACGTAGCCCGAGGCGGCTGCGAAGCGCCCGGACTCGATCAGCAGCAGCGTCTCGAGCGAGAAGGTCGAGAAGGTGGTGAAGGCGCCGAGGAAGCCGACCGTGGCCACGCTCTCCCATTCCCGACGCACGTCCTCGTTCTGGACGATGAGCAGGAAGCAGGCGCCGATGCAGATCGAGCCGAGCAGGTTCACCGTGAGCGTGCCCCAGGGGAAGACGCGGCCGAACAGCGCCGCGATCGCATTGCCGACACCGAAGCGCGCGAGGGCGCCGAGGGCGCCGCCGAGGGCGATGGCCAGAAGATTGGGGAAGAGGCCGCTCATTCCTCGTCCAGTCGATGCCAGTCCGATGCCGCGTCGAGTCCGCGCAACCAGGCGAGCTTCTGCGCGATGCGCTGCTCCGCGCCGCGCTCCGTCGGCTCGTAGAGCCGTGTGCCGGCGAGGCGCGGCGGGAGATATTCCTCGCCGGGCACGTAGCCCTCGGGCCA
>JAZBPO010000417.1:0-5176 GCA_036351675.1 Pseudomonadales bacterium
AGGCAGGCGGTGGTGGCGGACGGCGAGACCGTGGCGCTACTCGAGCTCGTCCCCGCGCGCGAGTTCGCCCGAGAGCGGGACCAGCGTTTCGCGCGCGATCACCGCCGGACGATCCTGTGGATCGCGGCCGTCGCAGCCCTCCTCGCGAGCCTGGTGGGCTGGCTCCTCGCACGACGCCTGATCGGGCCGGTGCAGGCCGTCGCAGCCGGCGCCCGCGACCTCGCTGCGGGTCGTCACGAAGTGGCCCTGCCCGAGGACCGGGGTGACGAGCTCGGCGCCCTCGCCCGGGACTTCAACAGCCTCGCGCGCACCCTGGCGGCCGCGGCGCGGGCGCGGGAGCGCTGGATGGCCGACGTCGCCCACGAATTGCGCACACCCGTCGCCGTGCTCCGCGGCGAGATCGATGCACTCCGCGACGGTGTCCGCCCCCTGGAGGCCGCGGCGCTGGAATCCCTGGATGCGGAGGTCACGCGCCTCGCCCGCCTCGTCGAGGATCTGCACGATCTCACGCTCGCCGACGCCGGCGCCCTCGCCTACCAGTTCGAGACCCTGGATCTCGTCGACCTCGTGGACGCGGCCTGCGAACGCTATCGCGCCCGCCTCGCCGACGCCGGGCTCACGCTCGATTGGACGCGCCCGGCGGAGACTCTGACCTGCGCCGCGGACCCCCGGCGCCTGGACCAGCTCCTCGCCAATCTCCTCGAGAACACCTTGCGCTACACGGACCCGCCGGGCCCCGTGCGCGTCACCCTCCGTCGTGGGGACGCCGGCCTGCGCATCCGCGTGGAGGACGGGCCGCCGGGCGTCGCCGAGAACGAGCGCGCCCAGCTCTTCGAACGGTTCCACCGCGTCGAGGCCTCCCGCTCCCGGGCATCGGGCGGCGCGGGGCTGGGTCTCGCCATCGCCGAACGCATCGCTGCCGCGCACGGCGGCACGATCGAGGCCAAGGCGAGCGACCTCGGTGGTCTCGCGGTGGACGTGACCCTCCCCCCGGCAGCAGGAGCCTGACGCCCATGCGCATCTTCGTCGTCGAGGACGAGCCGAAGCTGGCGGCGGTTCTCGCGGACTATCTGCACCAGGCCGGCCATGAGGTCCAATGCTTCGAAGCCGGCGACAGCGCCCTCGAGGCGGCGCGCGCGCGGCAGCCCGACCTGGTGCTCCTCGACGTCATGTTGCCGGGCCTCGACGGCCTGTCCGTGCTGCGTGCCCTGCGCGAGTTCAGCCAGGTCCCGGTGATCATGGTGACCGCGCGCATCGACGAGGTGGACCGCATCCTCGGTCTCGAACTGGGCGCTGACGACTACGTGTGCAAGCCCTTCAGTCCGCGGGAGGTCGTCGCGCGCGTGACCGCACAGCTGCGGCGCGCGGCCTTCGAGCGGGCACAGGATCCGGACCGGACCGCGGACACCGGTGGGGTGACGCTGGCGCAGGAGGAGCTGCGGGCCAGGGTCGACGGCCGCGTCGTGGATCTGACGCCGGTCGAGTTCCGTCTCCTCGACACCCTGGTCTCCGCCCCGGGACGGGTGTTCTCGCGCCAGCAGCTGATGGATGCGGCCTACACGGACCATCGCGTCGTGAGCGACCGCACCATCGACACGCACGTGAAGAACCTGCGCCGCAAGCTCGCGGAGGCGCTCGGCGCGGAACCGCCGCTCGGCAGCGTCTACGGCGTGGGCTATCGCTGGGACCCCTTCGCGGGGCCCTGAGGCGGCACAACGAAGGCCGGGCCCGAGGGCCCGGGGGAGCGGCTCAGTGCGCGCCGATGATGCAGATGGCGGCGACGTTGGACATGGGCGAGCCACCGAGGTTGTGGGTCATGCCGATGCGCGGATCGTCGAGCTGGCGCGGCCCGGCCCGGCCCTGCAGCTGCAGGTACATCTCGTAGAGCATGCGTATGCCCGAGGCGCCGATGGGGTGACCGAAGCACTTCAGGCCACCGTCGATCTGACAGGGGATCTGACCATCCGCGTCGTAGAAGCCGTCGAGCACGTCCCTGATGGCTCCGCCCTCCGGTGAGAGCTGCAGGTCTTCCATCGTGACGAGTTCCGTGACCGAGAAGCAGTCGTGACACTCGAACATGGAGACCTCCTCGCGCGGCGTACGGATGCCGGCCTCCTCGTAGGCCTTGCGGGCGGCGATGCGCGTGGTGTGGAAGTAGCTGCCGTCCCAGGAATCATGGCCCGCTTCGCTGCCGTTCGAGAGCGAGAGTTGCAGGGCCTTCACGGTGACGATGTCGGCCTTGCCGAGCGACTTCGCGATCTCCGGCGTGGTCACGATGCAGGCCGCCGCGCCATCGGAGACGCCGCAGCAGTCGAAGAGACCGAGGGGCTCGGCGATCATCGGCGCGTTCAGGGCCTGCTCCTCGGTGATCGGCTTGCGCAGGTGGGCCTTCTCGTTCTTCGCACCGTTCGCGTGCGACTTCACCGAGATGTGCGCGAGCGCCCGCTTCAGGTCGTCCCGCTGCACGCCGTGCTTCGCACGGTAGGCCGAGGCGAGCTGGGCGAAGTTGCCCGGCGCCGATCCGGTCGCCGCCCACTGCGCCTGGAGCGGATTCGAGGAGCCAGGCAGACCGCCGTAACCCGTGTCCTTGAGCTTCTCGACGCCGAGTGCGAGGGCGATGTCGCAGGCGCCCGAGGCGACGGCGTAGACCGCGCCGCGAAAGGCCTCGGAGCCCGAGGCGCAGAAGTTCTCGACGCGCGTCACGGCGATGTTCGGCAGGCGCAGCGCGGTGGACAGGGCCAGCCCTCCCTTGCCGACGCTGATCTCGTCGTAGTGCGTGGACAGCCAGGCGGCGTCTATCTGCGAGGTGTCGACGCCCGCGTCGGCGACCGCCTCCTCGAAGGCTTCGACCATCAGCTCCTCGGCGCCGGATTCCCAGCGCTCGCCGAAGTTCGAGCAACCCATGCCCAGGATCGCGACCTTGTCCTTGATGCCTCGTGCCATGGTGGTGCCCTCCCCTATGCGGCTGAAGCGTCGGCGCTCGCGGTGGCCGCCGTGCGCACCGGCACGGCCTTCCAGAAATAGCGGACGAAGCCACGGACGGAATCGACGGACTTGATGCGGAACATCATCGTGACGTCCGTGCCGACGTCGAGCTCGCCGACGTCCACGTCCGTGAAGTCGGTCATGAAGCGCCCGCCGCCCTCGAAGGTGATCATGCCATAGTGGCTCGGCGGGTTCGGGATGTAGGTGAGGTAGTCCGCGGACCAGGTCAGCACCTTCGCCGGCGTGTCCCTGAACGGATGCGGCTCCTGGGTGTGATGGGCGCGGCACTGCGGATTCACGCACACGTCCGTGCGCGGGAACTGCAACGTCCCGCAGCGCGTACAGCGACCGCCGACGAGGCCGAGGAGCATGTCGCGCTTGCGGTAGGTCACGGAGAGCGCGGTCTTGAAGTCGTTGTTCTCGGCGCGCATGCCCTTCTCGAGGGCCACGAGGTCGTTGAAGGCCAGGTACTGGTGATAGTTGTCGCTCGTCCTGCCGGCCGCGAGAGAACCGCGGATGCCGCGAACGGCGGGGCGCGCGGCCATGTGCTCGGTGACCTCGAACACGAGTACGTCGACGCCCTGGCCGAAGCCGACCAGCACCAGGCGTTCGCCAGGTGCCACCTCGCCCTCGAGCGTGTGCAGCAGCATGACCAGCGCGTGGGCGGCGCCGGCCTCGCCGAGCACGCCATGGAGATTGTCGCGGACGGCCTCGGCGGGGATGCCGACGGTCTTCGCGATGCCGGCCACGGCGCGGCCGATCGTCTACGGCATGCAGAAGTGGGCGACGGAAGACGGCTCCACGCCGGCCTTCCCGAGGGCCGCCAGGATCGCCGGCGGCACCAGCTTCGCGAGGCCCTCGTCGCGGATCCAGCGTTCCTCCCATGTGTAGTCGAACTCCTCGGTCGCAGCCCGGAAGTGATCGACGAAGTCCGCGGTCACCGAGTGCGCGGCGAGGAAACGCAGCAGGCCGTCGCCTGCACCGACGGTCACGGCCGCCGCAGCGTCACCCCAGGCGTAGTCGCCGGGCGAATTCGCTCTGCCCCGGCGCTTGTCCGCGGCCACCACGAGCGCCTCGTCGACGAGATTGCCCGAGACCGCGGCCAGGGCCTGCAGCAGCGCGGACGTACCGGCGCGCTGCGAGCCGGTGACGTCGAGGGCGGCGAGATCGCCGTCGAGCCCGACGGCGGTCGCGAGGATGCCCGCGTTCTGCCGGTCGACGAAGGGGAAAGTGGTGGACGCGAAGTAGAGCGCGTCCGGCGCGCGCTCGGGCGCCGCTCCCTCGGCGCGCCCCTGCAGACAGTCCCGGGCCGCCTCCACGCCCATGGTGACGGCGTCCTCGTCCCAGTTGCAGATCGCCCGTTCGCCCTTGCCGCGCCCCATGGCGCCGGGGTCGGACCATGCGTGTGCCGCGGCGATGGCACTGCGCGCGAGTCTCAGGCGCGGTACGTAGCCGCCGATCGCGGTGATGCCGGCCATGCTCCCCCTCCCTCCCCTGTCAGGTGGACCCGAGCGAGTATGGCCAACGGGCGACGCGACGAGAAGCGCACGCATCGTGGCATGCTGCCGCCGACCGGGGCGGTTGACCTGCCTCAGGGCGACGACGGCGACGATCACGCACCTTCGCGGATCGGAGGACAACGAGGAGAACGCACCACATGAGCACGCAGCCGGCCATGGCACCCGTCCGCGACTACTTCATGGAGCTCCAGGAGCGCATCTGCGCCGCGCTGGAGGCCGAGGACGGTGAGGCCCGCTTCCGCATAGAGGAGATTCCGTCCGAGACCGGCGGCCTGTCGCGGCCGCGCGTGCTCGCCGACGGCCCGGTGATCGAGAAGGCAGCGGTGCAGTTCACCCACTCCATCGGCCCGACGCTGCCGCCCGCGGCCACGGAGCGGAATCCGCAGCTCGCGGGCCGCGGCTTCCAGGCCACGGCCATCTCCCTGATCGTGCATCCGCGCAACCCCTACGCGCCCACCACCCACGCCAACCTGCGCTTCTTCCTCGTCGATGGCGCGGACGGCGGAGCAGCGGGCGACGAACCCGGCACCTGGTACTTCGGCGGGGGCTTCGACCTCACGCCCTACTACGGCTTCGACGAGGACGCCGTGCACTGGCACGCGCAGGCGCGCGCCGCCTGCGAACCCTTCGGCGAGGGTCTCTATCCCCGCCTGAAGCAGTGGTGTGACGAG
>JAZBPO010000418.1:0-20810 GCA_036351675.1 Pseudomonadales bacterium
GAGCTGCCGCTGTTCCATCTCGGTGACGATGCTGGCGTGGAGCCTGGCCCTGAGGTCGGGGTCGAGTTCGCCGTCCGCGGCCTGCGGCGCGTCGCCGGGACCGGCGGCGTCGGCGGCCTGTTCCGCCGCGAGCTCCGGGATCCGGAACAGCTCGGGCAGACGCCACTGCGTGATCGCGATCAGATAGACCATGAACACCATCAGCAGGTTGGCGATCTGCGTGAAGACGACGGACGCGGAGGTCAGCGCTGGCAGGGCGTTCAGGGACCAGATCGCGAGCGTGAGCACCTGCAGGACGAGCATCCAGCGGAAGATCGCGGGGTTGAAGTCGGCGAGCGTCGTCCGGGCGGCGCGGCGGTAGCGCCCGATCATGGCCACGGTCGCGGCCGCATAGCCGAAGGCCTGGGCGAAGAGCAGATACTCGCTGGCAGGCAGCCGCCAGTCCGGCGCCGGGCCGCCCCGGATCCAGGCGTTCAGTGCGGCCGGATCGCCGACCAGCAGGTCCGCGGCGAGCAGGTAGCAGAGGAGCAGTGGCAGGAAGAAGAGAACGTCGGGGCGGGCCAGCGGGCGGCCGAGCAGGGCACTGCGGCAGTAGAGGTAGGCGAGGGCGCCACCGGCGGCGGGGAGGTAGAAGATCCAGCCCAGCAGCCACTGCAGTGGCCCGGACTGCACGAGCTCGAGGAACGGCATGAGGAAGGCCGAGGCCATGAGCAGGCAGATGGCACCGAGAATGCGGCTCGCCGTGTTCAGGCGCGCATCGAAGGACAGCAGCAACCAGAGCACACTCCCCTGAAAGCCGCCGACGACCAGGACGTATTCCTCGAACTTGGACACGGTGCCTGCGCGCTCCTCCAGCGGGACCAGGGCCCGGCCGCTCAGCCGCGGCGGAACACGAGCTTCGGCGCCGGCTCGGCCATGGCCTCGGGCGCCTCGCGGAAATCGAGGGCCGGCGCGGCGAAGGCGAGCGGATCGAGACCTGCGTCGCACACGCATCGCACCACGTCCGGCAGCGTAGCCCGTGAGTGTACGCGCGAGACCTCGAAGGTCGCGCCGCGCAGGTACATGCCCGGCAGGGGCAGGGGCACGCTCCCGCCGCTGCCACCGGACACGCCCGTGCAGTGGCCGCAGGCCGCCGTGGAACGGAGCGCATAGGCGAGCCCCGCGGGCGTCGCCGAGGCATCGACGGTGATCAGGAAGGTCCTTTCGTGGGCGTGTGCGGCCTCGTAGTCGAGGCGCTCGGCGCGAGCCCCCGCCGCGCTGGCGATGGCGACGCGCCCGGCGTCGAAATCCGTGTAGTGCACCTCCGGCGCGCCAGCGGCCAGGGCCGCGAGGACGGCGTAGAGGCCCACGCTCTGGGCGAGGCCGCCGACCACGAGCACCGGTTCGTCGGGGAAGCGCGCGATCAGCGGCGCGACGGTGCGATAGCCGTCGGCGACGTTGTCGCCGAGGCCGGCGGCGGCCTCCAGCGAGATGGCGTCCGGGACCGTCAGCAGCATGGCGTCGGCGAAGGGCACCCGCAGCAGGTCGGAGAAACCGCCGCCCCAGTCGCCGTCCGGATGCGTCCCGAGTCCGTAGGACGCAAGGGGTGGGACTGCCGAACAGGCGTTGGTCCAGCCACGCAGGCACGGGGTGCAGCGCCCGCAGTTGATCTGGAAGGGGACGACCACCCGGTCGCTCGGCCTCACGGCGGTGACCGCATCACCGATCTCCACCACTTCGCCGGCGATCTCGTGGCCGAAGGCGAAGGGGCCTGGAAGCCGGTAGCCGCCACGGTGGATGTGCAGGTCGAGATCGCAACGGGCCACGGCGAGCGGGCGGACGAGCGCCTCGCCGTCGTGCTCGAGGCGAGGTGCCGGGACGTCCCACCATTCTAGGCGTCCCGGTTCGATCCAGGTGAGCTGCTCCATAATAAACCAAATGGTCTATTTGCTCGGCTGGCGGAGTTTCAGACTGGTCGGTACATTTCGTCAAGTCCGTCGGAGAGCAGCCATGCCGAGACCCGCGCGCCATCGCGAGCGCCTCGTTCACACCGCGATCCGCCTGTTCCGCCAGAAGGGCTATGCCGCCACGGGGCTCGCCGAGATCCTCGAGAAGAGCGGGGCGCCGAAGGGATCGCTCTACCATCACTTCCCGGGCGGCAAGCTCGACGTGGCCGCGGAGGCGGTGCGCGTCGCGGGCGCCGTCGTCACGGCCACGCTCGAGGAACTGCTCGCGCGCACGCCGGACGGTGCGGCCTTCGTCACTGCCTACGCCGAGCTCCTCGCCCAGTGGGTCAGCGCCTCCGAATTCCGCGACGGCTGCCCCATCGCCACCACGCTTCTCGAGACGACGCCCCAGGCAACGGAACTCGCGCGCAGCGGTACGGCGGTCTTCGAGGACTGGTGTCGGGTGATCGGTGCCGCCTTCGAGCGCGACGGCGTCGACGCGGCCGAGGCGCGCGCGCATGCGGAACTCGTGGTCGCGGCGGTGGAGGGTGCATTGCTGCTGGCGCGGGTGCGGCGCAGCGTCGAGCCGATCGGACGCGTCGCGCTGCGCCTACGGCATCCGGCCTGAGCGTGCACACACAGGATCGGCCATCCGTTCGCTCTCGGCAGACGACCGTCCGTCGCTGATCGGCTGCGCTTGCGCGCGCCTGTAAACCGATCCTCGCGTCACCCGTTGAAGGGAGTGTGCGGCGCCGAAGCCGTCCTCCCGGATACCAGGAGCAAGACCATGAAGACGCAGCAACCCATCGCAGTCACCCTCGGCGCACTTCTGCTCGTCGGCGCGCTGCCGCTGGCCGCCGACGCCTCCGAAGCGCCCGAGGCCCGTAGCCATGTCACCGAGAACGGCAACACGGTCACCGTCGAGCGCGAACGCATCGAGGGCGAGAACGGCGGCCGCGCCGTGCGCCGTGACGTGACGGTCTCGGACGCCGAAGGCGAGGTCCTCGGTCAGGGCCGCAACGTCCGCTACGAGACGGCCGACGGTGATCGCGGCCGTGCGAACGCCCGTCGCTGGACCGACGCCGACGGCAATACGCGAACGGCGACGCGCGCCGGTCGCGTGACGGAGGAAGGTGACGTCGCCCGTCGCCGCGCGCGTACCGTGCGGGACGAGAACGGCGAGGTGGTTCGCCGCGGTGTGGACCGTGCGCATCGTGACGCCGACGGCGGGGGCGCGGCCGTGCAGCGCCGCTACCGTCAGGGCGAGAACGGCGTGGCCGCCGGACGCCGCATCGCGCGCGGCGACGGCCAGGGCAACCGCAGCGTGCGCACGCAGCGCGCGCGGCGTCCGAACTGAGGCCGGCAGGGAGCATGACGATGCGGATCACGATGCTCAGGTCCCTGCTCTCGGCCCTGCTGCTCGCCATCCTCGCAGCATGCGGGGGCGGCGGCGGTGTCGCGGCCCCGAACCCGGCGCCTCCGGGCCCGGTACCCGCGCCGGTGAGCGGCGATCTCGCCATCGCGGTCACCGATGCGGAAGGTGACTTCCTCGTCTACGAGGTCGAGGTCGAGCGTATCGACCTGACCACCGCCGCAGGCGATGCGGTGCAGACGATCCCGGCCTCGAGCCGGATCGACTTCGCCGAACTCACGGAACTCTCCGAGCTGCTCACGGTGGCGAGCATTCCGGCGGGCGTCTATGCCTCCGTCACGCTCCAGCTCGACTTCTCGGATGCGGTGGTCCTGCTGCAGGACGAGAGCGGTGAGGTGCGCGAAGCCTCGCTGCAGGACGCGGACGGCGCACCGCTCGGCTCGGTGCCGGTTCCCCTCAGGCTCGATCCGGAACGTCCCGTGCGGATCGCGGCCGGCACGATCGCGCGCCTGAGCCTCGACTTCGATCTCGAGGCCTCCAACGATGTGCTCTCCCACGATCCGCCCGTCGTCGAGGTCTCGCCCTTCGTCCTCGCCATGCCGGCCTTCGACGCGACGCGCGACCTCCGCGTGCACGGCGTGCTGGAAGAGGTCGCGGAAGACGGCGAGATCACGATCGAGGTGCGCCCCTGGCGCCGGCGGCCGGCCACTCCGGGTTCGGCGAGCTTCACCACCGACGCGGAGACGACCTGGGAGATCGGCGACGAGACCTTCGTCGGCGACGCCGGCCTCGCTGCGCTCGCCGGGGTCGCGCCGGGCACGGCGCTGCTCCTCGTCGGCCCCGTCGCGGAGCGCGAGCTGGTCGCGGACAGGGTGCTCGTCGGCACGGCCGTACCCGGCGCCGGGTCCGACGTAGTCACGGGCACCGTGCTGGCCCGAGCGCCGAACGGCACCGTCGACGTGCTCACGCTCGGTGGCGTACGCGTCAATGCCGTGGCCGGCCCGGACCGTTTCCTGCGCCGCGCGGAACTCCTGGTCAGCGATCAGACCTCCGTGCGCGCACGCGGCGCAGGCAGCCTCCTCGACCTCGGCGACGCCGCGCTCTCGGTCGGCTCGCGTCTGGTCTCGGAAGCGGTCGAAGCACCCACGACGACCGCTGCGCCCGAGGCGCTGCCGGTCTTCGATGCGACCACGGCGACGGTGCTGCTGCGGCGCAGCGCACTCACGGCCGAGGTCGTGAACGGTGATCCTCTCGTGGTGGATCTCGTCCGCCTCGACGGTCGCCGCCCCGGTGCCTTCGACTTCACCGGCACGGCCGCGGACGCGACCGACGACGCCGATCCGGACGCCTACGAGATCGCAACGGGCGTGCTCGACACGACGGCGCTCGAAGCGGGCGACGTCGTCCGCCTGCGCGGCCTCGTGGCCGATTTCGGCGCGGCGCCACTGGACTTCGTGGCGGAGACGCTGGTGGACGTCGCCACGGAGGATCGCGGCGGACGCCTCACGGCGGCCTGGCGCGAGGTCGGCGGCACGGGGGAGGCGATCTCGGCCATCGCGCCGGACGGCTTCATCGTCGATCTGAGCGATGCGAACGCGGCGCTCCGGCTGCGCGGTCTGCGCCGCGACGTGCTCCCGGAGGATGCGATCGTCAGGGTCGTGCCTGCGGGGGAAGGACCGAGCCTGTTCTCGCTCCGTGACTTCGGCGCGGGTGAAATCCTGCTGTTCCAGGACTTCGCGGCGTTCTCGGACGCCCTGCTCGCAGGGCTCCAGGCGGGCGAGCGTGTCGCGAGCCTCGTCGCCGAGGGGCGCTATGATCGCGGCGACGCGCGGCTCACGGTCCGTCGCGTACGGGTACAGTGGGCGCAGTGAAGGCAGGAGCGCGGTGTGAGCGTCGATGCGGAACTCGATCGGTTCCTCGCCAGCGTCGAGCGCCGCGCCTTCCGCATGGCGCAGCTTGCCCTGCACGATGCGGACGATGCGCTCGACGTCGTGCAGGAAGCCATGTTCGCGCTCGTGCGGCGCTATGCGCGGCGGCCACCGGAGGAGTGGCCGCCGCTGTTCTGGCGCATCCTCTCGCGCCGCATCACCGACGTGCACCGCTCCCGCAGCCGCTCCCGGCGGCTGTTCGGCTTCCTGCCGATGCGAGACGATCCGGAGGAGGAGGCGCCGGATCCGGTGGCGCAGGCGCCCGCCGATCCGGCGACCACGCCGGAAGTGATGCTGTCCTCGCACGACGTGTCCGAGCGTATCGTCGAGGCTGTACGGCAGCTGCCGCTACGGCAGCAGCAGGCCTTCCTGCTGCGCAGCCACGAGGGTCTGTCCGTGGTCGAGACGGCCGCCGCCATGGGGTGTGCCGAGGGCAGCGTGAAGGTGCATCTCTCCCGCGCCCTCGCCCGGCTGCGGGAGTTGCTGGGAGATCTCCATGAGCGACCCTGAAGAACGCCTCGTCCGCCGGGTGCACGAAGCGCTCGATGCGAGCGCCGAGACCCTGCCGCCGGGCGTGGCCTCGCGGCTCGCGTCGGCGCGCGCCGAGGCCCTCGCGCAGCGCGCCTCGCCGCGGACCTGGGGACCCCTCGGCTACGGCGCCCTCGCCACCGCGGCCGTCCTGTTGCTGGTGCTGACGACCGGTCGCGACGGCGTGGTCGATGCGCCCGCACCGAGCCTGGTGGAGGTCGCACCGACGCTGCCTGCGGAGTCCGCGGATCTCGATCTGGCGATGGACCTCGACGTCGTCGAGGAACTCGAGTTCGTGGCCTGGCTCGCCCTCGAGGACGCCGGCGCCGATGCGGGCTGAGCTGGCGACGCTGCTGATGCTCGCTGCGACGCCCGCCGGCGGAGTCGAGGATCTCGAAGGAGGACTGCCTTCCGCCGCATTCCTCGAGTTCCTCGGTGGCCTGGTGGAAGTGGAGGGGGAACTGCTCGGCCCCCAGGATCTCGATGTGCTCCCCGCGGTCCTGAACGCACCCGGCGAGCACGAGCCGGCCGATGCGGCGGCCGATGCGAGTACGGAGGATGGAGTGCCGTGAAGCTTCGATACGGGATCGGGTCGGCCGGCCGCAGCGTGCTCATCGCGCTGCTCCTGCTGCTCGCGCTGCCCGTCAGCGCGGAGCCGGCGAACGGCACGGAGCGCTTCGAGAACCTCGCGCCGGAAGTGCAGCGTCTGCTCGGTCCTTTCGAGGGGGAGTGGAATCAGCTCACGCCGGAGCGACGCGAACGGCTCGTGCAGGGTGCACGGCGCTTCCAGGCACTCTCGCCCCAGGAGCGGCGCGGCCTCGCGCAGCGCTTCGAGCGCTGGCAGAACCTGCCGGAGGAGCGTCGGCAAGCGCTCCGGGAACGTTTCCGTCGCTTCCAGGAGTTGTCGCCGGATCAGCAGCAGGCGCTGCGTGACCGTCTGCGGCGCTTCCGCGAGCTCGAGCCCCAGCAGCGGCGCGCGCTGCGGCGGCGCTTCCGCGAACTCACGCCCGAACAGCGCGAGCGGGCCGTCGAGCGTTTCCGTGCCAGGCGCCGCCCTCCGCCCTGAGCGTCGGCCCCGCCAGGATCGCGGTGCCGGTCAGCCGTCGCCGTCGCGGTCGAGGGCCTTCCTGACCGCGCGCGCGAAGTCGTCCATGCGGAAGGGCTTGTTGAGGACGTGCGCCTCGGCGGCGAGGTCCCGGGCCCAGCTCGGATAGCCGGAGATGAACAGCACCGCCGTACCGGGTCGGTGGTGGAGGATGGCCCGCGCGAGCTCCGGTCCGAGGCGCGTGCCCGTGAGCATGACGTCCGAGACGACCAGGTCGAAGGCCCGACCACCGCGGAGGATCTGCTGCAGTGCGTGCTCGTCGCGCGCCTCGATCACCTCGTAGCCGAGACGCACGAGCTGGCGCGTGAGGAGGGCACGCAGGGCGTCGTTGTCCTCGAGGATGAGCACCGTCTCGCCGCGGCTGGTGGGGGATTCGCTCGACACGTCGTCGGGTTCGGAGACGGCCTCGTCACCGGTCGCTCGCGGTAGCAGCAGCGTCACCGACGTGCCCTCACCGGGCCAGCTCTCGACCTGGACGGCGCCGCCGGTCTGGTTCACGAAGCCGAAGACCATGGACAGGCCGAGTCCCGTGCCCTGGCCGGGCGCCTTGGTCGTGAAGAAGGGTTCGAAGACGCGCGCGAGGGTCTCGCTGTCGATGCCCGTGCCGGTGTCCGAGACGGTCAGTGCGACGTAGTCTCCGGGCTCCGCGTCCGTGCCGGCGCATACGTCGTCGACGGTGACGCGCCGGTTCGAGGCGTGGATCAGTATCGCACCGCCCGCCGGCATGGCGTCGCGAGCGTTGAGCACGAGATTCAGGATCGCGTTCTCGAGCTGCCCCGGATCGACGCGGCAGGTCCAGAGATCGCTGCGCGCCTCGATGCGCACGGAGACGTTCTCGGGCACCGAGGTCTGCAGCATCGGCCGCATGCGCGTGGCCTGATCGCCTACGTGCACGGCCTCGGGGGCGAGGGCCTGGCGCCGCGCGAAGGCGAGCAGCTGCTGGGTGAGCGCCGCGCCGCGCTCACTCGCGCGGAGCAGCGGCTCGATGTACTCGAGCGCTTCCTCGTCGTCCTCGAGGTGGTCCTGCAGGAGCTCGCCGTTGCCCATGATGACGCCGAGCAGGTTGTTGAAGTCGTGCGCGACGCCGCCGGTGAGCTGTCCGAGCGCTTCCATCTTCTGCGACTGGCGGAGCTGCTCCTCCGTGCGACGCGCGTCGGTGATGTCGGCGCCGGAGAAGAGGACGCGGGGCTCGCCGTCGACGACGATACGCTCGGCGTCGATGCGGACCGTTCGCGCCTCGCCGTCGCGGGTGTAGAGCGTCGTCTCCTCGTCGCGGAGGAATCCCTCCCGTTCGAGCTTCTCGATGATGCGCGCTCGCTCGCTGCTGTCCTCGCCCCAGAGGCCCAGTTCAGGGGCGGTGCGCCCGATCACCTCGTCCCGTTCGAAGCGCAGTGAGCGCAACCAGGCGTCATTGACGTCGACGAGGCGCCCCGTGGCGAGGTCGGAGACGGACTTCAGGTTGCGGGAGGAGGAGAACACCTTCTCGAAGAGCTGGCGGGCGCTGTCGACCTCGCGCAGCGTCGCCCGCAGATCCGTGACGTCGCGCGAGTTGACCACGAGCAGGCGCGTACCCTGGTGGTCGATGCCCTGGCCGATCGCCTCGAGCGTGCGCCAGTGGCCGTCGTGGTGGCGGAAGCGGAACAGCGCCTCGCGCGGGGCGCCTGTCTCCAGCGCCTCGCGGACCGCCTCGGCCGTGTGCGCCGCGTCGTCCGGATGGACGAACTCGAACACGGAGCGGCCGATGAGCTCTTCCGGCGCCCAGCCGAGGCGCACGCGCACGGACGGGCTCTCGAACTGCACGACGCCGTCGGCATCGCAGACGGTGACGATGTCCTGACTGTGCTCGATCATGGCGCGGAACAGCGCCGCGTCGACGCCGAGCGTCGAAGCGGGTCGCGCAGCGGATTCGCTCCGCTCCCGACAGTCTGTATCCGCGCCTTGCTGTGCTTCCTGCACGGCCGATCCGCCTTCGAGGGCTCCGATCAGGCGTGAGTCGGCGGCGGGGGCGCGTTCTTTAGCTTTCCATGACGTCAGACCGCCTCGATGCGCTCCTCCGGTGTCGTGGGCGGGACGCCGATGCCGAAGCGGGCGTAGCGCCAGCCGGCGAAGCGGTCGAGGGCGCCGAGGAAATCGTCGAGGATCAGGTACAGCGCCGGCACCAGGAAGAGCGTGATGACCGTCGCGAACATGACGCCGAAGGCGAGGGAGATCGCCATGGGGATCACGAAGGCCGTCGCCCAGTTCGAGTTCGCCAGCAGCGGCGCGAGGCCGATGAAGGTCGTGGTGGAGGTGAGCACGATGGGCCGGAACCGGGTCACGCCGGCCTGGCTCACGGCCTCCCAGAGCTCCGTACCCTCGCGGCGGCGTCGGTTCACGTAGTCCACGAGGACCAGCGACGCGTTCACGACGACGCCCGAGAGCGCCACCATGCCGAGCATGGAGAAGAACACGAGTGGTTCGCCCATGACGTAGTGCCCCGTGATGGCGCCGATGGCGCCGAAGGGGATCACGCTCATGATCACGAAGGGTTGCAGGTAGCTCTTCAGGGGGACCGCGAGCAGAGCGTAGATGATCATCAGCGCGAGCAGCATGCCGAGCGCGAGGCTCGTCACGGAGTCGGCCCGCTCTTCCTGTTCGCCGCCGAGGCCGACTGCCACGCCGGGGTACTTGGCCAGCAGCGCCGGCATCTTGCCGCGGTTGATGGCGCCGATGATCTTCTCGGGGGTGGTCTGGCCCCGGTCGACTTCGGCGGTGACGCTGATGATGCGCTGGCCGTCCTCGCGGTTGATCGACGAGAAGCCCCGCCCGATCTCCATCTGCGCGACGGTGGAAAAGGGTACCTCCGTCCCGTCGGAGGTGCGGATGCGCATCTCCTCGAGGTTGCCGATGCTGCGGCGCTCGGCTTCCGGATAGCGCACCATGATGCGCACGTCGTCGACGCCGCGCTGCACGCGCTGCACTTCGAGCCCGTAGAACGCCTGGCGTACCTGCGAGGCGAGATCGTTCATGGTGAGGCCGAGCGTGCGCGCCGCGGGCCTGAGGGAGAGCTTGATCTCCTGTTTGCCGGCGCGGAAGGAATCGGAGATGTCGTAGACGCCGGCGTAGCGGCCGAGTTCACCCCGGAGTTCGGCAGCCATCTCGCGGAGCTCGTCCACGTCGCGGCCGGAGAGGCGGAAGTTGATGGCCTCGCCGGTGGTGAAGGCGGCGGCCGAGAAGGACAGCGCCACGGCGTCCGGGATCGGCCCCGCGAGTTCGCGCCAGCGATCGGCGATCGCCTGCACGGAGACGTCGCCGCGCACGTCGAAGGGCGGCATGGCGATGGCCACCTCGCCGAAGTGACTCTGGCCCGCGGTCTCGGGCCGCGGCGGACCGCCGCCGCGATCGATGGTCTTGCCGAGAGAGGTGAACATCGCCTGCACCATGCTCGGCAGCTCCGGCGCACGCTCGGCGTCGAGTTCCTCCCGGAGGCGGAAGGCGGCGCGTTCGAGGCGCCCGATGGCGGCCGAGGTCGCCTCCACGGGCACGCCCTCGGGCATGGTCAGCGTGGCGTAGATCCGGTCGCCCTCCACGGAAGGAAAGAACTGGAAGTTCACGCGGCCGGAGGCGATCAGGCCCACCACGAGCACCAGGGCACCGAGGGCCAGCGCAGCGGTCACGTAGCGGTACTCGATGGCGCGCAGCATGAGGGGCTTGTAGCGCCGCTCCGCGAAATTCGTCAGGCCGTCGGCGAGGCGGGTCTGGAAACGGATCCAGCCCTGCACGAAGCGCGTGCGCTCGAAGGTGTAGCCCTCGGTCACGCGGTGCGAGAGGTGCGCCGGCAGGATCAGCTGCGACTCGATGATCGACAGGAACAGACAGATGCAGACGACGTAGCCGATCACCGCGAAGAAATCGCCGAGTCGGCCCCCGCCGAGCATGAGTGGCAGGAAGGTGGCCATGGTGGTGAGCACGCCGAAGATGACCGGCACGGAGACCTCGTAGGTGCCGTCGATGGCCGCGTGGCGTTTCGATTCGGCGTTCAGCTCGTGTGCGTAGACCCGTTCGCCGACGACGATCGCGTCGTCGACGACGATGCCGAGCACGAGGATGAAGGCCATCACCGTGAGCGTGGAGATGGAGATGCCGAAGAAGGGGAACAGCATGATCGCGCCGAGGATGGCGATGGGGATGCCGGCGGCGACCCAGATGGCGACGCGGAAACGCAGGAACAGGGCGAGCACGGCGAGGACGAGGATCAGGCCGTTGCGCGCGTTCTCCACGAGCGTGTCGAGGCGCGTGCGGAGCTCCTCGGACTCGTCCTGCCAGATGTGCAGGGCGATGCCCTCGGGCAGCTCCGCCTCGTAGCCCGCGAGGAACGCCTTGATCGTGCCGGCCATGGCGAGGATGTCCTCGTCGCCGACGCGGAACACCTTGATCATGACCGCCGGCACGCCGTCGAGACGCGCCCGCAGATCGCCCTCCTCGAAGCCGTCGACGATGGTCGCGAGTTCCGACAGGAACAGGCGCGTACCGTCGGCGCGGGTCAGGACCACGACGTCCTCGAGGTCACGGCCCGTGTAGGCCTGGCCCTCGGTGCGGATGAGCAGCTCGCCGCTGTCCGTCTTGATGGAGCCGCCGGGCATGTCCACGGAGGTGCGGCGGATGGCATCGGCCACCTGCGCCATGGTCAGGCCGTGGCGCCGCAGGTTCTGTTCCGGGACCTCCACGGAGATCTCGTAGGGGCGCGTGAAGCCGAGCTCCACCTGGGTCACGCCGTCGAGTTCCACGATGCGGTCCCGCAGGTCCTGGCCGAGTTCCTTCAGCGTGCGTTCGTCCGTGTCGCCCGCGAGGACGATCTGCATGACGCCGCCGCGGAACAGGAACTTCGAGACGATGGGCTTCTCGGTCTCGACGGGCAGGGTGTTGATGCCGTCGACCTGGCTCTTGATGTCGTTGGCGACCTGGGCCGAATCGAAGCCCTCGGCGACCTCGATGGTCGTGGTGCACACGCCCTCGTTCGCCACGGAGCGGATCCTGTCCATGCCCTGCACGGACTCGACGGCTTCCTCGATGCGCACGCAGACGGAACGTTCGACTTCCTCGGGTGAGGCGCCGAGATAGGGGACGCGGATCTGCACCACGTCCGGGTCGATGTTCGGGAACTCCTCCTGGTGCACGGACAGCAGCGCCATGCCGCCGCCGACGAGGAGGATGAACATGAGGAGGTTCGCGGCGACGGCGTTGTCGACGAACCACGCGATGATGCCTCTCACGATGCTCGCCTCCTTCTCAGCTTGCGCTGGCAGGTGCCGCGTCGACCACCGGATCGACGGTCATGCCTTCCACGACGGTCTGGATCGGCGAGACGCAGACCCGATCACCGGCCGCGAGGCCTTCGGCGACCATCACCTGATCCTGATAGAAGCGCAGGGGCACGATGTCGCGGTAGTGCATGCGATTCTCGGCGTCGACGATCAGCACGCGGTTGCCGTCGCGCAGGGCCGCCCGAGGAAGGGTCACCACGTCCGCGACGCGCGCGCCCTCGATGCGCGCCTGCACGAAGAGCCCCACCGGAAGCGGGGGATCCGCCGACGCGACGCGAGCGACGACGTGGACCATGCGCGAGCGGGGATCGATCTCGCCCTCCGTGCGCACGACGTCGCCCCGCCAGCGGTAGTCCCGGCCCGCGAAGCGAGCCGCGAGTTCCACGTCCGGTGCGGCCTCCGGGCTCAGCTCGCCGCGCATGCCGAGCGGCAGGTTCAGATAGGCGAGTTGCTCGTCCGCGATGGGCAGGCGGATCTCGACGAAGTCCGTGGCATAGATCGTCGCCACGGCGTTGCCGCGGTTGACGAACTGGCCCACGTCCACGGATTCCGTGCGCACCATGCCGACGAAGGGCGCGCGCAGCTCGGTGCGTTCGAGATCGCGACGCGCGCGCTCGAGGCCGCTGCGCGCCCCGGAGAGGCCCGCTTCCGCGACCCGCAGGCGGCGCTCGGCCGCCTCGAGCTGGGAGCGCGAGGCGAGGCTGCGGTCCTGCAGCTGCTGCAGGCGCTCGAACTCGAAGCGGGCATTCTCCTCTTCCGCCTCGGCCTGCTCGGCGGCCGCGCGCGCCTGAGCGAGAGCGGCTTCGTAGTCGGCCTGCTCGATGCGCAGCAGCGGTGCGTCCGCATCGAACACACCGCCGGACACGAGGGCCGGAGAGACCCATTCCACGCGCCCCGCGACCTCCGGGATGAGTTCGCTCTCGGTCCGCGGCTCGACCGTGCCCTGGCTGTGCACGATGTGCTGCACGGCATCCGGGCGCACGGTCACGACCCGGACGGCGGGCGCGATCGGCGCGGGCGATTCCGGTTCGAGCTCCGGCGCCGTGGCATACAGCGTGATCGCGCCGAGTATCGAGAGCGCGACGATGGCGAGCGGGATCAGGACAACGCGGATCATCGTTCCAGGCCTCGTGAGGGGGGAGCAGGGATGAGACCGAGTCCGCGGCGTGTGGCGCCGGCGGCCTCGAGAGCCTCGCGCAGTGCGCGGCGGTTGAGCTGCATGACTTCGCGCATGGCGCCGGCGACGGCGTCCGCGTCCCGCGCGCCGAGCGCGTCCTTGACCTTGAGCATGCCGACGCGGAAGGCGATCGGCTCGGGCTGGGGCGCGAAGCCGCGGGCGCGCATCTTGTCGGCGAAGGGAATCCGCAGACCGTTGGCGATCAGGCGCATGGGCAGGTTGCCGCAGGTCTCCATGAAGTGCCGGCCGAGGTCCATGCGCCGTTCCAGGGCCTCCGGGCTCCCTGGTTCCGCCACCAGGATGGCGCCGATCAGGTGTTCGGCCTGTTCGATCTGCTCGCGGCTGGCGATGCGGACGAAGTCGCGCGCCGATTCGATGACGAGCAGCGAGAGCACCTGGACGATCTGATCCGCGAGGATCGCGTCGGGCACGGCCTGCAGGTCGAGGATCGGGCCGATCACCTCCAGCGTCGCCTCCTCGACGGCGACCACCCTGACGCCGCCCTTGTGGATGGCGGCGATTCCGAGCTGCTCGAGTTTCTTGAGTGCCTCGCGGACGGCGCCTCGCGAGGTCTCGAAACGCGCGGCGAGCTCACGCTCGGAGGGCAGGCGCTCCCCGGGCCGGTACTGGCCGGTGAGGATCTCGTCGCGGAGCGTGTCGAGGACGGTGGCCGTGCGCGGATTCACGGCCGCCTCGGGGGGACGGGTCTGAGTACTGCTGGTCAATGGAGTGGGACCGAATTGGTAGGACCAATGCGGCGGCGATGTTACGTTCGGTGACGCCTGACTGCAAGGACCTCACTGGGCGCTGACTCGTTCTCGGCCCCAGTCCGGCACGCCTCCGGTGGCCTTTGCGTCGCGGAGATCACGGTGCATGACCGCGTAGAGGCGATCGAGGGCCGCGAGCATGGGGTTCGGCGGAAGCTGCGCTTCGACCATGCAGTCGACGAACAGGCGGGCCACGCGCAGTCGACAGGCGGCGTCGAGGGGCTGGCCGGTCAGCGCGGGGCACAGGTTCGGTTCCGCTGCGGCGCCGACCGGCGTGTCCGCGAACAGCACGCGCAGCAGGGCGCGCAGATCCTCCACGGCCTCTTCGCACGAGGCCGCGCCGAAGAGCCGTGCGAGATCCCGGTCTATGGCCATCTCCACGAAGAGCAACTCCGCGACGCGTTCGAGCTTCCGTTCTCCGATGCCGTCGAATCCGTACTTGGCCATGTCCCTGGCTCCTCCATGTGATCCGGTTCTCGCGTCCGGCGCTGCCGGAACGCTGCATGTGCCCGTGATGCCGCCGCCAGTGCGGATGACTCCGTCCGCCCGGTCGGGCGGGACTCCGGGTGGCCGTTCCCTGGCCCTGGACGCCATTCCCTGGCGTGACTCTCGATTCTCAGAGGGCACGGCGCTGGATCCGGGCCCGAGCCGCGAGGCGCATGAATTCGCCGCTGGCGATGCGCCTGGCCATGTTTGCGCCGGCCACGATGCCCGCGCCGACGATCCAGGCGCTCGATCCGAGTACCGCGCCGATCGCGAAGAGCGCGATGGCGAGGTCCGTGCCGTTGGCAGCGAGCAGTTCGACGACCTTGCTGTCTTCCATGATTCCGATCCCCCCGGATCCCGTCTGCGAGTTCATGGCGTCGCATCGTGCGGATCGGGCCTCCGTGAGTCCTGATCGTTCTCCGACCTTTTCCTGATCTCTTTATGAACTCCCCTAACTGTCTGTTCCATATAGGGTTACGGCGATGGCTCGAGGAGCGTTAGACTGCGCGTCCCATGCCCTTCGAGCCCCGGAGCCCATGCCCGGCGACGAATCCGACCTGCTTTCCGAGAGCTACGCGTTCGGTGAGTTCGTGCTCGACGCGGAACTCTGCGAGCTGCGCGGGCCGGCAGGGCGGGTGGAGGTCCAGCGCAAGGTGCTGCGTCTGCTCTTCTTCCTCGCGCGCAACGCGAATCGTGTCGTCGGCAAGGAAGAACTCCTCGAGGCCGTCTGGCCCGGTACGGTGGTCAGCGAGTCGGTACTCAGCCAGGCCGTGCGCAAGGCCCGTGGAGCGCTCGGCGACGACGGCGCGACGCAGCAGCTGATCCGCACCGTTCATGGCCACGGGTACTGTCTGGAGGCGGAGGTGCGGACCCTCCGTCCCGGGGCACCCACGGCGGCGCCGACGGGTTCGTCCGCCGGGGAGCGGACCGCGTTGCTCACGCCCGCCTTCGACCCCGGGGCGCAGGGCGAGACGCCCGAGCCCGCTGCCGCGGTGCCCGACTTCGGGCCTCTGCCCGTGAGTCCTCCGGAGCCGCGTCGGGTGCCACGCTGGGTCTGGGCCGTCGCCGGCGGCGCGCTGCTCGCGATCGCGGTTGTCGGCATGGCGATGCCTGCGTGAAGCGCGTCGCCCGGGTCCTGCTCCTCGTGCTGACCGGCCTCGGCCTCGCCGGCTGCGTCCGCATCCCGGCCGGCCTCGAGCCGGTCACGGGCTTCGAAGCCGATCGCTATCTCGGCACCTGGTACGAGATCGCGCGCCTCGATCATTCCTTCGAGCGGGGACTGGAAGCGGTCACGGCGACCTATGCGCGCCGCGAGGACGGCGCCATCGCGGTCCTGAACCGTGGCCGTGATGCGGCGTCGGGCGAGTGGAGCGAGGTGGAGGGCCGGGCCCGCTTCGTGGACGATGCCGAGACCGGATACCTGAAGGTCTCCTTCTTCGGACCCTTCTACGGTGCCTACGTGGTCTTCGAACTCGACGAGAGCTACGAGCACGCCCTCGTCAGCGGGCCGAACCGGAGCTTCCTGTGGCTCCTCGCCCGTGAGCCGGATCCGGACCCGGCGGTCGTCGATGCCCTGGTGGCACGAGCGGCGGCAGCCGGTTTCGAGACGGAGGCACTGATCTTCGTCCGGCATTGAGGGCAGCGAATTCGATAGCTTCGCCGTGGACCCGCCTGCGAGTGCGGACGCGAGCACGTGGGACACCTTCCCCGGCCTCGACGTCGACGAGGGGGTCGCGTGCCGCACCTGCTGCAGCCTCCTCGCCGACGCACACGGTCACATCCGGACGCCGCACTCGGCCTTCGCCGACCCGAATGCAAGGCCCGACGCGCCGTGGCGTGAGAGCCCGGAGATGCGCGTGCCGTGTCTGTGGGGTGTTCGAAGCCGGGCAGGCAGCGTCCCAGACGTTAGAATGCCGGCCCCTTCACCGCCGGGAGTTCCGTCGTGTCCTTCGTCCACACCTTCGCAGGCAACCCGCTCGATCGCGCCGACAGCAAGCGCCGTGACGAAGACTGGCTCGCGGAGGCGGCGCGCTCGGAGCAGGCCCGCTATCTGCCCATGCACCAGCTCAACGTACTGGTCGATGGCCTCGGCGGTGCGCCCCGCCTCGGCTGGCTCGGCGTCGATGCGCTGCGCTGGCTCGACGTGGACATCCCGCCCGTGTTCCTCGGCCTCGACGCCGCCGGCGCGCCGCACTTCGCCCAGGACATCAGCCCGGTCCACGATCCGAACCACGAACTGAACCTGCCGGAAGGCTTCTCCTTCCAGGAGTCGCGGGGCGCGGCCATGGGCCTCGAGGGGTTCGAGACGGGCGTCCTCGCCCAGGCTCGGGCCCAGCTCGGTTGGCACGCGCGACACCAGTTCTGCAGTGTCTGCGGCGGGCGAACGGAGCAGAAGAAGGGTGGCCATCAGCGCAAGTGCGTGGAGTGCGGAGCGGAACATTTCCCGCGCACGGACCCCGTCGCGATCATGCTCGTCGTCGACGGCGAACGCTGTCTGCTCGGCCAGTCGCACGGGCCCCTGGTCCGCATCGGCATGTACTCGGCGCTCGCAGGCTTCATCGATCAGGGAGAGTCGATCGAGGAAGCGGTCCGGCGGGAGACGAAGGAAGAGGCCGGCGTGGACGTCGGCGAGGTGCGCTACCACTCTTCCCAGCCCTGGCCGTTCCCGTCCTCGCTGATGATCGGCTGTCATGGCATCGCCACGAGCACGGAGATCAGCATCGACGAGGAAGAGATGCACGACGTCGCCTGGTTCTCGCGCGAGGAGGTGAAGGCGGCGCTCGACGGCTACCACGATTCCCTCAAGGTGCCCGGCGAGATGGCCATCGCTCATCATCTGGTCCGCGCCTGGGCGCTCGGCGAAGTCGACCTCGGCTGAGGCGTGCGTGCTTTCCTGAACCGAATCTGAACGAAAAATACTTTCAAATCAGTCTCTTGATGCCGATCGGTTCAGAGACCGTTCAGTGATCCGACTCCAGCATGGGCCCCGAACTCGAGGCGCCCACAAGGAGGAAGGATCATGGGTTCTCAAGTCAGACGGTCCAGCAGTTCCGGACGGCCTTCCCGGGCCGTACGCAGCTTCCTGAGCGTCGCGACCCTCGCCGGCGGCGTCCTCGCCGCCTCGAATGCGGCGGCTGGGCACGGCGACAGCTACTACGTCTGGGTGGACGTTCTCGACGTCGATCCCATCGTCCGCGTCGACCACGTCGACGAGCCCGTCGAGCGCTGCTACGACGCTCCGCCCTCGCGCCGGTCGAGCGCGAGCTGGCGCGAACCCCCTCGCCGCTACGACGAGCCCTGGCGCCGTGAGCGCGCCGGCGGCGGCGGTGCCTTCGTGGGCGGCGTCGTCGGCGGTCTCCTCGGTAACCGTATCGGCGACGGCCGCGGCAAGGAGACCGAACTCACGGTCGCCGGAGCCCTGCTGGGTGCCGCCATCGGCGCGAACGCCGACCGCACCCGGCGCGACCGCTACGACGGCTATGACCGCTATGACCGCTATGACCGCTATGACCGCTATGACCGGCGCTCCAGCAGCTGGCGTGCCGAGCCCGTACGGCGCTGCGAGGTGACCTGGGAGTCACGCCCCGTCGAGCGTATCGACGGCTACGAGGTCGTCTATCGCTACGCGGGCCGGCGCTTCACCAAGGTCGTCGACGACCACCCCGGTGAGCGCATGCGCATCCGCGTCGATCTCGAACCGGCCTGAACAGGGAGAAAGGGCAGATGAAACTGACGAAAGCCAGGAGGGGCGTCGCCTGTGCAGCGCTCCTCACGTTCGCCGCCGCTGCGTCGGCGGACCCGGCCGGGCCGGTGGTCCGTCTCTTCCCCACGACCGTGCTCGAGGACATCCGCGAGACCGGCGCCGTGGCGGAGGACATGGAGAACAACCTCGCGGACGTCATCGCGCGTCTCGATCTGCAGCAGGAGCTGTGGCGCGAGAGTCTCTGCGAGGGCGCCGACGGCGACGCCGGCTGTGAACGCATCGGTCGCCAGCTCGGTGCGACCTATCTCGAGATGCTCGATCACATGTCGGAGCGCCTGCCCGAGATGGAGCGGTCCGTGGCGCGCACGCGGGGTTCCCTGGAGAAGCGCCTCCGGGAAGAGGTCGGCCTGCGTACCACGCCGACGTCCCTGCAGGACGATCTGCTCGGCGACGTGAAGCCTGCCGTCGCGAACACGGCACGACCCGCGCTCCGCGGTCGTTCCGGCGTGCGCCTCTCGGATCGCTTCCAGCAGTACTACGACCTGGTGGCGACGGGCGGCAGCAGCGCCGGTCAGTCGCTCTCGGTCGTGGCGGCGGACATCTACCTCGACATGGAGGACGCCGAGTACCTCATCGCGGCGACCCAGCAGGAGATCGCCCGGGCTTCGCTCATGGAGCAGCTCAATCAGTCCTTCGGTCTGATCACGCCGCAGATGGCCGCAGTGGTCTCGGGCGTCAAGGAGATCCTCTTCGGCGAGACGCCGGGCGACGGCGTGATCGCCGCGCCGCCCTACGTGATCGGCGAGTCCGAGTTCGTCAGCCCGCTCGCCTTCTGAGACGGAACAGGAGAAGGAAGATGAAGAGATCTCTCGTGCTGTGCCTGCTCGGTGCCTTCGCGCTCGCGGGCTGTGAATCGACGCCGACGACGGCCCAGTGCACCGGGCGGCTCGGCAATGATCTGGATAGCGCGGCCCGGGAGGCGGAGGAGCGCCTCGCCTCGGGCTGCACCTACCATTTCGACGACTACTTCGCCGAGATGCTCTCCCTCGCGGAGGCCAATCCGTCGCCGGAGAACCGCGTGCTGTTCTCGGACTTCCTGGTCGGTCAGCAGCAGGCGGGGACGATCTCCCGGCGCCAGGCCCGGGCACACTACAACCGCTACTTCGGCGTGAAGTTCGTCTCGCTGCAGGGTGACTACAACACCTGCTCGCAGA
Source organism: Pseudomonadales bacterium (assembly GCA_036351675.1). GTDB lineage: Bacteria > Pseudomonadota > Gammaproteobacteria > Pseudomonadales > Azotimanducaceae > JAZBPO01. The sequence goes on from JAZBPO010000418.1 coordinate 19,509, forward strand.
CCTGCCCGGTCCGTGAGTCCGTGCTCGCCGACATGCGCACGGAGCTCCAGCACAAGGAGCGCGGCCTGCTCCGGGCGAGCGAGGACAGCGAGTCCTTCTATCGGGCGGACACGCTCCTGAAGGAAGCGGAGCTCGTGCTCGAAGCGACCTGCCGGGCCTGTGAGGCCGGGGGCATCTGATGAGCGCGGCCGACCCCGGCTTCCTGCCCGGCGTGCTCGTCGGTGGTCTTCTCGCGGCGGCGGCGCTCTGGCTCGGCCTCCCACCGGTCCTTCCCGGGTCGGAGTCCGCCGTCGCGAGTCCTGCCGCGCGCTGGCTGCTGCTGAATCTCGGTGGATCGGTCTGGGCCTTCGGAGCCGTGTTCGCGCTCTGGGCCTGGCATCTGTCGACGCTGCGTCGCTGCCTCGACGTGGGCTCGCCGGGACAGGATCGCAGCGGTCGGCTCGTGCAGCTCGATCAGCTCTCGGAGGTCTGGGCCCATCTGTTCGTCGGCATCGGCGTGATCTGGACGGCGATCGGCATGCGCGCGGCGCTGCAGACCACGCTCGGCGATCCGGATGCGGCGCTCGCCGACACGGCCGGCGACGTCCTCCGGGGACTCGTGGACGGCGGCATCCTGCTCGCGCTCACCACGACGATCGTGGGTGCGGTCGGTGGCTACCTCATGCGGCTCGCGAAGACGCTCTGGGTCGGTGTGGCGCTTCACGCGCACTACGAAGCGGAGCAGAGCCGGGAGCTGCGGGACCTGCTGGATGCGACGCGTCGCATCGAGTCCTCGATCCGTGGTGCCGAGCGCCCGCAGGAAGCCGAGCGGACGCGCTCCGGCAGCGAGAACGCCGGCGGACACGCCTGGCTCGACCACGCCGCCGTGCGCCGGCTCGCCACGGCGGCGGCCGGGTGCCGGACGGAAGGAGCGAAGCGAAGTGAGACGACGGCCTGACACGGCGAGTGCAGCGCTCGACGAGAGCCTGCAGGCGGACGTGATGCGCTTCATGGCGATCATCGCCTTCTGCCTGGTGGCGATCATGGCGCTCGCGCGCAATGCGACACCGCTCGAGGCGGAGCCCGCTGTGGATGCTGCGATGCCGGAGCCGCCGGCGCCGATCGCGGATCTGCCTGCGCCGGAGGGGCGTGCTCCGGTGGCCGAGCCCGGTGCGCCGGAACAGGCGTCGCCGGCGCCTGCCGAGATCGTCGAGGTGCCTCCCGCCGCGCCGCTGACGGCGGTGGCCGAGACGGTCGAGGACGCCGTGCCTGCGCCCGAAGTGACAGAGGCACTGATGCCCGAGCCCGAGCCCGAGCCCGAGC
>JAZBPO010000419.1:0-6810 GCA_036351675.1 Pseudomonadales bacterium
GGAGGCTTCGCGCTTGACCGAGACCAGTGCGTGACTTGCTTGCAGTGCATCGCAGACGGCGCCTTTTCGAGAAGTCTCGGACACCCCACAGACGAGAGCAAAGGAGACAGCCATGACTGACGCACGAGAGGCGGCGGCGATGGTGCGCGCATGGCCGTGCCCGGAGCAGTGCGACAACGGCGTGATCCCGCACGGACCCCTGCCGGACGGATCGTGGGAAGCGCAACAGTGCCAGCACTGCGACGAGCGAGACCGCGTGCTCGCCATCCTCGACGCCATGCCCGAGGGGCCGGACGGCGGGTGGATCGACGCGGGGGTGCACCAGTCCTTTGCCGACTTCTACACAGATTCCGACTGGATCATTGAAGCGTTCCAAGTGCCGAAGCTCGCCCTCTACCGCGTCATGGTCAAGCCCGTGGAGCTGGACACGTTCAAGGCCGATCAGGACCTCGACGTCACCGGATCAGACGTGCGCGGAGACGGGGAGCAGCCCCACTGGCCGACCGTGGCGGCTGCGCTGCGGCAGGTGTTCGCCGCTCTGAGCGAACTGGACATGCACGGGTCGATGTCGTCGTTCCAAGACGCGCTGGCTCGTCGCGCCCGCGAAATCGAGGAGGGACGCGAGAATGAATGAACGAATGCCGCCCACGCCGCCTGAAGGGAGAACAGCCATGACCCCCGACGAACTTAGGGACGACATCCCCGCTGACGTGCGGGAGGCGCTGGCAGAGCTGGCAAACACCTACGGTGGGATGCATCTGGGCGAGGCACGCGACCGAATCACCGCCTTGATCCGCAAGCGCCCCGCAACCGTGGTCATTCCCCGCGCCGAGATTCCGGCTCCGCTGGAGGAAGTGCCGGAGTCGGGGGTGGTGTGGGTGCCACGCATTGCCCCAGACGTTGGTATCGCGCGATGGGTAGGAAGGCTGGCTCAAGAGGCAGTTGCTCACGACATCGCCTACGGCACTGAAGCCGACGCCCGGCGCGCCCTCGACGCCATGATGGCGCGCGAGCCGGTGGAGGAGGAGCCGAAGGCCGACGACCGGAGGGCGTGTGACGACATGGAGCAGATGCTTCAACGTGGGCTGATAGCGGGGTGGGGGGACGGCATTGCCCGCGCCATGCTGCGCGGGGAGAAGTGATGAAGACGATCAGAATAGTCGTCGGGAATCCGCGGGAAGCGCACGCAGCTCGGCAGACGCTGAACACGGCGTTCCGCGAGATCGTGCTGGAGCGCGGCAGAGAGATGGTCATTTCCATCGGGACGAACGAGGCGCCGCAGAGCAGGAGTCAGCGCGGGCTCATGCACAAATGGTTCGGCGAGATCGCCGACCAGACCGGGCACGACCCGGAAGAGATCAAGGAGGTCATGAAAGACCGCTTCTTGCCGAAGGTGGAGGTGTCCGTCTTCGGCAAGACCGAGATGCTGCCGAAGCGCACGCGGGACCTGACGCACGCGGAGACGATGGACTTCATGACGCGAATCCAGCGGACGTGCGCTGAGTACGGGATCTATATCACTGACCCGGATCTGCGTCGCTGGGAAGAATGGGCAGAGCTGGCTCGGGAGGATCGTGATGGGCGAGAAGTGCAGGGCGAATCGCTATCGCTGGACATGGTCGAAGCACGCGCGTGAGCGATTCGCAGAAAGGTTTCCCGGGCTCGATGCGGGCGAAGTCGAGAAGCGCGCGAAGGCGAAGTATCCCGGCTGGATGCGGGAGCACATCGGGAAGTGCGTCTCGGAAGACTGCGACGCCTACGTCGACCGTCGAACCCGCGCGCTGTTCGTGGTGTCGGCTGACGGCGTCGTCGTCACCGTGTACAAGGTGCCGCCGCGAGAGGAGCTTGCTGATCGCTGGGTGCAGGACATCGAGGGGAGCTTCTATCGCCGAGGGAAGCGGCGCCGAAGCTATGCCGCTCGCCGCCGCCAGAGGATGCTGCAATGAAACGGACGCCCCTGCGCCGGCGGGCCCTGAAGCCCCGGTGCGCGCACTGCGGAGACCGCTTCGAGCCGCCGCCCGAGGCGCCCGGGATCAGGCACTGTTCGGCGGACTGCGGTCTCGCGCTGTATCGGATCCGCGCTGAGAAGGAACGCGCAGCGAAGGCGAGAGAGGCCAAGCGGAAGCGGTCCGAGATCCGAAAGGCGGCGCAGAGGTCGAGGCGGGACAGCTTGACGTTCGCTCAGGTGGTGAGCCGCGTGCAGTCCAGCTTCAACCGGATGATCCGCCTGAGAGACCAGATTGCGGGGCATCCGTGTCCGACATGCGGAAGGCCTCCGTCGGTCGTCGAGCTGGACCCGCCGGTTCGCGGCGGCGTCTGGGACGCAGGTCACTACCACTCGGTCGGCAGCCACCCGGAGCTGCGATTCGACGAGGACAACGCTCACCGCCAGTGCAAGTCCTGCAATCGGCCCGGAGGGCACCGCCGGCTGAAGTACCGGGACTCGCTGATCGAACGACTCGGGCAGGATGCCGTCGACCGCCTCGACGGTCCGCACCCTCAGGCGAAGTGGACGCGGGACGAGCTGTGGGCGATGAAGGCGGAGTTCGATCGCCGAGCTCGCGAGCTTCAGAGGCGCGCGGCGGAAGCGTGCGAGGTGACGGGATCCGGGTAACGGCAACGGGCGCAATTCGTGCGCGGGTAGTACACTTGGGCCCGCAGAACGCGCGGAGGCCCCCATGCAGAAGCCCAATCTCAAGCGCTACCGGAAGCTGATCGTGGTGCTCGTCGGTGCCGTGGGCACGCTTCTCGGGCCTGCTGCGCTCGGCATCACCCCGGGAGACCAGTTCGGCGGAGTCGGGCAGGAGGCGGTCGTGCAGGCCGTCCTGCTCATCCTGACCGCCGCCGGCGTCTTCCAAGCCCCCAACGACCCCTGACCCGGAGAAGCCGATGAACGCCGCAACTTCCAGACTGCGCGTCCTGATACTCGCGACCCTGTTTATGCTCGTCTCCGGCTGCGCCCAGATCGATCGGCTCGCAGCGGACGGCATCGATACGTCCGTGCCCTCTCGCGCGGTCGTCACGTCCTACGTCGCCATGGACAGCCTCGCCGAACTGGCGGTGGCGCTGCACGACGCCGGCCTCATCAGCGATGCCGATCGGGCGGAGGCGCGAAGAATCCTCGATCAGGCCTACGACGTGACGGTCGCTGCCGAGCGCTCTCTTCTGGCGGGCGACGAGGAAGAGGGCGCCCGCGGGCTCGACCAGATCAATGCCCTGCTCCATGAGGTGCGGGGCGTTCTTGCAAGGGAGTGACCTGACCATGGACACCAGCAAACTGATCAACGCGCTCGTCCCGATCCTCACCGTGCTGCGGTACGCGGGCGTGAACCTGAAGAAGCTCGACGACATCCTCGACCGGGCGGACGCTGAGGGTCGCGACCCGACTCCGGAGGAGATCGCCGAAGCGCGCGAAGCGGCCCGCGAGTCGATCGACCGACTCTGAGCGCGGCTGCTTCGAGATGAGCGACGCCCTGCGTCAGATCGGGAGCTGGTCCCCGGCGTCTCCGGTCCCTGCGCCCATGGTGATGTCACCGCCTCGACGCAAGGCGTACGTCTACATGCCGCGCCCGCAGCAGGCGTCGGGTGGGCACCGCTCGCCCGAGCAACCGTAGAGGAGCAGATCCCATGGCGATCCCGCAGCGCGCCCTAGTCGACGCCCGTGAGCTGGTGGCCGAGGCGCTGGAGCAGATGCGCCGTCTGCGCCAGATCTGCCGCGCAGCCCGCGACAATCTGGGCGCGGACAACCAGCAGCTCTCCAAGGTGGGTCCGTCCATCGTGCTGACTCGCAACGCACTGGCGACTGCTGAAGCGCTTCTCGGCGGTACTCCTGCTGAAGCTGCGGCAGCGTTCGGGGCGATCGTCGAGGAGCGTCTGCCAGCCGGCCTGACGTGGGCGACGGACGTGCGCCCCTTCGTCATCATGCTGCGAAACACGGGTCTGGACGACCTTGAGACCGCTCTCACGACGCACGTCGGCGAGTGGGCGCGGGGCAGCGCCTACAATGTCAACTCCGGCCGGATCACCTACGCGCCGACGCTCAGCACTCAAGCGCAGACCGATCTGACGGCTGCGCTCGACGCGGTGCTCGCCCAGTTCGACCCGGCTCCGTGATCACGGTCCTGTCGATTCCGCATAGCGGCACCTTCACGGCGTGCGCCATGCTGTATGCGGCGGGAGCGGCAGACGTGGAGATCGCGCACTTCGGGAGTCGCGTGGAGGGCGTCATCGTGACGCCGCTCCGCCCTCCTGAGGACGTGTGGCAGTCGTGGTGCCGGCGCGGAAATGTCGATCCAGACGGTTTCGTCGAGGCGTGGCGTCTGCTGGACGAGCATCACGGTGTCCTCATGCCCATGGGGCGAGACGAGTATCTGCCGGCCGTCTGCGAGACGACGGACCTGAACGTGGCCCCTACATTCCCTCGCCTGAACCGCAGCTTTCGCGAGCTGGTCTACCTTCCGCCCATGCCGAAGATCGACAGCCCTGTGGCGCGTGAGGTGTACGAGTAGTGGCGACCCTGCTAGCGGACTTCGACGTCTTCGATGTGTCGAGCGGCACCAGCGCCAGCTTCACCCCGACGGCCGATGCTTTGCTGGTGATTCTGATCGCGGGCACGTCGGGCACCTCTGGCGGCGTCACGATCACAGACAACCTCGGCGCTTCGTCGCTGACGTACACGGAAGAGGCCTACGAGGACGCGGGCGCGTATAGAGCGCGCGTCGCAGCAGTCACAGCCCCGGTTGGCAGTTCGCCGTCCAGCATGCAGATCACCGCGACGTTCACCGACAACCCGTTCTACACAATGGTCGCGGTGATCGAGGTCGAAGACTACGACTCCGCGCAGGGCGTCGTCCAAGCCTATTCCGACACCGGCGACACCAACAGCGGGGCGTACAGCGGCTCGCTCACGTCGACCACGACCGCAGGGAACGAGCTGGTCGCTGCGGGCACAGTCATTTCTACAGACGTCGCGGACGTCGCGCCGGGCAGCGGCTACACGGAATTGCTTGAATATGTTGCCTCGCCTGCTGCTAACGCGCGGGTGAATGCAGCACAGTTCACGGATGTTGCGACGTCTTCCGTTGACTGGGCAGCGCTCAATTCTTCTGGCTTCGGCAACTGGGGTGTCGTTGCGGTGGAGGTTGGCGTCAGCGCGGTCGGTGGTGGGCCGGACATCGCGCCCCTGTACCATCATCAGCAGACCATGAGGAGAGCAGCCTGATGGCTCAGTGGCTTCGCCAGAGCACGGCGCGCACGTTCCGCATCGGGCCCTTCGTAGACTCGACAGACATCGCGGTCGAGACCGGGCTGACGATCGCGCAGGCGGACATCCAGATCTCCAAGAACGGCGGCGCATTCGCGCAGACTTCTGCGTCGAGCCCGACGACTACGCACGACGTCGACGGCTGGTACCAGTGCCCGCTCACGGCGACCGACACGAACACCCTCGGCCTGCTGACGGTGCAGGTCACCCTCGCGGGAGCCGCGCCGGTCTGGAAGGATTTCATGGTCGTGCCGGCTGCCGTGTTCGATTCCCTGATCCTCGGCACCGACAATCTTCAGGTCGACACCGTGCAGATCGAGGGCGCTGACGCTACGGACACCATCAACGCGCAGGCGGATCTCGCCATCTCCGACGCTTCGCTCGCAACGGCCGCCGCTCTCGCCACGGTCGACGGCATCGTCGACCAGATCCTCGTCGACACCGATGCCACCATCCCCGGCATCCTGTCGGACATGCAAGGCGCCGGCTTCGTGCCCGGCACGGACTCTCTGGTGGCGATCAGGGACCGTGGCGACGCGGCGTGGGTGACCGGGGCTGGAGGCTCTTCGCCGAGCGCCGCTGACATCCGCGCGGAGATCGACGCGAACAGCACTCAACTCGCGGCCATCGTCGCCGACACGAACGAGCTGCAACAGGATCTCGCCAACGGAGGCCGGCTGGATCTCATCTTCGACGCCATCCTCGTCGACACCGGGTCGACCATCCCGGACGCGCTGTCCGCGATTCAGGGCACGGGCTTCGTCACCGGCACCGACAGCCTGTCCGCCCTGAGGGACCGCGGCGATGCGGCATGGGTGACGGGCGCCGCCGCTCCGACCGCGGCGGCCATTCGTGCCGAGATGGACGCGAACAGCACCCGGCTCGCCGAGATCGTCGCTGACACGAACGAGATCCAAGGCGACCTTGCCGACGGCGGCCGCCTCGACCTGATCTTCGACGCGATCGTGCTCGACACCGGCACGACCATCCCGGACCAGATCTCTGGCCTGAACGACATCTCCGTCACGGACATTCTCACCGCCTCGATCTCGCAGCCGTCCGTGGTGCCGGGCGCCTCGGCCCAGCTCCAGAACGTGCTCGGCTTCCTCGGTGCGATGATGGCGAACGAGATTCAGGTCACCGCGACGACGCGCACGGTGCGGAACGCGGCCGACAACGCGGATCTCTACACCGGGTCCGTGGACGATGACCTGACGACGGCAACCCGGGGAGGGCTCAGCTGATGGACGTAGAGACCCACGACGCCCTGCTCGCGGAGGCGGGCGCCCTCGCGAAGCGAGCTCGGCGGGCCAGCGTGGCTGGAGACCGGCAGACGGCCGAGCAGTGCAAGGCGCAGATCTCCCGCATCAACAAGGCGCTCCGCGAGGACCCTTCGGCCCCGTCCGCGACGCCCGCGCCCGACATGGCCGCCCGTGTGCAGCGGGAGCTTCGCCGCATCGAGACACGCGGCCGGCGGCGCCTTTCGCTGGTCTCGGCGATCACCGCTATCGCAGGCGGCACCGTCGGCGTGTACTGGCCTGACATCA
>JAZBPO010000420.1:0-17204 GCA_036351675.1 Pseudomonadales bacterium
GCCTGGCCGGAGATGGCGGCGAGGCTGGCAGTGCCGACGAGTCGGCCGAAGGGATCGCCGGCCTCGGCGCGCTGACGCATGTGCCGTGCCGCGGCCCGGAAGGTCCAGAACACGCCGTCGAGGTTCACCGCCATGATGCGGTTCCACTCCTCGGTGGTCATGTCGTCGAAGGCCGTGTTGCGCCCACCGACGCCGGCGTTGGCGAAGCAGCCGTCGACGCGACCGAATTCCTCGAGTGTCTCGGCGAAGCAGCGCTCCACGGCCGCTTCGTCGGCGACGTCACAGACCTTCGCGGCGATGCGCGTGCCGTGCGCCGCGAGACGCTCCCGTGCGGCCGCGTTCTTGTCGGGGTTCGTGCCCCAGATGCAGACGTCGCCGCCGGCGGCGGCGATGCCCTCGGCCATGCCGAGGCCGATGCCACCGTTGCCGCCCGTGATCAGCGCCACGCGCCCGCGGAGATCGAATGGTGCGAATGCCATGTCCTTCCCCTCCGGTTCCGGCCGCGGATGGTATTGCTAGACTGCGCGCGCATCCACCTGGGGGGTACGAGCATGTCCGAAACACGACCCGTCGCCATCGTCACGGGTTCCTCTTCCGGCGTCGGCGCCGCCACCGTTCGTCAGCTGTCGGCGAAGGGCTGGAACGTGACCATCAACTACTCGCGCTCCGATGCCGCAGCAGAAGCGGTCGCGGAGGACTGCCGGGCCGCAGGCGCCGACGCGCTCGTGATGCGTGCCAACGTCGCCGAGGACGCCGACTGCCGGGCACTGGTCCAGTCCACCGTGGAGCGCTTCGGACGCCTCGATGCGCTCGTCAACAACGCAGGCACGACCAAGTTCGTCGACCATGGCAATCTGGAGGGACTGTCGGCCGAGGACTTTCAGCACATCTACGGCGTCAACACGGTCGGGGCCTTCCAGATGACGCGAGCGGCGGCACTGCCGCTCAAGGCCTCGGGCCGCGCTGCCGTGGTCATGGTCGCGTCCATCGCGGGCGTGAAGGGCATCGGCAGCTCCATCGCCTACGCGGCCTCCAAGGGCGCCATGATCACCATGACGAAGTCCCTGGCGCGGGTGCTCGGCCCCGAAGTGCGCGTCAACGCCGTCTGCCCGGGCTTCATCCAGGGGGACTGGTTGCGCGAGGGCATGGGGCCGGAGGTCTACGACCGCAGCAAGGCGTTCCTCGAGAACTCCGTGCCGCTGAAGGTGACCGCGACGGCCGACACGGTGGCCGAGTCGATCATCGCGCTGATCGAGAGCGTCTCGCTCGTGACGGGCGAGACGCTGCTCCTGGACGGCGGACATCACCTCATGTGAGGCGAGGGTGCAGGACAGCGAGGTCAGTCGGCGCCGGCCTCGCTGCGCTTCTGCTCCAGCGAGAGGTGGCGGACGTCCTGGCCTCGGCCGAGGAACACCACGTACTCGCAGACGTTCTTGGCGTGGTCGCCGATGCGCTCCAGCGAGCGCGCACACCAGATGAGGTTGAGCAGGGGCCGTACCTGTGAGGGGTCGGCTTCCATGAGCGGGACGAGGCGTGCGAGCACCGTCTTGTAGGCGGCGTCGATCTGCTTGTCCCGCGCGATCGTCTCCACGGCGTCTTCCACGGCGACGCGGGCGAAGGCGTCGAGGGCCGCGCGCAGATTCTCTCGGCAGGCGCGGATCATCTCGCGGAGCTCGGGTACCTGGGTCTTGGGGTGCTCCATGCCGCTCAGTTCGAGCGCCATCCTGGCGACGCGCTGACCCTCGTCGCCGATACGCTCGAGGTCGGGGATGGTCTTGACGATGGACATGACGAGACGCAGATCGCTCGCCGTCGGTTGCCGCCGCGCGATGATCCGGTTGCACTCATCGTCGATGAGCACCTCGAGGCGGTTCACTTCCGCATCGCGGGCGATGGCGCTCTCGGCGAGGTCGCCGTCGAGCGCGAGGAGGGCATCGCCGGCCTCGCGCAGGAGCAGCTCCACGACGCCCCCCATCTCCATGACGCGGTCCCGTACGCCGTCGAGCTCGGCGTCGTACTGCCCGGAGATGTGTTCGCGCATCGACCGCTCCCTGATGCCGAGTTCGCCCTGAGGGGCATGGACCGTCAGCCGTAGCGGCCCGTGATGTAATCTTCCGTCTGCGATCGTGACGGATTGGTGAAGATCGTCTCCGTCGCGTCGAACTCCACCAGATCACCCATGTACAGGAAGGCCGTGTAGTCCGAAACGCGGGCCGCCTGCTGCATGTTGTGGGTGACGATCAGGATCGTGTACCGCTCGGAGAGCTGAGCGATGAGTTCCTCGATCTTGAGCGTGGAGATCGGGTCCAGGGAGGAGGCCGGCTCGTCGAGCAGCAGCACGCTCGGCTGGACCGCGATGGCGCGCGCGATCACCAGCCGCTGTTGCTGGCCGCCCGAGAGACTGAGCGCCGGCTCGTGCAGCCGGTCCTTCACCTCGTCCCAGAGCGCGGCGTTCCGCAGTGCCCACTCGATGCGCTCGTCGAGATCGGCGCGTGCATCGAGCTCGTCGAGGCGCAGGCCGAAGGCGACGTTCTCGTAGATGCTCTTCGGGAAGGGATTCGGTTTCTGGAACACCATGCCGATGCGCCGTCGGAGCAGATAGGCGTCGACGTCCCCGCCGTAGATGTCCTCCCCCTCGAACAGGATGCTGCCTTCGACCCGGGCGTCCTCGATCAGGTCGTTCATGCGGTTGAAGCAGCGCAGGAGCGAGGTCTTGCCGCAGCCCGAGGGACCGATGAAGGCGGTGACGCGGCGGCGCGGGATGCGCAGGTCCACGCCGGACAGTGCCGTCGCGTCACCGTAGCGCACGGTCAGCGCGCGCACGTCGAGGCAGACGTCCGCGGCGTCGAACAGGGGTGATCGAGGCGTGTCGCTTCGCGGAGCCGCGTCCGCCATGGGCGTCTTCCAGGTCGTCGACGCCGGGATCAGACGTCCATCGCACCATATCGGCGGTTCAGCCGACCGCGCAACACGATGGCCACGAGGTTCAGTCCCATGATCACGAGCACGAGCAGCAGTGCCGTCGCGAACACCAGCGGCCTCGCCGCCTCCACGTTCGGGCTCTGGAAGCCGACGTCGTAGATGTGAAAGCCGAGGTGCATGAACTGCCGGTCGAGATGCAGCCATGGGAAGTCGCCGTCCACCGGCAGGCGTGGCGCGAGCTTCACGACGCCCACGAGCATGAGCGGCGCGACCTCCCCGGCGGCGCGCGCCACGGCGAGGATCACGCCGGTCAGGATCGCCGGCGCCGCCGATGGCAGCACGACGCGCAGCAGCGTCTCTGCCCGGGTCGCGCCGAGGGCGAGACTGCCCTCGCGGATCTCCCGTGGAATGCGCGCCAGTCCCTCCTCGGTCGAGACGATGACCACCGGTACCGTCAGCAACGCGAGGGTGAGTGCGGCCCAGAGCAGGCCCGGCGTACCGAAGGTCGGCGCGGGCAGGGCATCGCCGAAGAAGAGCCTGTCGAGGGAGCCGCCCACGACGTAGACGAAGAAGCCCAGGCCGAAGACCCCGTAGACGATCGAGGGGACGCCGGCGAGGTTGTTGACGGCGATGCGCAGGGCCCGTGTCCCCGGGCCGGGGCGGGCGTACTCGTGCATGTACACGGCCGCGATCACCCCCAGCGGCGTCACCAGGAGTGCCATGAGCAGCACCAGCAACACGGTGCCGAAGATCGCCGGGAACACGCCGCCTTCCGTGTTCGCTTCCCGCGGCGATTCCACGAGAAAGCGACCGATCGCGCGCAGCTGGAAGACGAGGCGCTCGCCCCAGTGCATGGTGTTCGGCTGCCACAGGCGCAGCACCGTGGCGAGCGGCAACTCCCGCACGCGTCCGTCCGCCAGGCGCAGGCTCAGGACGCCGCCGTCGAGCTCCCGTTCCAGCGCACGCAGGTCCGACTCCGCCTCCGCGTAGCTGCGCTGCAGCTCCGAGAGTCGGCGCCGCAGCGCGTCGCGGCGCGCCGAGGGACCATCGTCGTCGCGTCGCAGCTTCGAACGTGTCGCCTCCATGTCGTCGCTGAGCACCGCGATGCGCGTGCGGCGCAGCGTGTCGATCGCCGCGCGCAGCGTCGCGGCGCGAGCGAGGCCCGAAGCTGCCGCCGGAAGTGCATCCGGACCGGTGGCGACGCTGCCGTCGACACCGGTGAAGGACAGGAGATAGCCCTGGGCCGGCCCCCAGGCCGTGCGTTCGAGCACGACGGCGTCGCGCGGTCGGCTGCGGGAGACGATCTCGGCTGCCTCGATCCAGCGGAAGTCGGGGGGGGCGAGATCGCGATTCGCCGTCCGCAGCAGCAGCCGTTCGCCGTCGGCGTCGCCGTTCGAGCGTGCGGACGCCTCCCGACTGGTGACGGCGCCGAGCCAGGTGCGTTCCATGCCCGACGCGTCGCGCGTGACGATCTCCCAGAGCGGGTCGGGCCAGAAATGGCCGAGGCCGCGCACGGTCAGGAGGGCGAGGATGCCGAGCACCATGATCAGGGCCGCGGCGAGGAAGCCGGCGCCGAGCCAGCGCCAGATTTCCCCCGCCGGGCTGTCGCTGTCGTGTCGCATCAGAGGTGACCGTAGCGTTCGCGCAGGCGCTGGCGGACCAGCTCGCCGACCGTGTTGACGAGGAAGGTGAAGACGAAGAGTACGAGCGCGGACAGGAAGAGGATGCGGTAGTGGGTGCTGGCCACCTCGGACTCCGGCAGCTCCACGGCGAGATTGGCCGCGAAGGTGCGCATGCCGCTGAAGGGATCCAGGTCGAGCACCGGCGTGTTGCCGCTCGCCATGAGCACGATCATGGTCTCGCCCACGGCCCGGCCGAAGCCGATGAGCAGGGCGGAGAAGATCCCCGGCGAGGCCGTGGGCAGCACGACGCGCAGCAACGTCTGCCAGCGCGTGGCGCCGAGGGCGAGGGCGCCGTGGGCGAGTCGCGTCGGCACCGAGTGGATCGCGTCCTCGGCGATGGTGAAGATCACCGGGATCACCGCCACGCCCATGGCGACGCCGACCACGATCGCGTTGCGCTGCTCGTAGTCGATGTCGTGCCGCGTGCGCAGCCAGCTGCGGAGATCCCCGCCGGTGATGATCTCCTCCAGCCACGGGCCGACGATCGTCGCGGCCCAGGCCCCGGCGATCAGCAGCGGCACCATGGCGAGCGCCTGCCAGCCGTCGGGAATCGCCTCGTGCACGCGGCTCGGCAGGCGGCGGCCGACCACCGCCGCGGCGATGCACAGTGCCGGCGTGAGCACGAGGAAGGTCAGGATCGGCGCGAGTTCGCGTTCCACGATGGGGGCGAGCCAGAGGCCCGCGAGGAAGCCGAGGATCACCGTGGGCAGCGCAGCCATGATCTCGATCGTGGGCTTCACCCAGCTGCGCAGCACTGGCGCCATGAAGTAGGCGGTGTAGATCGCACCGAAGATCGCCACGGGAATCGCGAACAGCATGCTGTAGAGCGCGGCCTTGATCGTGCCGACCACGAGGGGCACGAGGCTGAACTTGGGTTCGGCGTCCGTGGAGGCGGCGGAGCTCTGCCAGCTCAGGGTCGGGGCCGCGTATCCCTCGTACCAGACGGGCGTGAACAGCGCCGAGAAGGACGTCTCCGGATGTTCGTTGTCGATCTCCCAGCGGTGCAGCCGCGCCTCCCGGTCCTCCAGCAGCAGCAGATCGGCACGCGCGGAGAGCGCGAGCGCACGCACGCCGTCCGTGTCGAGGCGACGTCGCAACAGCGTACGCTCCGCCGTCGTGTGGTGGATCGAGAGTTCCTCCTCGGCATCGAGCACGAGAAAGCCGCGCCGGCGTGCCTCCGGGACGATGCGGGCCGGCGCTGACGCTGTCTCGAAGGCGCGCACGCGCTGGAGGTCGAAGGTGCCGTCCTCGCCCCGGGCGGGAAACCAGTGCTCCACGGCATGGCGGCCGTCGCGGCGCGTGGGCACGAGCAGCGAACCTCCGCCGAGCAGGTGCGTGATCTGGTCGGGTGCGCTCGCATCCGTCAGCGTCGAGGCGAGGCGCCGTGCGTCGTCGGCGAAGCGCACGTCCCAGGCGTCGACGCGGCCGTTCTCGTGGACGACGTAGAGCCACTGGCTCCCGGCGATCAGCAGACGCGTGGGTGGCGAGTCGTCGCTGCCGCCGCGCGCCAGCAGCACCTGGTGCGTCGGCGGCAGCAGGGGCAGTCCCCGCTCCGCGTCCTCGTAGCGCACGAGCCGTACGGCACCGTCCGGGTTCAGGAGCGCGAGGGTCAGCGTCGCCGCCTCCAGGTGCACCGCGAGCGCGTCGATCCCCGCCGGGGCGAGGCGCTCGAGGTCGACGACCGTGTCCTCGAAGGGCGCCTCGATGCGGATTCCGCGTTCCCGTTCGCCGCTCGCGAAGGACACCGGGAAGGTCAGTTCCAGGAAGTGCAGGCGGCCGTCCTCGGTCTCCAGGCCGTAGAGGTCCGCGTTCGGTTCCGGGCGGTGAACGCGGCGGATGGCGGCGCCGAGGCCCAACGCATGTCGTTCGCGCAGCGCGCCCGTGCGTGCGTCGAGCAGCAGCAGTTCGCCGTCCCGATCGATGCGGATGGCGATCTCTCCGCTCTCCTCGACGTCCAGCAGCACCGGCGTGCCGTCGAGGCGCGGCTGGGCACGGAGGGGCCCCGCCGCCGACAGGTCCGCCGGGGCGAGCAGCGGCAGGGCCACGGAGAGCAGGTAGACGAAGATCGCGCCGATGAGCAGCATCACCGAGATGCCGCCCGCACCCACGATGCTCGTCACCAGGCGATCGTGGCGGGTACGGGAGAGTCGTAGGCGCGGGCCGGAGCTCGGGGAAGGCTGCTGCATGATTCGGCTGGGTCGCTTCCGGATCGGTTCGGCGGTGCGAGCGGTCGCACCGGCGCCGCACTGTCGCACGTCAGTCGATGCGAGACAGCTCGCGTCGTGCGACGTCCGCCGGCAGCGGAACGTAGCCGTCCTTGACGACCAGGGCCTGGCCGCGGCGAGAGAGGACCATGCGCACGAACTCCCGTTCCATGGGCGTCAGCGGCGTGTCCGGCCGCTTGTCGATGTAGAGGTACAGGTAGCGCGAGAGCGGGTAGCTCCCGTCGGTGGCGTTCTCGGCCGTCGCCTCGACGTAGTCCAGGCCGGGGCGCCGGGAGATCGGCAGCGGTCGGATGCCGGAGGTGCGGTAGCCGATACCGAAGTAGCCGATCGCCTCCGGTGAAGTCGCCACGGCCTGCACCACCGAGGCGGAGCCCGGCTGTTCGTTCACGTCGGGCCTGAAGTCACCCTTGCACAGCGCCGCGTCCTTGAAATAGCCATAGGTGCCGGAGACCGAGTTGCGTCCGAAGAGCTGGATCGGCCGGCTGTTCCAGGCGCCCTCGAGGCCGAGCTGTCCCCAGCGCTCGATGGGTTCCGAATGGCCGCAGCGTCGGGTCGTCGAGAAGATCGCGTCGAGCTCCGTGAGGGAGATGCCCGCGAGCGGATTGTCGCGGTGCACGTAGACCGCCAGCGCGTCGACGGCGACGCGGATGCTCGTCGGGCGGTAGCCGTGACGTGCTTCGAAGGCCTCGATCTCCCTCGCCTTCATGCGTCGGCTCATGGGCCCGAAGCGGGCCGTGCCCTCGATGAGCGCCGGCGGCGAGGTGGAGGAGCCGGCCCCCTGGACCTGGATCGCGACGTTCGGATAGATGCGCTGGAACTCCTCGGCCCAGATCGTCATCAGATTGACCATGGTGTCGGAGCCGACGCTCGAGAGCGTGCCCGCGACGTCGCTGGTGGGCGTGTAGGTCTCCAGGCCCGCGTCGATCTGCGCCGACTCGGGCGCAGGCAGTGCATCGCGGGCGAGGGCCGGCGGGAGCACGAGGGCCAGAAGAAGCGGTGCCGCGGAGCGAAGCATGTAGGACCCTCTGCCCTCGCTCAGGTCAGGCCGACGCCGAGGCCGCGATCGCAGTCCCGATCGAGGACTCCGATACGGTCGGCTTCGAATCGGCAGGAGAAGGTCGAGCCACGCCCGAGGGCGCTCTCGATCTCGAGGGCACTGCCGTGGCGGCGGAGCACGTGCTTGACGATGGCGAGACCCAGCCCGGTGCCACCGGCGTCCCGGGAACGGCCGACGTCGATGCGATAGAAGCGTTCGGTCAGCCGCGGCAGGTGCTCCTCCGCGATGCCGAGCCCCTCGTCGCGGACCGTGAAGCGGGCGCCATCGCCCTCACGCCGCCAGCTCACGCGGATGCGCCCCCCCTCGGGGCTGTAGCGGACCGCGTTGACGATCAGGTTGCTCAGGGCGCTGTGGACCTCGACGTCGAGGCCGCGCAGCACGAGGTCGTCGTCGAGATCGAGTTCGAAGACGTGCCCCGCGTCCGACAGCGCTTCGGCGTCGGCACGGATCCGTCGGACCAGCGCGGCGATCTCGATCTCCGCGAGCGCCTCGGCTTCCGGGGGAGGGGCCGTGTCGAGGCGCGACAGCAGCAGCAGATCCTCGACCAGACTCTTCATGCGCGCCGCCGGGCGCCGCAGCCGCCGCAGCGTCGAGCGCAGCAGCGCCTCGTCGGTCTCGTCGTCGAGGGCTTCCAGGTACCCGATCACCACGGTCAGCGGTGTGCGCAGCTCGTGGCTGACGTTGGCGATGAAGTCCTGCCGCATGCGGCGCAGGCGCGCGATCTGCGTGACGTCGCGGAACAGCAGGACGCGCTGGCCTTCCGTGTAGGGGACGAGGCGGAGGTCGAGCGTGATGCTGTCGTCGATCGGCGAGGGAAGTTCCGTCGAGGCCGCCTGATCCTCCGTTGCGAGCAGCTGCCGCACTTCGGGCGAGCGCAGCAGGCTCGAGATCGAGCGGCCGAGGTCGCGCCGTTCGAGGTGCAGCAGACCCGCGCTGGCCTCGTTGAACCAGACGATGCCGTCCGCCTCGTCGAGCAGCACCGCTGCGTCGGGGAGCGCGTTCGTCGCCTGCTGCAACTGGCGGACGATGCGCGCGAGGCGCCGCGAGCGCTCGCGACCCGCACGGCGCTGGCGCCAGATCCGATAGGCCAGGTCGTCGAGCACGCCGCGCAGCCGCGGTGGGCGCCCGAGTGATTGCGGCAGCCAGGCCTCGAGGCGGTGCAGTGCGCGCATGCGGAGCAGCACGAGCAGCAGCAGCCCGAGAAAGGCGCCGGCCCAGGCGTCGCCGGCGAGGGCGCCAGCGGCGGCGCCGACGAGGATCGCGATGGCGAGCCAGGCGTACTCCGTCGACCAGCCGCTCATCCGGCCTCGGCAGCGCCGGAGCCGGTTCCGGCCGGGCCGTCAGCCTCGCCCGTCGCGTCGACGAGGGCCGGCGAGAAGCGGTATCCGACGCCGCGCACGGTCTGCACCCAGCCCGCGAGTTCGAAGGGCGCGAGCACCTTGCGCAGCCGCAGGATGTGAACGTCCACGGTGCGTTCTTCCACGTACACGGAGCGGCCCCAGACGCGATCGAGGAGCTGTTCGCGGTCGAAGGCCCGCTCGGGATGGCGCATGAGGAACTCGAGGAGGCGGAACTCGGTCGGTCCGATGTGCACGTGCTCCTCGCCGATCGACAGGCGATGGCTCTGCGTGTCGAGCACGAGCGGACCGAACTGGAGCTGGCCGCCCTCGGGGGCACCGCTGCGACGGAGGACGGCCTTGATGCGCGCCACGAGTTCCCGCGGCGAGAAGGGCTTGGTGACGTAGTCGTCGATGCCGACGTCGAAGCTCTTGAGCTTGTCGCCCTCGTCACCCTTGGCCGTGAGCATGATCAGGGGCAGCTCGGCCGTGAGCTGGTCGCGGCGCAGACGGCGCGCGAGGTCGAGTCCGCTCATGCCCGGGAGCATCCAGTCGATGATGACGAGATCGGGGAGCGGGCCGTCCAGGCGTCGGAGGGCTTCCTCCGCGTCCGCGACCTCCGTGACGGCGTAGCCGCCACGCTCCAGGGCGAAGGACAGCATGTCGCGGATGTCGGCCTCGTCCTCGACGACGAGGATGCTGTTGCCGCTCATGACTTCGCTCCCGTGCTCGGTGTCTGGTGCGAGACGCGGCGTATTGGATGACGGGAATGTTACAGGCGCGTGATGTTCGCTTTAAGTGGCCGTGAATGCTGCGGTTGTCGCGGCGAGGAGATCGCCCGCGCGGCGCATCTGCGTCATGCTTTCGTGACATGCACGGAGAAGGAGGACGTCATGGGAGAGTGGGTCGAGCTCGAGGCCGCGGACGGCTTTCGCCTCGCGGCCTGGCAGGCGCGCCCGGCGGGGAGGCCCAAGGGCGGCGTGGTCGTGATCCAGGAGATCTTCGGGGTCAACGCGCACGTGCGCGAGGTCACGGAAGGCTTCGCCGCGGACGGCTGGCTCGCCGTCGCGCCCGCACTCTTCGATCGAGCCGAACGCGGCGTGGAACTCGGCTACGACGCTGCCGGCATGGAGCGGGGTATCGCGCTGGCACGCGGTGAGCTCGACATGGAGCAGACGCTTCTCGATCTTCATGCGGCCGTGTGTGCGGCAGGAGAGGGCGGACGCGTCGGCGTCGTCGGCTACTGTTTCGGCGGGCTCCTCGCCTGGCTCGCGGCCTGCCGCCTCGACGGCGTCGCCTGTGCCGCGAGCTACTATGGCGGTGGTGTCGCCGACGTGGCGACGCTCGAAGCGCGCTGTCCGGTGATCTTCCACTTCGGTGCGCGCGACGCGCACATCCCGCCCGAGCAGGTCGAAGCGGTGCGTGCCGCGCAGCCCGAGTCGCAGGTCCACGTCTACGACGCCGATCACGGCTTCAACTGCGATCATCGGGCGAGCTTCGATGCGGGCGCCGCTGCCGAGGCCCGTCGTCGCACCCTCGAGCTGTTCGAGCGGACCCTGACCGCTGCCGTCTGAGGCGGCCTCGGTCCTGTTCACGGGGGCCGTGCAGGGCTCGAGCCCGGAAAATAGTGTTTCACTTCCGTTTCGGTCGGTGGTACCTATGCGCGCGGGGAGTTGTATTCGGCGTAGTCAGCGCCGTCAGTGCCCGCGTGATTCGGAGGAGAGACCGAGCGGGCGCGGATTCCGGACGTGATTCCAGCCCGTGAGCGACGGCGCGCGCAGCGCGTCGTACCGCGGCAGCGGAACGAGATCCGCATCGTGGCCTGTCGACGCCGACTCCCCGACAAAATCAGATGAACAGGGGAGTTAGGCATGTCTCGCATGAGTCTGCGTACGGCGATCGCCGCGTGCTCGTTGCCCGCCGCGGTACTGGCGGCTCCGGGCGCACTGGCCCAGGAAGTAGTCGAAGAAGTAGTCGTCACCGGTTCCTTCATCCGGGGCACGCCACAGGACGCGGCGCTGCCGGTCGACCTGCTGAGCCAGGAAGACCTCATCGACAACGGCAGTCCCACGATCACCGAGATGATCAGGAACCTGAACATCTCGAACGGCAACCTCGGCGAGACCAACCAGTTCGACAACTCGGGTGGTCAGGGCAACGAGGGTGTCGCCACCATCAACCTGCGCGGCCTCGGCTCGGCGCGGTCGCTGGTGCTCATCAACGGCCGCCGGCACGTCGCCTCGCCGACCATCGGCGTCGACATCAGCGCCATCCCGTCCATCGCCATCGGCCGCCTCGAGGTGCTGAAGGACGGCGCCGCGGCGCTCTACGGCTCGGACGCCGTCGCGGGCGTCGCCAACTTCATCACCCGCGAGAACTACCGCGGCCTCGAATTCCGGGCGGGCGGTCAGGACCTCGAGGGCTCGGACGGCGAGTACCAGTTCGGCGTCATCGGCGGCATGGACGTCACCGAGAACATCTCCGCCATGGCGGCCTTCGAGTACGAGCGCCGCTCGGAACTGACGCTTCCGGACGCGGGTCTCGTGCGACCCTTCGCAGAGAACATCCAGGGCGGCTACTCGACAATCGGCCAGCCTGGCAGGATCTTCCCGGTCAACGCGACGGGCCTCGACCTCGCGAACATCTCGGCGGATCCGGAGTGCGCGAACTTCGGCAACACGCTGGACGGTTCGACGTGCCGCTTCCAGTTCACGCAGTTCGACAACCTCGTCGAGGAGCAGGACACCTACAAGTTCTTCAGCGAGGTCAACGTCGACCTCTCCGAGAACGTGTCCTGGCATCTCGAGGGCCTGTACTCCTACGTGGACATTCCCTCGTGGAAGACCTCTCCGTCCTATCCCCCCCAGTCCCTGTTCGGACCTGACCGGCTGATTCCGGTCGTGGGTCCGAATGCACATCCGGGCCTGGTGGACTTCGCCAACAAGTATCCGGGGGTCATCCCGGCGGATGCCCAGGCCGTGTACACCATCACGCGCCACGCTGGGGCCGGTGGCTTCCAGGGCCAGCCGCGCGAGGGGCAGCGCGAGTCCGACACGTTCCGGATCGCCACGGCCCTCAAGGGGACGCTGTTCGAGGAGCGCCTCGGCTTCAACATCGACCTGGCCTATTCGAGCCGCGAGCGCACGACCTCGACCCCCGACATGTTCGTCGAGCGCCTCGCCTTCGCCCTCGACGGCCTCGGCGGGCCGAACTGTGATCCGGCGACGGGCACGCCGGGCGTGGGCGACTGCATGTACCACACGCCCACGTCCAACGGTTTCGCGAATTCAGTGCTCAACGGTTACCAGAATCCGAACGCGGATCCCGATCTCGCCGCCATGAACCTGGCGCTCCAGCCCTGGCTCGAGCAGACCTTCGAGACGACGACGACTGACGAGCTGCTGGTCTTCGACGCCACCTTCGACGGCACGCTGCCGATCGAACTCGCCGGCGGTACCGTGGGCTGGGCCGCGGGCATCCAGAGCCGGAACGAGAAGTTCGAGCTCGATCCGAACGACACGGCCGACATCACCGTCAGCCCCTGTCCCTTCAACGATCCGGCCTCCGTGACGCTCGGCAACACGGACATCCTCGACTGCACCCAGTCGGTTCTGACCGGTCGAACCGGTCCGGGTGCCTTCCTCTCCGGGACGGAACCGCAGGACACGGAGCGCACCATCTACGGCGCCTTCGTCGAGCTCGGGCTGCCGATCACCGAGAAGCTGAACATGCAGCTCGCCGGCCGCTTCGAGGACTACGGCGGCGACGTCGGCTCGACCTTCGATCCGAAGGTCGCGGTCCGCTTCCAGGCGACGGACACGCTCATCCTGCGCGGTTCCGTGTCGTCGACCTTCCGTGGACCGCCGCAGCCGTTCCTGCAGGGGGTGGGGACCTCGCTGTCCTTCGTGCCGGCGACGAACGCGTTCAAGGCCGTCGACACGGTCGGCAACCCGAATCTCTCGTCGGAAGAGGCCATCGCCTCGAACTTCGGGATCATCTACGAGAACGAGAACTTCTTCGGCTCCCTCGACTGGTGGCGCTTCGACTTCGAGGGACCGATCCAGCTCGAGGACTTCCTCGGCATCGTGACCCAGTACTCGGCTCAGGGCTGCGAGCCCGGCGGCGCCGGTGTCGGCACGGACACCTGCAACGCGCTGGCGGATCGCATCACCTTCCAGCCGGGTCTGCCGACCTCCGTGGGGAACCTGTCCCGCATCGAGCGGACCTACACCAACGGCGGCGACATCCTGACCCAGGGCATCGACTGGTTCGCCCAGTACGACTTCACGACGGACTTCGGAGAGTGGTCGGTGGGTACGCAGGGTACCTACACGCACGAGTACGACTCCGACGACTTCACGACGGACTTCGGCCTGGACCTCTCCCCCGGCGGTGATTTCGCCGGCGAGCTGAACAACGATCGTCAGCCGATCACGCCGATCGTGGACCTCCAGGGGAACGTGTTCCTGAAGTTCACCCGGAACAACCACCGGGCGACGCTGACGGCGCGCTACTGGGGCGAGTACGAGGACGAGAGTGCGAGCTCCCCGGGCAGGGATCTCAGCACCATCGACGACATGCTCACCGTCGACCTGAACTACAACGTGACGCTCTTCGAGGACTCGACCACCCTGAACCTGACGGTGTTCAACCTCTTCGACGAGGATCCGCCGCTCACGCAGACGGACCTCAACTACGACGCGTACACGCACAGCCCCTTCGGGCGGATCATGAAGGTCTCGCTGATCTATCAGCTCTGATCCGACGATCCAGCCATGCACCGAGACCGGGCGCCCCAGGGCGCCCGGTCTCGTTTCCGCCCCGAACTGAAGCGCGTTCGTCGGCTGTCTGCACGCGCTCGGCGCGTGCCTTGACATACCCGGACCCATTCAGGATGCTTCGGAGCGCCCTGGATACCGATCGGGAAAGACCCGTTTTGCGCCGCGATGCGCTCGTCGGGTCGGTCCGAAGGGGAAGTCGGAATGATCGGTGGCCGAGAAGCCCGCTGGCACGGAACCCGCAGGCGAGGGCGAGCAGTTTGGGGAGTTTCCTGATCATCGATGCGAGGCAGCGGCCCACGCTCATGCGTCGTACATCGCTCGTCCGGATTTCACGACCCGTTTTCCACTCATCGACTCGCAGGTAGAAGATGACGACTCATCGACTGAAGACGCTCGCGCTGTCCGCCTCGTTGGCGATCGGCGCGTCGAGCGGGGCAGCTTCGGCAGCCGAACTCGACACCATCCTCTCGAATGCCAACGAGGTTCACGATCAGGCGCGTCGGGCCCAGCTTCGGGTCGACGAGATCACGGAGGAGACCCGGGATCTCCTCAACGACTACAAGACGGTGATGAAGGAGGTCGAGGGTCTGCGCATCTACAACGCGCAGCTCGAGCGCCAGATCGCCAATCAGGAGGCCGAGATGGCCGACCTGAACGAGTCGATCGACAAGGTCACTCTCGTCGAGCGTCAGGTCTCGCCGCTCATGCTGCGCATGCTCGACGGCCTCGAGCAGTTCATCTCCCTCGACGTGCCGTTCCTGCTCGACGAGCGCATGGGCCGCATCGAGCGCCTGCACGAGATCGTCGATCGCGCCGACGTCGAGGTCTCGGAGAAGTTCAGCCAGGTGCTGAACGCCTTCCAGATCGAGAACGAGTACGGCCGCACCATGGAGGCCTACACGGACGAGCTCGAGCTCGACGGCAGCACGCTGGTCGTCGACTTCCTGCGCATGGGCCGCATCTCGCTCGTCTACCAGACCACGGACGGCGAGCGTTCCGGCGTCTGGAACAACGCCGAACGTCGCTGGCAGGAGCTCGACGCCTCCTTCAACAACGGCATCCGCAACGGCATCCGCATCGCGCGGCAGCAGGCGGCGGTCGACCTGGTCACACTCCCGGTTCCGGGTGCGGAGGCAGCACGATGATCCGATTCCAGAAGCTCGGCGTCGCCTTCGCCGCCATCGTCCTCTCCTCCGTCTTCTGGGCCGCTCCGGCCTCGGCCGCGCAGTACGAGATGCGCCAGGCGGCGGACCTCGACGAACTGCTCCGGCTCGTGCGCGAGCGTCGTCTCTTCGAGAGCGAGGTGAACGAGGCCCGCGAGCGCGAGTTCCTCCAGCGCCGCGACCAGCAGGCCAACATGCTCGCCGAGGCGCGCGCCACGCGTCGTGCGGAAGAGCAGCGCTCCGATCGCCTCGAGACGACCTTCGAGGAGAACGAGCGGATGCTGGGCCAGCTCCAGGAACAGCTCGACACGCGCCTCGGCTCGCTGCGCGAGCTGTTCGGTGTGCTCCAGCAGGTCGCCGGCGACACGGTCGGCGTCTTCACGGGTTCGATCATCAGCGCCCAGCTGCCGGGTCGTGAAGCGGAGCTCCAGGCGCTGGCCGTCAAGATGGGCACGAGTTCACAGCTCGCCTCCATCGAGGAGATCGAGGCGCTCTGGATCGCGCTGCAGCAGCAGATGACGGAATCCGGCAAGGTCGTGACCTTCCCGGGCACGGTCATCATGCCGAACGGCGATCAGGTCGAGACCGACATCACGCGGGTCGGTGAGTTCAACCTCATCGCCAACGGCGGCTTCGTGAACTTCAGCCCGGACACGCAGTCGATCGTCGCACTCGCGCGGCAGCCCTCCAGCCGCTTCACCGCGACGGTGGGCAACCTCGAGGGAGCCGCCGCAGGCCAGATCGTGCCCTTCGCCGTGGACCCGACGCGTGGCTCGCTCCTCTCCCTGCTCATCCAGGGCAAGACCATCGAGGAGCGCATCCAGGACGGCGGCACCGTCGGCTACGTGATCATCACGCTCGGCGCCATCGGTATCCTCATCGCGCTGCTGCGCCTCGTGGATCTCACGCTGACGGGCGCCAAGGTCCGGTCCCAGATGAAGAACAAGACGCCGGACGAGGGCAATCCGCTGGGCCGCGTCCTGAAGATCTATCAGGACAACAAGGGCGCCGACGTCGAGACGCTGGAGCTGAAGCTCGCCGAGGGCATCCTGGGCGAGCTGCCGAAGATCAATCGCGGCATCGCGCTGGTTCAGGTGATCTCCGTGGTCTCGCCGCTGCTCGGCCTGCTCGGTACGGTCATCGGGATGATCCTGACCTTCCAGGCGATCACGCTGTTCGGGACCGGCGATCCGAAGACCATGGCCGGCGGTATCTCCACCGCCCTCATGACCACCGTGCTCGGTCTCTGCTCGGCGATCCCGACGCTGCTGCTGCACGCGATCGTCAACGGCAACGCGAAGAGCCTGATCCACGTCCTCGAGGAGCAGAGTGCCGGCATGATCGCCGAGCACGCCGAGGAATCGGGCGAGGCGCTCGGCTGAGATGCTCACCGACGCCTACTACGCGATCGTCACCTTCATGGAGCGGGGCGGGCCGGTCCTGCCCCTGATCGCGATCCTGACCTTCGTCATGTGGACGCTGATCTTCGAGCGTTTCTGGTTCTTCCAGACCGAGTACAAGGACATCGTGAAGCGCGCCGTGGACAAGTGGGAGGGCCGGGCGGAGCGGCGCTCCTGGACGGCGCATCAGATTCGCGAAGCCCTGATCTCGGAGGCTGCGGAGAAGATCTCGGGCACACTGCCCTTCATTCTCACGCTCGTGGCCATCGCGCCGATGTTCGGTCTGCTGGGCACGGTGACGGGCATGGTCTCCGTGTTCGACGCCATGGCGACCCAGGGCGGCAACGCGCGTTCCATGGCGGCCGGCGTGCAGATGGCGACCATTCCGACCATGGCCGGCATGGTCGCTTCGCTGTCCGGCGTCCTGGGCACCACGGTCCTCTCCCGCAAGGTGGAGTTCGAGACCGAGCTGTTCCAGGACCACCTGACGATGGATCACTGAAGGAGCCTGTGCCATGCGACGCGCCATGAGCCGATTCGCGAAGGAGGAGCAGGCGAAGCTGGACCTCACGCCCATGCTGGACGTGGTGTTCATCATGCTGATCTTCTTCATCGTCACCGCCGTGTTCATCAAGGA
>JAZBPO010000421.1:0-2814 GCA_036351675.1 Pseudomonadales bacterium
CATCGAGGAGGGCGTGCACGTGTCCGGCGGTCGCGCAGCCGTTCAGGACCACGAGCTTCAGGCCCGCGAGCCGACCGAGCAGACGGGCCATGCCCTCGCGTCCGCCGGCACCACCCTCGAGTTCGAGCCGATCGCCGTCCGCATGGCCGGCGTAGTGGAAGAGGACGATCCGCTCGCCGCCGGCGACGAGATCGCCGTAGAGCTCGTCGAGGGCACAGCTCTCCTCACGACGGATCGCGATGCGGCCGGCCGCCTGCAGCGGTTCGAGGATCTCGAAGAGCGTCCGGCTCTCGGACTTCAGGAGCTGGAGATGCACGTCGGTCGCGTTCGCGAACGCCAGGAAAGCGATCGGCGCGTCAGCAGCCATGACGGTCTCCGGAGTGCGCGCAGGAATCACGCGCCGTTCGTCGGCAGTGAAACAGGCTTGCCGCGGAAGTGCATCCTGCCGTCGGCGCAGCGGAGCAGGCGCTCCGGCATGTGAAGTGCATCGTTACTCGACGCGACATGGCGTAGGCTGCATGCCGACGCGCCCGATCGATCCTCGGGCAGGGCGTCGGAGGGGAGGAAGACGCTTGGATTCAGGTACTTGCCGCAGCATCGGGGCCCGCCTCGCAGGCGTGGCGCTCGTGACCGCCTCGCTCGCCGGCTTCGATCATGCGCGCGCCATGATGGAGCGGCGCATCGACTTCGATCCCTCCGGTCGTGCACCGGGAGACTTTCCCGAGACGTGGATCCACGGCTCCGAGTCCGCCATGGACAACGACGACCCGCCCGTCCAGGTCCACTGGTACAACGCGCACACGGTCATCATGCGCGAGAACAAGGCGATCAACTACGAAGGCGCCTTCATGTACCTGTTCTTCGGCAATGGTCAGGTGCTCCTCATCGACCAGGGCTCCACCTCCTCCCCCGCCTACTTCCCGCTGCGCGAGGTCGTCGACGGCGTGATCAGCGACTGGGCCGAGGCGCAGGGCGTGTCCGAACCGCACCTGATCGTCGCGAACTCGCACCTCCACGGCGACCACTACGCAGCCTGGAACCAGTTCGTGGATCGCCCGGACACCACCATGGTCGGCCTCACGCACGAGGAGATGATGGCGTTCTGGGGCTTTGAGAATTTCCCCAGCGAGCGCATCGACTTCGACCTCGGTGGCCGCCAGCTGATCGTCACCGGCTCGCCGGGCCACCAGGGCTCGGAGATCTCCATCTACGATCCGTACACGGACCTTCTCTACACCGGCGACATGTTCTACCGCGGCCGCCTCTACCTCGACGACTGGGAGGCCTGGGCCGCCAGCATCAACCGCCTCGGAGCCATCGCCGACGAGTATCCGGTGGCGCATCTCGTCAACAACCACATCGAGATGACCAACACGCCGGGCGTCGACTACCCGGTCGGTACCACCTGGCACCCGGACGAACCGCCCATGGAGATGACGCGCGAGATGCTCGACGTCGCCATCGAGGCCACGAAGGTCATCGACAGGCCGGGCATCTACATCTACGACGACTTCATGATCTACAACGAGATCCCCTGGTCGACGACCACGGATCCCTGAGCGCGGACGACGAGGAGAGAGTCATGCTGAACGTCCGGACCAGAGGCCTCGCGGCCGCGCTCCTGCTGATGCTGGGCATGCCGGCCAGCGCCGTCACGGACTTCGACCCCGAGGGTCCGGCACCGGGCAACATGCGCTTCGCCTGGATCCACGGTTCCGTCAGCGCCATGCACAACACCGACGTGCGCGTGCAGGTGCATCGCTACAACGAGCACACCTACATCCTGCGCCAGAACCCGGCCGTCGACTGGGAAGCGCCCTTCATGTACCTGCTCGTGGGCGAGGAGAAGGCGCTGCTCATCGACGCGGGCGCGACGGCGAACGCCGAGTGGTTTCCGCTGCGCGAGACCGTGGACGGCGTGCTCGCCCGCTGGGCCGACGCCAACGGCATGGGCATGCCGGAGCTCGTGGTCCTGACCACCTCCGATGCACCGGCCCAGGTCGATGGGCTCGTTCAGTTCCGCGATCGGCCCGACACGACGGTGATCGAGCCGACGGTGCGCGCCGTGCGCCGCGCCCTCGATCTCGACGACTGGCCGAACGACGTCGCCATGCTCGATCTCGGTGGCCGTGTGCTGACGGTGCTGCCGACGCCCGGCGTGGCGGAGATGGCGCTGTCCATCTACGACCCCTACTCGGACTTCCTCTTCACGGGCACGACCTTCCTGCCCGGTCGTATCGTGATCCGGGACTTCGACGCCTACGACGCCAGCATCGAGAAGCTGCGCGACTTCGCGGCCACCCATCCGGTGAAGTGGGTCATGGGCGGGCAGATCGACATGAGCAGCTCGCCGGGCGTGGACTACCGTCTGCGCTCGAACCATCGGCCGAACGAGCACGCGCTGCAGATGGACCCGTCGCGGCTCGCGACGGCGCGCGACGTGGTGAAGCTGATCAACGGACGCGAGCACGTGGAGGTGCTGGCCGACTTCATCGTCATGAACGGTGTGGGCCGGGGCAACCGACCCTACGGCTATCCCGTCTACACGCCGGACATGCTGCTCGTTCAGCGCCTGCGCTGACGGCTCACCAGTGCGCCGGGTCCTCGAGGGACTCGGCGCAGCGCACCATCCCTTCCGCGCGCGCGAGCGCGCCTGCCTCGAGTTCACGCACCTGCCAGGCTTCCGGCATCTCGATGGCGTAGGGTGGCTGCGGCCCCGCAGGCCCGACCGGCACGAAGCCGTGGCGGCCGTAGTAGCGCGGATCTCCGAGCACGAGGACGAGCGCGCTGCCGGCGTCGCGAAGCCTGCGTACG
>JAZBPO010000422.1:0-4763 GCA_036351675.1 Pseudomonadales bacterium
CCCTGGCACCTCGCGCCCTGGCGCGAGCTGCTGGCCGTGACCGAGCGCGGTCGGCTCGCGCACGCGCTGTTGCTCCATGGTCCCGGCGGCTGGGGCAAGCGGGTCTTCGCACGCCAGTTCGCGCGGGCGCTGCTCGAACTGCCGCGCGGCGGCGCCGAGGCGGTCTGCCCGGGCGAAGAGGGCTCGGATGCGGACCTGCTGTCGCATCCCGATGCGCGCATCGTCGCCCGCGAGCCGGCGCCGAGCAGCGGACGGCTCCGGGCGCAGATCACCGTGGACCAGATCCGCGCGCTCACGGGCTTCCTCGAACGCACCTCGAGCGCCGGCGGTCGCCGCGTGGTGGTCCTGGAGCGCGCCGAGGAACTCAACGTGAACGCCGCCAACGCGCTGCTCAAGTCGCTCGAGGAACCGGGTCCCGACACGCACCTGCTGCTCGTGTGCGACGCACCGTCGCGTCTCCTCGCGACCATTCGTTCGCGCTGTCAGCTGCATGCGCTGCCGCCGGCAGAACCGTCGGTCGCACGGGACTGGCTGGCCGCGCGCCTGCCGGAAGGCGTCGATGTCGACAGCACCCTCGCGCTCGCCGGTGGTGCGCCGCTGCTGGCGCTCGACCAGCTCGCGAACGACGCCGCAGAGCTCGCCGCCACCGTCGAGGCCTTCCTCGAGGATGGTGATCCGCGTGATCTCGTGGACGTCCCGGGGCGCCCGGACCCGGATGCGCAGCGCGCGCGTGCCGCGGCGGTGCTCGTGTTCCTCTATCGGGCGTTGGCGCGGCGCATCCGCGCGGGGGCGGGAGGACCGGCCACGCTCGCCGATCAGCGCGTGCTCGGACGCGTACTCGAGGCGCGGCGCATGCTCGAGTCGACGGCCAACCCCAACGTGACCCTGCTCCTCGAGGACCTGCTCCTGCCCATCGGACGCAGTCGCCGCGGACGGGGCTGAGCGGACTGGCACCGGCGGGCGCCGAGGGTCTATGCTCTGCGGCCCTGACACCGAACCGTAGCGACCATGGCCGCACGCAGAGGCACCCGGAACGGCATCCTGTCCCTCGCGATCAAGGACAAGGCCGTTCTCTATGCCGCCTACATGCCCTTCGTGAGGAACGGCGGGCTGTTCATTCCCACGAACAAGGACTATCAGCTCGGCGACGAGGTGTTCATGCTGCTCAATCTCATGGACGAGCCCGAGAAGATCCCCGTCGCCGGGCGCGTCATCTGGGTGACGCCGAAGGGCGCCCAGGGCAACCGCGCCGCCGGCATCGGCGTGCAGTTCAACGATCAGGACGACGGCGCACGCGCCAAGATCGAGACCTATCTCGCCGGCTCCCTCGAGTCCGACCGCCCCACGCACACCATGTGACTCCGGGGGCGGGGTCCGCTCCGAAGCCATGTTCATCGACTCCCATTGTCATCTCGACAAGCTGGACCTCTCGGCACGTGAAGGCGGCCTGGAGGGTGCGCTCGACGATGCCCGCGCCGCGGGCGTCTCGGGATTCCTCTGCGTCGGCGCCGAGCCCACGGAGCTGGCCGACGTGGTCGCCCTCGCGGCGGAGCGAGACGACGTCTGGGCCAGCGCCGGCATCCATCCGCTCGCGGTCACCGGCGATCGGTCCCAGCGCGAGGCCGTGACCGCGGTGCTCGATCAGGTCGTCGCGATCGGCGAGACGGGGCTCGACTTCTTCAAGCAGGACAACGACGTCGACGCGCAGCTCGCCGACTTCGCCTGGCACCTCGAGGAAGGCGGTCGTCGCGGCCTGCCTGTCATCGTCCACACCCGTGCGGCGCGGCAGGCGACCATCGCGACCATCCGGCGCCACGGTGCTCCGGACGTGGCCGGGGTCCTGCACTGCTTCGCCGAAGACTGGGAGACGGCAGCCGCCGCCATGGACCTCGGCTACTACGTCTCCATCTCGGGCATCGTCACCTTCCGCAGTGCCGAGGCGCTGCGCGACGTGGTCCGGCGCCTGCCGGCCGAGCGCCTGCTCGTGGAAACGGACGCGCCCTGGCTCTCGCCGGCACCGCATCGCGGCAGGCCCAACGAACCCATGCGGGTGCGGCGGGTGGCGGAGTGCGTCGCGGAGCTTCGCGGCGAGCCGCTGGAAGCGATCGCCGAGCAGACCACGGAGAACTTCTTCCGGCTCTTCTCGCGGGCGGCGCCGGTGGCGGCCGCGCCGCCTCAGTCGTCGTCGAATTCCACCTCGTAGATCCGGTACGCCGTTTCCTCCATGCCGAGGCGCGCGTAGGTGCGCTGGGCGCGGACGTTGTTGCGCTCGACGTACAGGCGCAGGCCGATGACGTCCGGCTCGCCGCGCGCCAGATCCTGCACGTGGTCGTAGAGATCGCTGAAGACGCCTCGACCCCGGGCCTCGGGCACGACGTAGACGGACTGGATCCACCAGAACAGGCCGCAGCGCCAGTCGCTCCATTCGCTCGTGACGGAGAGCGTGCCGACCACCCCCTCGTCCGTCTCGGCGACGAGGCAGCGGCCGAGGCCCGGATCCTCGATCAGCCGGCTCACGCCGCGCCGGAGGACCTGCTCGTCGAGCACGAGATCCTCGGTCTCCTCCGCCATGGCGGCATTGAAGGCCACGAGGTCCTCGATGTCCTTCGGTCCTGCGTCTCGTATGTGCATCAGTTGCTCTCCCCGAAGCGGCGCGCGAGGAAGCGCTCGATGAGTCCGAAGCGGTGCTTCGAGGTCGCGGCGCCGGCGATGCCGTGCTTCGCCCCGGGATAGGCCATGAACTCGAAGTCCACGTTCCGATCCTGGAGTTCCTTCATGAGCCGTGTCGAGTGGGTGAAGAGGACGTTGTCGTCGGCCATGCCGTGCATGAGCAGGAGCGACCCCGGTGCGGCCCGTTCCAGCCCGTCGAGATGGGCGAACACGGCGGAGGAGTCGTAGGCTGCGCCATCCGGTCCCGGATGGCCCATGAAGCGCTCCGTGTAGTGCGTGTCGTACAGGCGCCAGTCCGTGACCGGCGCGACGGAAACGGAAGCGGTGAACGATTCCGGATGCTGCGCGAGGCACATGAGTGCCATGTAGCCCCCGTAGCTGTGGCCGAACAGGGCGAGACGCTCGCCGTCGACCCAGTCGAGGGAGCGCAGGAAGGCGACGCCGGCCAGCTGATCGCGCACTTCCGCACCGCCCATGGCGTGGAAGATCGGCGCCTCGAAGGCGCGTCCGCGGCCCGAGCTGCCGCGGTTGTCGAGCTCGAACACGCCCCAGCCTCGGCGCGCGAAATACTGATGGAGAAGCGGCGGCCAGGCGTCCATGACGCGGCGCACGCCCGGGCCGCCGTAGACCGCGACGATCACCGGATGGCGCAGGCCGTCTTCGCGCGGCCGCGTCAGGCGGTAGCAGAGCGGCGTCCCGTCCTCCGCCTCGATCTCGCCGAGCTCGGGCACGAAGTGCTCGCCGTGCCAGGGGTGATAGGGGTGGGCGGGTACGCTCGGATCGTTGTCGACCAGCGTCGCCAGCAGGCCGCCCTCGCGATCGCGCAGGGTCAGGCTCGGCGGCGCGGAGAGCGTCTCGGCGCGGTCGAGCCAGCTGCCGCAGTCCGCGGCCACGATCGCCGTGTGGCAGCCGAGGCCGTCGCTCACGCGCACCGGGGTGGCCCCGGAGCCCTGCATCGCAGCGTGCCCGGCGCGGGGCACGCGGTAGAGCTGGCGGCGGACGCGGGCGTCGAAGGTCCCTTCCACCCAGACTTCGCCGCGCTCCGTGTCCACCTGCACGAGGCGTTCGACCATGACGCCTTCCGGCGTCAGCGCGACCGCTGCGCCGGTCTCCAGGTCGATCTCGAACAGCCGGCGGACGTCGTCGCGCTCCGAGGTCCAGAGCGCGCGGCGGCCGCCGTCGACGATGCGCAGATCGTCCGTGAGGTTGACCCAGGTCTCGCTCGATTCCTGCAGCACCACGCGCGCGGCGCCGTCCGTGCCGAGGTGCACCAGGTCGAGGCGCGACTGGTCCCGGGTCTGGCGCTGGATCAGCAGGCCGGCGTCCTCCGGGCACCAGTCGATGCGTGCGAGGTACTCGCTGTCCTCGCCGCGCCACTCCAGGCGCCTGCGTTCGCCGGAGTCCACGTCGATCAGGTAGAGCTCCACCTGCGGATTCGCGGCACCCGCGTAGGGGTAGCGCTGCGGGTGCACGGTCAGGCCCGAGGCGTCGATCTCCTGGCGCCAGGTGATCTCCACCGGGGCCTCGTCCACGCGCAGCACGGCGATGCTGCGTCCGCGCGGGGAGAAGAAGTAGCCGTCGAAGCGATGCATCTCTTCCGCGGCGACGAAGTCCGGGAGGCCCCAGGAGACGGTCCCGCCACCATCCTCCGTGAGCTGCGTCGGCTCGGCGCCGGGCACCATGCGGAAGAGGTTCTGCGCGTGCACGAAGCCGATGGCGCCGGTGGCCCCGCAGACGCGGACGTCGGTCACGAACAGGGAATCGGGGGTGAGCGGGCGCGGCGTCGGGTCGCTCCCGTCGACATCGACCGCGTGCAGGCGTCCGGCGAGGGGAAAGTAGAGCTGACGGCCGTCGGCACTCCAGACGAACTCCACGATGCCCACGGAGAAGATGCGCAGCCGCTCCCGGCGCGCCTTCTCGACGTCGGTCAGATCCCGTTCGTCACCGAGCGAGCGCGCGTCGACGAGGCAGCGGGCGGTCCCGGTCTGCAGATCGTGGATCCAGAGATCGAGCCGTTCGAAGTCGTCGTCGGCCGGACGCAGCCAGGCGACGCAGCGTCCGTCCGGGGCGAAGCGGGCGAGGCCCGGCGTCGG
>JAZBPO010000423.1:0-3081 GCA_036351675.1 Pseudomonadales bacterium
CGCCGGAGATCACCTGATGCTCCGGCCGGCGCGCGGTGAGATCGGGCGAGATCGTCTCCCAGGTCCGGCCGTCGTCGCGCGTGCGGTGCACGTACTGCGAACCCATGTACACGGTGTCCGCGTCGTGCGGCGAGACGTGCACGGGCGCCACGCGCTGGAAGCGGTAGCGCAGGTCGTCCGGGTCGTGGCCGTAGATGTTGCTCGCGCCGATGTAGTGGCTGCGCTCCGTGCCGAGGCGCTTGTCGAAGACCGAGAAGCGGCCCTTGCAGTTGGCGTAGACGATGTCCGCGTCGCCGGGCTTCGGCACGGCCGGACCGGTCTCGCAGCCGCCCGCGTCCACGAGCCACGCCTGCACATCCTGCGCCCGGAACGGCGGCATGCTCGGAACGGCGATGGTGGTGCCGTTGTCCTGCTGGCCCGCGTAGAGCCAGTAGGGGTACTGGTCGTCCACCTCCACCGTGTAGAGCTCGGCCGTCGGCTGGTTGAACTGCGTCGACCAGGTCTCGCCGCCGTTGAAGGTGACGTTCGCGCCGCCGTCGTTCGCCTGCACGAAATGATCGGGGTCGGAAGGATCGATCCACATGTCGTGGCTGTCGCCGTGCGGCGGGCGCAGGCGCGTCCAGGTCCTGCCGCCGTCCGTGGACTTCATGTTCCGCGTCGCCATGGCGTAGACCACGTCCGGGTCGGTCGGATCCACCTCGATGTTGGCGTAGTAGAAGGGGCGTGTACGGATCGAGGCCTCGGACGAGACGTGCGTGAAGCTGCGGCCGCGGTCGCCGGAGCGGTACAGACCGCCCACGTCGCCGGGCGCTTCGACGAGCGCGTAGAGCACGCTCGAGTCGGCCGGCGTCACGGCGAGATCGATCTTGCCGATCAGACCCTCCGGCAGGCCGCCGCCGAGCCTCTCCCAGCTCTCGCCGCCATCCACGGACTTGTAGATGCCGCCCGTCTCCGCCGGGCCACCGCTGACGATGGTCCAGGGCGTGCGCCGGGCGCGCCATGCCGTCGCATAGACGACATCCGGATTGCCCGGCGCGAGCTCGACGTCGGCGATGCCCACCTCGTCCGAAACGAAGAGCACCTTCTCCCAGTTCGCGCCACCATCGCGCGTCCGGTAGAGCCCGCGCGCGTCGTTCGCTTCGAAGGCCTGGCCGATGGCCGCCACCCAGACGACGTTCGGATTGCGCGGGTCGATCTCCACGGCGCCGATATGGCCTGTCTCCGTGAGGCCGAGATGCGTCCAGGTCCTGGCGCCGTCGATGGACTTGTAGACGCCCTTGCCGCGGATCACGTTGCTGCGCAGCCCGTCCGAACCGGTGCCGACGTAGACGATGTTCGCATCGTGCTGCGCCACGGCGATGTCGCCGATCGACGGCGAGGCGAAGTAGCCGTCGGAGACCGGCGCCCAGCTCGTGCCGTGATCCTCCGTCTTCCACACGCCGCCGCCCGAGGCCCCGAGGTAGAACGTGCCCGGCGCCGCGACCGTGCCCGCGACGGCGGTCACGCGCCCGCCCCGGGTCGGGCCGATGTTGCGGTACTGGAAGGCGTCGAAGACCTCGGCGAGGGCCAGGGCGGGAAGGATCAGCAGGGCGAGCGGGCACAGGTACGGCAGCAGTCGAATCATGCGGGGGCACCGGGGTGTCACGTCGGAAACAGGAATCTAGCGCGATCAAGGCAGGTCCGCTGCGCTCGGTGCACCTGACTCACTGCAGGTACGGGACGAGCCATCCAGCTCTACGTCTGCCGGGCCTGAAGCTGCCTGCAGGCCACACCGGACTCGCAGGTGGCCGAGTACATCGGCGCTCACGAGCGACCGGCCGGTACATCGCGCGCGCACCGCTGTCGCAACAACCCTCGGGGGCTGCCCTCCCGCCGCCGCGCGCTGCGTCCGCGCGTCGATCTCGGCCTCGAACTCGATCAGCGATTCTCCCCGCGCGACCCGCAGCACGGGCGCGGCCGCCATGCCCGGGGCCGAGACCGGATCGCTCGCCTCGGCGACCAGCTCCACCGGGCCTCCCCCGAAGCCTCGATCCGGAGGCACTTCCGAACCACGACGACGGAAAAGATCGTGTCCGCATCGCCATCGTAGCCAGCAGCGATCCTGAGTTCGGTCGCCCGACGGTCGCCGTCGTCACTCGGCGCGAGGGTCTGATCCAGTGCGTCGTCGCTCAGCAGCTCGACGCGGGCCCGGGACCCGTGACCCGACCGATCTCGGACGTTGACGGAGATCAGGGGAACGGCGTCGCTCAGCTGTCTGCCATCACTGAACAGGGAGAGCGTCACGACGCCGGCGCCTGGCGGCCGGAGGGAATCGGACATCCGAGGCGCGCGACGGAAAGATCGGGGAGCATGATCATGTCTCCTGCATCCACTGCCGGAAGGTGGTCTCGGTGCGGTCTGCCCGCCGCGGCAGCGCGACGAGCGCAAGGCTCGAGGAAGACCTGTCGGATGTCCTTCGGCGTCGTGGGCGCACCGAGTCCCACGCGGACCCGCGCGGCTTTCTCCTGCACGCGCCAGGCCCCTGCGATGCCGCCTGCCCAGGAGGAGGTGACGTATCGTCACCCGGGAAGACGTGGACAGTTGTCGAACTCCGTGCACACCCATGCTGCTTCCTGCACTGGATCAGAGGCCTGGCAGCCGTCGCGATCCGGATGCCGAAACATGACCCTCGCTGCGCTCGCCGTGAACGAGCCGGTAGGCTGTCCGGAGAAGCAGCAACCGAAGGCTGATTGTGACGATGGATGGCCCGCTGCACGCTGACGAACTTGCGCTCGACGAGGCAGTGATCAGTCGCCTGCTGGCAACGCAGTTTCCGGAACTCGCGGATGAGCCGATCACTCCGCTTTCGGCCTCCGGCTCCAGCAACCGACTCTACAGGCTGGGCGCCGAAAGGCTGCTCAGGTTCCCGCGTCAGCCGGGCGGCGGAGGCAGCATCGAACGCGAAGCGCGCTGGTTGCCCCTGATCGCGTCGCATCTGCCGGTGCCCGTACCGACGATGCTCGAAGTCGATGTACCCGGCGAGGGCCACACCGAAGCCTGGGCGGTGGTCCGCTGGCTGCCCGGCACCCGCGCCTCTGCGAA
>JAZBPO010000424.1:0-3034 GCA_036351675.1 Pseudomonadales bacterium
GCCTTCGCCGCCGGGCACCCGCGCATCCGCAGCCGCGTGGCCACGGTCCGGGACCGCATCCTCGTCACCGAACCGCTCACGAACGCGCAGCGCGCGCGCATCGGCTGGGCGCTGCGCCAGGGCGTGTACGACACGCGCACACAGCTCAACTACATGCGTCTGATCCGCGACAGCTCGGGCCGCGACCGCATCCTCTTCGGCGGCAAGCTGGCGTACGCCTTCGGCGACGCCACGAGCGCGCCGCCGGACTTCGAGGCGCGCAGCTACGAGCGCCTCGCCGGGGCTTTCCTGCAGACCTTCCCGCAGCTCGGCGACGTGCGCTTCAGTCATGCCTGGAGCGGTCCCATCGCCCTCACGACGCGCATGGCCGTGCACTTCCAGCACTACTTCGACGGCGCCGTCGTCTGGGCCGGGGGCTACTCGGGCTTCGGCGTGTCGGCGAGCCGCTTCGGCGCGCGAACGGCGCTGTCCCTGCTCGACGGCGAGGCGACGCCGGCGACGGCGCTCGCCTTCGCGCGCAGCGAACCGGGCTGGATCCCGCCCGAGCCCTTTCGTGGTCTCGGCGCGGCGCTCACCCTCTACGCCCTCGACACCGCCGACGAACGAGGCGGCTGGCGTCGCCCCTGGCTGCGCTTCGTCCGGGCCCTGGGGTTCCCGCTGACCTGAGGCGGGACTCTCAGCTGATCCAGGGCAGGCACAGCAGAACGAGGGCGAGACCGGAGCTGGCCGCGAGGATCGGCAGCACCCCCGCCGCGAGTCGACGACCACCGACGCCGAGCGCCAGCAGGCCCTTCACGAGACCATTGACCAGCGCCGCCAGCAGGATCGCCCGCACCGCCGTGGTCTGTTCGAGATCGCCCTTCGCCTGCTGCGCCAGCGTCAGCGTCACCGCATCGACGTCCACGAAGCCCGACAGCGCCGCCAGCACGTAGACCCCGGCATCGCCGAGCCAGGCGCGGGCCGCCGCCACGAGCAGGAAGACCAGCGCGATGAGGGCCGCGAGCCCGATGGCCTGGCGCAGTTCGAGGGGGTTCTCCAGGAGTTCGGCGTGACCCGTCACGGCCCGCCCGGCCTCCGCGTCGACGCCGCGGGCCAGCCGGTAGGCGCCGAAGGCGGGGCCGAGCGTGAGCGCCGCGAGCCCCGGCAGCAGAGGCGGCAGCAGCGCGGGATTGACGACCGCCACCTCGATCGCAAGCCGCGGTCCCATGATCGCGCAGGCCAGGAGGATCCCGGCGCCCAGCAGCTCCGTGGACGCCTGCCGCCGTCGCGCGAGACGCGCATAGCCGAGGGTCACGGCGGTGCTCGCCGACAGGCCGCCGAAGGCGGCC
This sequence comes from Pseudomonadales bacterium, assembly GCA_036351675.1. GTDB lineage: Bacteria > Pseudomonadota > Gammaproteobacteria > Pseudomonadales > Azotimanducaceae > JAZBPO01. Next base: position 1,329 of record JAZBPO010000424.1, read on the forward strand.
GTGAAGAGGAGGCCGACGCGCGCACCGAGCAGGCGGACCGCGAAGTAGCCGACGAACCCGATGCCGGCCACCAGCAGCCCCAGCAGCCCGATGGTCCGCGGGTTGAGCGCGGCGAAGGGTCCGAGGCCCCGGTCGGGCAGCAGTGGTACGACGACGACGGCGATGAGCAGGAGCTGGAGCGAGGCGTGCACCTCGCGGCGATTCAGGCGACCGAGCGTGGCGTGGATCTCGGCCTTGAAGCCCAGCATGAGCGCCACGATCACGGCCGCGCTCACGGCCTCGAGCCGGTGACCCGCCGTCGCGAGGGCACCCAGCAGGTAGGTCGCCAGCAGCGCGAGCTCGGTGGTCATGCCGACGTCGCCACCGGATCGCACGTCGCGCTGCCAGGACAGGGCCGAGAGACCGGCGAGGGCGAGCAGGCCCGCGGCGAGCAGCCAGGGATCAGCGCCCAGGGCCGCGACGACGCCGCCGGCGAGGCCGGCCAGGGCGAAGGTCCGGATCCCGGCGGCGCGCTGCTCCGCCGCCTCCTCGCCACGCTGCTGCCAGCCGCGCTCGAAACCGACGATGAGGCCACAGGCGAGCGCCACCCCGAGTGAGGCCAGCAATTCGGTCTCGATGCCCGGCTGCAGGTCCACGGCGTCCTCCTTCCCCAGCATGCGCCCGGTGACGCGCGCCGGAAAGCGCCGCCTCCTGCGTAGAAAGGCTACGGAGGGTGGAGTGGCGAAAACCACCAACGATCGGTCTGAACCACCACGAGCGCTGCGCCAGCACGCGGTCGGCACACTCACCCGGGGTCTCCGCCACCTCGGGAAATCTCATCCGCTTCAAACCTTTACCGCTGCCGAAGAGTCTCAGCAGCAACTGGCACGAAGCGTGAAAAGACAGTTCCAGACCTACACGAACCAATCGAGGGATCAGGGAATGAATCCGAACATCGGTCTCGCAAGACTGCTCCAGCCGCGCAGCAACACGGCCACCAACGTACTCTTCGCCATCACCTTCGTGGTGTTCGCGCTCATCGCCGAGATGGCGATCGACCAGCAGAGCGGAGAGATCGTCGACGCCGGCGGCGCACAGGACGCGCTCGCGACCGACGCCTTCGGTCTCGCATCCATGCCGGAGTTCGGCCTGCGCGCCCTCGTCCGGCCCTATTTCTGAGTCGGGAGGCCCGTGATGAACAGACTCGAACGCAGGATCCGCCGGCGTCTGCTGCGCGATCCGGAGAACGGCTGGCTGGGCGGCGTGTGCGAGGGCATCGCTCGCGCCTTCGGACTCCCGGCGACCGGTGTACGCGTCGCGATGGTGATCCTGGCCCTGCTGTTCACCAACCTGACGCTGATCGGCTATGCCGCGGCCTGGCTCTTCATGGATTCGCGGGAGGAGGCCCTCGGCCTCGATCGCTGACCGCGCTCTTCAGTCGGCGCCCGCGGGACGCGGCGCCGGCCCGGGATCCTCCGGCGGCGTCACGTCCTCCGCCGCCAGCGCCTCGAAGTCCTCGGCGAGATCGACGAGGCGGCGCGACAGGCGCTCGCGCTGGCGCGCATCGAGGGAGCCGAGCAGCGCGACCGTGAAGTCCGTGTAGGCCTCGTCGTTGTTCGCCCGCGTCCGCGCATAGTCCTCCGTGTACCAGTGCTCCCGGTCGAGCATGAGGCTACGCAGCGTCGCTTCGAGGGCAGCCGCATCGCCGCGCCGCGCGAGCGCCGCCA
>JAZBPO010000425.1:0-5082 GCA_036351675.1 Pseudomonadales bacterium
CGGGGTCGAGGTCGAAGCGCAGCTCATCCGGCACTACCCACAAGCCGATCTCGTCGCGCACGCGGTCGGCTCCGTGCGGCGCATCATCCCCGAGGATCTCCAGGTGCTCGATCCCGTCGAGTACAGCGCGACGCGCTACGTCGGTCGGCTCGGCGTCGAGAAGCATTACGAATCGGTCCTGCATGGCCGGGTCGGCCACGAGCGAGTCGAGACCGACGCGCGCGGGCGGATCACTCGCGTCCTCGAGCGCAGCGCGCCCGACGCCGGCCACAACCTCACGCTCCATCTCGATCTCGGCCTGCAGCGTGCCGCCACCGCCGCGCTCGGTGATCGGCGCGGCGCGATCGTCGCCCTCGATCCGAACAACGGTGGCGTGCTCGCCCTCGTGTCGAATCCCGGCTACGACCCGAACCTCTTCATCGGGGGCATCGCGCCGAGTACCTACCGGGCGCTGCAGGGCGACCCGGACACGCCGCTCTTCAATCGGGCCATCCGCGGTCAGTACGCGCCCGGATCGACATTCAAGCCCTACGTCGCGCTCGCCGGCCTCCAGCACGGTGAAGCTGACTGGGAGACCGAGATCGACGATCCCGGCTACTACCGGCTCCCGGGGCAGAGCCGCATGTACCGCGACTGGACCTGGCGACCCGGAGGGGGCGGCGGCGGCGGCAAGGTCGATCTCTACCGGGCGATCTACCGTTCCAACAACACCTATTTCTACGATCTAAGCGTGCGCCTCGGCGTCGATCGCGTCGCGACCTTCGTGAAGCAGTTCGGCTTCGGTCAGGACTTCACGGTCGACATACCGGATGCCAAGACCGGACTCCTGCCCACGAGCGCCTGGAAGGAGGCGGTCCGCGGCGAACCCTGGTATCCCGGCGACAACGTCAACCTCGGCATCGGTCAGGGCGATCTGCTGGTCACGCCGCTGCAACTCGCCACCGCCGTGAGCGTGATCGCCAATCGGGGTCGGCGGGTACGCCCACGCATGGTTCTCGCGTCGGACGCCGATCTCCCCGAGTTCGAGGCGGAGCCGCTCCCCGACGTCGTGCTCTCCGATCCCCAGCACTTCGAGCGCCTGGTCGAGGCCATGGCGGCCGTCGTGCACCGTGGCAACAAGGGCTACGGCCAGAACGGCACGGCCTGGTCCTACATCGGCATGGACATTCCCTATCGCATGGCCGGCAAGTCGGGCACGGCGCAGGTCGTGGAGATCCCCCAGGGCTTCGAGTACGACGACCTGGAACTCGAGGAGCGCCAGCGCAAGCACGCCTGGTTCGTCGCCTTCGCGCCGGTCGAGGCGCCGCGCATCGCGCTCGCGGTGCTGGTGGAGAACGGGGGCGGCGGCTCCTCCGTCGCCGCGCCCGTCGCACGCGAGGTCATCGACGCCTGGCTGTTGCCCGGTGACGACGCGGACGACACCGATCGCGAACAGGTCGCGGGTTTCTGATGTCCCAGCGCGACTTCCTGCGACGCCTTCCGGGCGAAGAGTCCTTCGAGCGTCGCCAGGCGCTGCTCCGGGAGATGCACATCGACCTGCCGCTGCTCGTGCTCGTCCTCCTCGTCTGCGGTTTCGGACTCATCGTGCTGTTCAGCGCCGTCGACCAGAACGTAGACCGCCTGGTGTCGCAGATCTGGCGGCTCTCGGCGGCCTTCGGGCTGATGCTTCTCGTCGCCCAGGTCCCACCCATGTCGCTGCGCCGCTGGGCCGGCGTCTTCTACGGCGGCGGCATCGTGCTGCTGCTGGCCGTGATGTTCTTCGGTTCCAGCGCGAAGGGGGCGCAGCGCTGGATCGATCTGCCCGGTCTGCCCCGGTTCCAGCCCTCGGAGATGATGAAGCTCGCGGTGCCCTTGATGGTCGCGGCGCACTTCTCCGGCCGGGTGCTGCCGCCGCGGATCGGCCCGGTGGCCGGCGCGCTCGGGCTGATCTTCGTCCCGGCGGTGCTCATCGCGGCACAGCCCGATCTCGGTACGGCCGTGCTGGTCGCCGGCTCCGGTATCGCCGTCGTGCTGCTCTCCGGCGTGCGCTGGTCCTGGGTCCTCGCCGCGCTGGCTGCCGCCATCGCGGCGCTGCCCGCGCTCTGGGTGGTCATGAAGGACTATCAGCGGCAGCGTGTGCTCACGCTCCTGGACCCCGAGTCGGATCCGCTCGGAGCGGGCTGGAACATCATCCAGTCGAAGACCGCCATCGGCTCCGGCGGGCTGTTCGGCAAGGGACTCTTCGAAGGCACCCAGTCGCACCTCGACTTCCTGCCGGAGAGCCACACGGACTTCATCATCGCCGTGCTCGCCGAGGAGTTCGGTTTCCTCGGAGTCATGCTCCTGCTGCTGCTCTACTTCCTGCTCGTGACGCGCGGTCTGTTCATCGCCACACAGGCGCAGGACGCCTTCGCGCGCATGCTCGCCGGCGGACTGACCATCACCTTCTTCACCTACCTGTTCGTGAACATCGCCATGGTGTCGGGGCTGCTGCCCGTGGTCGGTGTACCGCTCCCGCTGGTGAGCTATGGCGGGACGAGCGCGCTCACGCTCATGGCGGGCTTCGGCGTCCTCATGGCGATCCAGACCGATCGGAAGCTGCTCCGCGCGTGACGAGAATCCCTGCCCCGAAACGCATCGTCCTGGCGCTGGCCGCGTCCTTCGCCCTGGCGACCGCCCTGGCGGACGAAGCGGCGCTCGATCCGGAGGTCGAGGCCTTCGTCGTCGAGCTGGTCGCGCGCCACGATCTCGATGCGACGACGCTGCGTGGCGTACTGCTGGAGGCCGAGCTGAAGCCCGGGATCGTGGAGCGCATCTCGCGACCGGTCGAACGGACGCTCAGCTGGGGCGAGTACCGGCGCATCTTCCTCGGTGCGGACCGCATCGCCGAGGGCGTGCGCTTCGTGACCGGGCATCGGGCGCTGCTGGCCCGGGCGCAGGCCACCTTCGGCGTGCCGCCCGAGTACGTCGCGGCGATCCTCGGCGTGGAGACCCGCTACGGGACCCTTTCCGGCGACTGGCGTGTCCTCGATGCGCTCTACACGCTCGGCTTTCACTATCCACCGCGCGCGGACTTCTTCCGCCGCGAACTCGAGGCCTTCCTGCTCCTCGCCCACGAGGAGGGCAAGGATCCGCGCACGCTCCTCGGATCCTACGCGGGGGCCATGGGCTGGGGGCAGTTCATCCCCTCCAGCTTCCGAGCCTACGCCGTGGACTTCGACGGCGACGGCACGCGTGATATCTGGGCGAACCCGGAAGATGCGGTCGGCAGCATCGCCAACTACTTCGCGGAGCACGGCTGGCGTCCCGGTGGGCCGGTGCTGCGCCGCGTCGTCGTGACGGACGCGCGTGCGGTCGAAGGCATCGCCAACCGGGGGCTCGAATTGCAGAGTTCCGTCGCGGAGCTGCGCCGTCTCGGCGTCGAGGGGCTCGACGTGCTGAGTGATGCCGAAGCGGCAGGGCTCTGGCGCGTGGAGGGCGAGTCCGAGGAGGAGTTCTACGCGACCTTCGGCAACTTCTACGTGATCACACGCTACAACCGTTCGCACCTGTACGCGCTCGCTGTCCACGATCTGGCACGGGAGATCGCCGTCGGTCTCGACTTCCCCGGTGGCGGTGCAGTCGATGGCCGCTGAGCGGGTCACGGCCCTCGGACTGCTCCTGTGCGTGATCGGCTGCGCGGGCCCGACGGCGCCTTTCGTCGACAGCGACGCACCGCCCCTGATCGAGCGGCCGGGCCTCGAGGCGCAGCCCGACCCCGTACCGCGCTGGGAGCCACCGGCGCGCGCGGGCAACCGGTCGCCGTACATGGTCTTCGGCGAGACCTATCACGTGATGTCGAGCTCCGCGGGCTTCGTCGACGAGGGCAATGCGTCCTGGTACGGCCGCAAGTTCCACGGCCGCGCGACCTCCAACGGCGAACGCTACGACATGTTCGCGCTGACGGCGGCGCATCGCAGCCTGCCCCTGCCGACCTGGCTGCGTGTCACCAATCTCGGCAACGGTCGTTCCACCATCGTCCGCGTGAATGACCGTGGCCCCTTCCACGAGGACCGCATTCTCGACCTCTCCTACGGCGCGGCCGTGAAGCTGGGCTTCGCGGACCAGGGCGTCGCGCAGGTGCGCATCGAGGCGATCACGCCTCCGCGGCCGGGCGCGCCGGCGCCGAGACCGGTTCCGGTCGTCAGCGAACCGAGCGATCTCGCCGACGCCCCCGGCACGATCTGGGTGCAGGCCGGCGCCTTCGGCGACCCGGACGCCGCTCGCCGGCTCGGCGACGTCCTCGCGGGTGTGCTCGGAGACGCCGCCGACCGCATCCGCCTCGATGACGCGCTCGAGGGTCTCGTGCGCGTCCGCGTCGGTCCCTTTGCCGACCTCGCGGAGGCGAACCGCATGCAGGCGCTCATCACCTTCGCGGATGTCGCCGGCGTGCCCGTCATCGTCCGCGAGTGACCTGCTCGATCCCTGGTCGCGCGCAATGCTCACGATGGATGGCGTACCGGGTGGTCGAGGGACCGGGGCGTGGCGTCCGTGCGGAGCGACCTCATCCGGTCCTCGGGAGCGCAGGGCAGATGCCGGGTCCCGGGCTCGGGTGCGACGGGCTCGAACCGCGCGCCCCGCATCCGCCACCCGGTGGGCCGCATGAACCCTCCGTTCCCGAGTGCAGGGTGAGGTCGCTCCGGGTCCACGCGGCCCACCGGGCGGCTCGACGGACCCCTCGCGAACGGCTTGCACGTACGCGCACATCCGCTGAGCGAGGGACCGGGGCGTGGCGTCTGCCCGGAGCGACCTCGTCCGGTCCTCGGGAGCGCAGGGCAGATGCCACGCCTCGGGCCCGGGTGCGACGGGCTCGAACCGCGCGCCTCGCACCCGCCGCCCGGCGCGCCGCATGAACCCTCCGCTCCCGGGAGCAGGGTGAGGTCACTCCGGGTCCATGCAGCCCACCGTGCGGCTCGACCGGCCCCTCGCGAAAAGCTTCCGGGTACGCGCACATGCGGTGAGCGAGGGTCCGGGGCGTGGTGTCTGCCCGGAGCGACCTCGTCCGGTCTTCGGGAGCGCAGGGCAGATGCCACGCCTCGGGCCCGGGTGCGACGGGCTCGAACC
>JAZBPO010000426.1:0-49339 GCA_036351675.1 Pseudomonadales bacterium
ACGGAAGCGCCGAGCCCGCGATGACCGATACGCCAGACCGGCACGGACGCCCCGAGCCCGCGATGACCGATACGCCCGAGTCAGCAGGCGTATCCGATCTCGACCTCCTGGTCGAGCAACTGCCCGATGCCGCGCTCTGGGTGGACGCCCGGGCACACGTGCTCACGGCGAACGCCCTCGCGGCTCAGCTGTTCGAAACGTCCGTGGAGGCGCTCCGCGGCGAAGCACTCGACTCCTGCTGGCTCGACGACGACGGCGCGCCGCTCGTTCGTCTGCTCCTCGGCGAGGCGCGTGTCGGCCTGCCGGAACTTCTCCACGCTCGCACCCGGAGCGGTCGCCCCTGCAGTCTCGAGGCGACGCTCATTCGCGGCGTCCGCCCCGACGCCGTGCTCCTGATCCTCCGCGAAGCGGAGGAACGCGCCCAGCACCGGGCCCGCACGCGCATGCTGAGCGCGGCGACGGAGCAGGTCTCCGAGGGCATGGCGATCATCGATCGGCGCGGCAGCGACACACAGCTCGTGTGGGCCAACGCCGCCTTCTATTCGCTGCTGGGCTTCGAGGGCGGCGCGCGGGCGCCCCGCAACATGGTCTCGACGCGCGTCGGCGAGGTCCTCGACGCCCTGCATCCGCGCCGACTGTTCGAGGACGGACCGGTCTCGGGGCGCGGGACGCTGGAACGCGTGGACGGCAACCGCCTCGCGGTGCGCTACACCATCGGACCGGTACACGAGCCGGGCGATCCGCAGTCCGAGCGCTGGTGGGCCTGCACGCTCATGGACACGACGGAGCAGGACCGTCTCGATCGCATGCTGCAGGAACAGCAGGCGGTCAATCGCGATGCACGTGACATGGCGGCACTCGGCGACATGGTCGCGGGCATCGCCCACGACTTCAACAACAGCATCACGGTGATCCGCAACCTCGCGCTGCTGAGCTCGTCGGAAGAGGAGCTCGCACGCGTCCGGGACGATCTCGACTCCATCATGCAGGCGAGCGACGACGCCGCCGAGCTCGCGCGCAGCCTCACCGCCTTCGGCCGTCGCGGCGCGCAGCAGGACCGGGAAGAGATCTTCGATTTCGACGAGACGGTGGCGCAGATCGTCCAGGTCGTGGGCCGGGGACTGCGCCTGAAGCTCGAGATCGAGACCGATCTGCAGTGCGGTGCCCGCATCCGCTCACGCCCGGGCATGCTCCAGCAGATCCTCTACAACCTCATGATCAACGCCCGCGACGCCGTGGAGGAACGCGGACACCTGCTCATCCGCACCCGGCGCATGAAGGTCGAGGGGGAGGACCGGGTGGAGCTGGTGGTCGCCGACGACGGCGTGGGCATGCCCGAGGACGTGCGCGAGAAGGCCTTCGTCCCCTACTTCACCACCAAGGGCAGTTCGGGCACGGGCCTCGGCCTCGCGAAGGTCCACTACCTGCTGCATCAGAACCGGGGCACGATCCGGATCGAGAGCACGCCCGGCGACGGCACGACCTTCGTGATCGGTCTCCCCGTGGAGCCGGCGACCGCGATGCGTTCGGCGCCCTCGGGGACGGCACTGCTGGTGGACGACGATCCGGCCATTCGCCGGCTGGTCCCGAAGCTCCTGGCACGGCGTGGCGTCGAGTGTCCGTCGGCGGACTCGAGCGCCGCCGTCGACGGCATGCATTTCGAAAGGCCGCCGGACCTGGTGATCGTCGATCTGGTGCTCGGTCGCGAGGACGGTCGCGACGTCGCCCGCACGCTCCGCGAGCGCTGGACGAACGCCCGCTACGTCCTCACGACGGGCGCGGAACTCCCGAGCTCGAGCGAGCCGCCGGCGCCCTTCGACTACGTGCTGCCCAAACCCTTCGGACCCGCAGACGTCGACACCATGCTCACGTTCTTCGAGCTGGCGGACTGCTCCGCCCCGCCCTGAACCACACCAGTGCCGGCGAGGAACGCGAGGATGCGCTCCCGCACCGGCGCGGTGGCGTCGGGCGCGAAGGCGTCGCCCACCACGACGTGATTCGAGGCCCCCGGGATCGCCTCCAGCAGCATGGTCTCGACGTGCGCCGCGCGCAGACGGGCGAGCGTCGGCGGAATACGCGCGGCATCGACCACTTCGTCCTGCTCGCACCACACCGCCAGCACCGGAGACGTCACGGCGCCGAGGTCGGCGCGCCGCACCTGCTGCACGAGTTCCATCATCGGCACGAGCGAAGGCGTGGGATAGCGCAGCGTCCAGAAGCGCGCGTGCGCGTCGTTCTCCGCCTCCACGACGCGCTCACGACCGATGACCCAGGGCACCCAGCGCCGGGCACCGGGCCAGGTCAGGAGGGCCGTGCGCGGATCCCTGGGCCCGTAGTTCGGCGCGATCAGCACGCAGGCCGCGAGGGCCTCGGGCGCCTCGGCGGCGACGAGCGTCGCGAGCGTCGCGCCCGTGGAGCAGCCGACGAGGACCACGCGCTCGCCGAGGCGCGTGCCGATCTCGAAGGCCTCCTCCGCGTCGCGGCGCCAGCAGGCCGCGCTGGCCTCGCCCATGGCCTCCGGGGCGTGGCGGCCATGACCGGCCAGGCGCGCGTAGAAGAGATTGGCCCCGAGGCGCTCCGCGAGCTCGTCGCACAGGGGCGCGGTCTCGCGGCGCGACGCCGAGTAGCCGTGCAGATAGACGAGGGCGAGCGGCGTCCGCCGCCGCGCGCCGCCCGCCCAGATGATGCGTGCGTCCGCCTCCTCGCGGACGTCACCGAAGGCCGCCTCGCGCGCCGAGAGCCATGCGTCCAGTTCGGCCGGGTCCTCGGGGGGAATCGTCGTCACGGGGCAGGGTCTCCCTCGAGCACGGCCTCGATCTCGCCACGGAGCTGGTCGAAGCGGAACGGTTTGCGGACGAGACGGAACTCGTGCGTCAGACGGAACTTCTGGAAGTCGCTGCTCTCCGCATAGCCCGACATGAACAGCACGGCCATGGAGGGGTCGCGGGCGAGGGCGTCCGCGGCGATGTCCGGACCTCGCTGACCGGCCGGTAGCACGACGTCCGAGAGCAGCAGGTCGTAGCGCTCCCGGTCGAGCGCCGCGCGGGCATCGGGCCCGTCGCCGGCTTCGGCGACCTCGAACCCGAGCCGTTCGAGCATGGCCACCGCGACCTCTCGAACGTTCTCTTCGTCTTCCACCACGAGTGCGCGGCGCCGTGCGCCGATCAGGGGCCGTTCGTCGTTGCCGGGCGCGTCCATGCGTCCCTCCTCTGCTGGTGCCGTGTCCGTCGCGCAGGGCAGGAAGAGGCGCACCTGCGTGCCCCCGCCCGGCGCACTGTCGAGTTCGATCTGACCGCGGCTCTGTTTCACGAAGCCGTGGACCATCGACAGCCCGAGGCCCGTACCCTTGCGCGCACCCTTCGTCGTGAAGAACGGCTCGAAGGCCTGTGCCCGCACCTCCGGCACCATGCCGGGGCCGTCGTCGGAGACCTCGATGCAGACGTGGTCGCCGCCGAGCGGCTCGTCCGCCTCCGGGAAGCGGACGCGCATCGTCTCCGCGTCGACGCGACGGGCGTCTATGGTGACACGGCCGCCGCGCTCGAGCGCATCGCGAGCGTTGACGGCCAGGTTGATCAGCGCGCTCTGCAGCTGCGCGGGATCGACCTCGACGGACGCCTCACAGCCCGTCCCCACGACGAGCTCGATGTCTCCACCCAGGACAGGGGTCAGCAGACCGCGGGTCTCCTCGAGCAGCCGCTGCGTGGCCACGGTCCGCGGCCGCAGGGCCTGGCGTCGAGCGAAGGTGAGGAGGCGCTCAGTGAGCTCGGCGCCGCGCTGGGCCGCGATGCGGGCCTTGCGCACGGCCTGACCGGTCGCCCCTTCGGCTTCCTCCGCAGCAAAGTCGAGATTGCCGAGGATGACGGCGAGCAGATTGTTGAAGTCGTGGGCGATGCCGCCGGTCAGCTTGCCGAGGGACGCCATGCGCTCCGCCTGCCGGACGCGCGCCTCGCGCTCCTTGCGCGCGGACAGGTCGACGATGAGCACCTGCAGGGCCGGCGCCCCCTTCCAGGTGTGCCCCGAGGCGGAGACCTGCACCGGCACCACGCGTCCGTCACGGCGCCGCGCGCCGATCTCGAACACGTTCTCCGCGGGCTCGCCGCCCATGCGCGCGGCGGCCTGGCGAAGGACGAGCGCGCGGTCCTTCTCGCTCACGAGATCGACCACGTCGTCCACTTCGCGCAGCAGCGCCTCCGCGGACGGCCAGGCGAGGATCCGCGCCGCGGCCGCATTGGCGAACACCGGCGCGCGCGACTGGAACACGACGATGCCGTCCTCGGCGTCCTCCATGAGTTCGCGATAGCGGCGGTCGCCGAGGGCGAGGCGGCGCTGGAAGCGCGTGCGCTCGAGCTCCGCGGCCGCGCGCGGCGCACAACGCGGCAGCAGGCGACGCACCAGCTCCACGTCCGCGATCGGCGCGCGAAACAGCAGCGCCAGCAGGCCGAGCGCGTGACCGTCGGCGTCGAGCAGGGGCATGCCCGCGAACGCCTCGACGCGGGAGGCGTCGAGCGCCGCGTCGGCGGGGAAGCGTTCCGCGGCATCGCTCGCGTGCAGGGTGAGCGCCTCGAGCGCCTCGGCGCTGCTGGGCGACCGGGCGAGTTCGTAGCGCAGCGCGGGCGCATCGGCGCCGTCCTCGCGGACCGCCACCGTCTCCACCCACCGCGCCCCCTCGGAACCGTGCAGTTCGCCGACGAAGGCGAAGGCGGCGCCGGTCTCGGCGGCGAGACGATCCAGCAGCCGGACCAGATAGGCCTCGCGGACGAGGGCGCCGAAGGACGCATCGACGGGCTCGGGGCCCGGCGCCGGCACCAGCGCCAGCAGGCGCCGCGCCGATGGCTGCGGCGACGCCTCGACGCGCCTCGGCGGATCGGGGAGCTGAGCGAGCAGGTCGGCGAGCATCCGGCCTTCCGGTTCCGCCGGAGCGAACAGGGCTCGCGCGGCGGCGTTCGCGGTCACGACCCGGTCGCCCTCGACCAGCACGTGCGCGATCGGCGAAGCCGGGCAGGCCCCCTGCGCCTCGATCTCTTCGTCCTGCGCTCGCACCGCCGGCGCCCCGCGTCCTACCCTGCGGCCGAGCCTACAGCGCCGCTTCGGGCGCCTCCAGAACACTGATCACGAAGGCGTACTCCTCGGCGATCTCGCGGATCGCCTCGAAGCGACCGGAGGTGCCTCCGTGGCCGGCACTCATGTTGGTCTTCAGCAGCACGATGGCGTCGTCCGTGCGCAGATGGCGCTGCCTGGCGACCCACTTCGCAGGTTCCCAGTAGGTGACCCGGGGATCGTTCACCCCCGCCGTGACCAGCAGGGGCGGATAGGCCCGGGCCTCGAGCCGGTCCACGGGCGAGTAGCCGCGGATGAGCTCGAAGGCCTCGGCGTCCTCGATCGGATTACCCCACTCCGGCCACTCGATCGGCGTCAGCGGCAGCGAACCGTCGAGCATGGTCTGCAGCACGTCCACGAACGGGACGTGTGCGACCACCGCCCCCCAAAGCTCCGGCGCCCGGTTCATGGCCACGCCGACCAGTTCGCCGCCCGCGCTGCCGCCGGAGATGGCGATGCGGCCGGGGGCGGCGTAGCCGGCTTCGACGAGGCCCCGGGCGACGTCGACGAAATCGTCGAAGCTGTTGTTCCGCTGCGTGAGCTTGCCGGCGCGATACCAGGCCCGCCCGAGGTCGTCGCCGCCCCGGACGTGCGCGATGGCGCAGCTGAAGCCCCGATCGAGGAGCGAGAGCCGCGCCGCCGAGAAGGACGGCGGGATAGCCATGCCGTAGGCACCGTAGCCGTAGAGATGAAGCAATCCGGAGCCGTCGAGCGGCGCATCGCGCCTGCGCACGACGGACACGGGGACCTGCGTACCGTCGCGGGCCGCGACGGTCAGCCGCTCCGTGACGTACTGCGAGGCGTCGTAGCCGGAGGGAACCTGCCGCACCTTGCGCACCTCCAGGCGGCGCGCGTCGAGGTCGTAGTCGTAGACCGTGTCCGGCGTCACCATGGAGGCATAGCCGAGGCGGAGCGTGCGCGTGGCGAACTCCGCATTGGTGCCGAGGCCCACCGTGTAGCTCGACTCGGGGAACTCGATCTCGTGATCGCCGGCGCCCTCGTGCGGACGGATGCGCACCGCGTCGAGACCGTCCACGCGCGAGGTGAGCACGAGGAAGCCGGCGAAGGCCTGCATCCCGGTCAGGTAGACGGCGTCGGAGGCGGCGATCTCCTCGCGCCAGTTCGCCTCCGCGGGCGCCGCCGCATCGGCGGAGACCAGGCGGAAGTTCTCGTGCACGTCGTTCGTGCGGATCCAGAGGCGCCCGTCACCATGGTCGACGTCGTACTCGTGGCCGGACCGGCGGGCCGAGACGAGACGCTGATCGCGCACCGGGTCCTCGAAGGCACCCTCCCCTTCGAGGGCCAGCAGGCGCACCTCGGAGGTGACGTGATCGCCGCTCGCGATGACGAGGAAGCGCCGATCGGAGGTCTCGTCGATGCCGACGAAGAAGGCGTCGTCGGACTCCGTATAGACGACCCGATCCTCCGCGACCGGCCTGCCGAGGCGATGCAGGCGCACCTCGTAGGGGCGCCAGGCATCGTTCACCACCGTGTAGAAGAACGCCTCGCCGTCGGCGGTCCAGACCGGGGCGCCGAGCGTGTCCGGGATCTCGTCCGGCAGCTTCGTGCCGGCAGCGCAATCCATCACACGCAGCGTGAAGCGCTCGGAGCCGTCGACGTCGACGCTCCAGGCGACCCGGTGACCCGCGCGATCGGGCTCCAGCGCACCGAGGCGGAAGTATTCGTGGCCCTCCGCGAGCCGGTTCTCGTCGAGGACGATCTGCTCGTCGCCCCCGTCACGAGGCCGCCTGGCCCAGATGCCGTACTGGGCGCCGTGCTCGAAGTACCAGCGCCAGGTCCAGGCACCCTCGTGCCAGGGCACGGCCGCCTCGTCCTCCTGCTGGCGGCCGCGGATCTCGCCGTAGAGCGTTTCGACGAGACCGGAGACCGGGCGCATGACGACGTCGAACCAGGCGTTCTCGGCCTCGAGGTAGGCGCGCACGTCGTCGTCGCGGAGCTCCGGGTAGGCGGGATCGCGGAGCCAGTGCCAGGGGTCCTCGATGCGCACGCCGTGCCACTCGGCGGCGTGCGGGCGCGGCTCGGCGATCGGGGCGGGCACGTCGGTGGCGAGGCGACCACTGCGTTTCATCACGGTGTACCGGTCGGAAGCGGGCGCGCATGATAGCCGACCCGCCCTGATCGCCGGCTTCGCAGGGGAGCATCCGGCATGCTCGTTCTCCACGGCACGCCCCGCAGCAACTACGTCGGCATGGTCGCCACGGCGCTCCACGAGAAGGGCCTCGAGTTCGTGTTCCGGCAGCAGGCGCCCGAGCAGACGGCGGCGTGGCTCGCGCGTTCGCCCATGGGCAAGGTGCCCTGTCTCGAAACGGCCGACGGCACGCTCACGGAAACGCAGGTGATTCTCGACTACCTCGAGGCGATCGCGCCCGAACCGGCGCTCGTACCGAGCGAGCCCTTCGCCCGGGCCCGGCTCCAGCAGCTCTCCCGCATCATCGAACTCTACGTGGAACTTCCGGCGCGGCGCCTGCTGCCGGCCGCCTTCTTCGGCGCGGAGGCGCCTGCGGAACTTCGCGAGGCCGTGGCCGCCGAACTCGATCGGGGCTTCGCGGCGGTGCGGCGCCTCGCGCGCTTCGAGCCCTGGATCGCCGGCGAGGCCTTCACGCAGACGGACATCGTCTGGCACTTCACGATGGGCCTCGCGGACCGCATCGCCGCCGAGATCCTCGGTCGCGATCTGCTCGCGGAGATCCCGGCAGCAGCGGCGCACCGCGAGGCCGTCGAGGCACGCGCCTCGCTGCAGCGCTGGCGCGCGCTCAGTTGAGGACGCGGTAGCCCCGGCCGCGCAGGCAGTTGCGCATCACCCGGGTCTGTTCGCGCGTCGCCTCCATCCCGCCGCGCGCGGCACCGAGCACGCCGCCGGCGCCCGCGCCGCGCGCGGCGCCTTCGCTACCGGCGAAGATCGCGCCGATCACGCCGTAGAGCGCGGCCCCACCGGCCGCGCCCCGCACGACCTGGCCCTCGACGTTCACGATGCCCGCGTACTCGGCGCAGTCCTCGACGTCGACGCGATAGCGCTCCTGATTCACGCCCTGCATGTCGACGATGACGCGATCACGGGGCTGGGCCGCGCAGGCGGAGAGTCCGACGGACAGCGCGAGCACGAGCGGTAGACGCAGCGCTCGCCAAGAGACCGGGGCCATGACGTCCTCCTCGGGAACCGTTCCGGAGCACCATCATGCCGCGACTCGCTGAAGCGCGCCTGAATGGAGACGCCTCGCAGCTGACGGTACCCTCCGTGCGCGCCCGACCGAGGAGCCGCAGCATGGACCACGAGCAGTTCCCAGCCCCCTTCGAGTGCCCCCTCGCCCGGGTCGAGGAGGCGTGGATCGATTACAACGGCCACATGAACATGGCCTTCTACAACCTGGTCTTCGATCGCGCGCTGGACGCCGCCTACGACGCCCTCGGCATCGGCGAGGGCTATCTGGAGTCGAGCGGCTGCTCGCACTTCACGCTCGAGGCGCACGTCTGCTACGTCCGGGAAGTTCATCTCGGCGACCCGCTGCGCATCACCTGGCAGCTCCTCGACTGGGACCACAAGCGGCTGCACTTCTTCGAGCAGATGCACCACGCCGAGGAAGGCTGGCTCGCCGCCACCTCCGAGCAGCTCGCCATCCACGTCGACATGGAGGCACGCCGTTCCGCGCCCTTCTCGGACGCACTGCAGGCGCGCTTCGCGGCCGTCATGGCGCGCCACGGCGAGCTCCCGACACCCGATCGGGCCGGCCGGCGCATCGCGATCGTCCGCAGGGAAGCCTGATGGGAAAGGGACTGCGACGCGGGCTCGTCGCCCTCGCGCTGGCGCTCGTGCTCTGGGCGCTCGGCGGCTACCTGCTCGTGCCCTGGCTCGTGGAGCGCGAACTGCCCACCGCGCTCGAGGCGCGGCTCGACGCCCGCGTGAGTCTCGGCGAGGCGCGCTTCGATCCCTTCCTGATGGACTTCGAGCTGCGCGATCTCGTGCTCGAGGGCCCGCTCGGGGACGGCGCGGACGCACTCACGGATCGCATCACGATCAGGCGCATCGCCGTCGACCTGCAGGCACGCACGCTGCGCGTGCTGGCTCCGGTCGTCGCAGTCACGGTCGAGGCGCCGACGCTCTCGCTGACGCGCGCCGCGGACGGCACGCTGCCGATCTCCCGCATCCTGCCGCCCGCGACGGAACCCGCCGCGACCCCGGCAGCAACGCCGACCGTCGTGCCTCGTCTGCTCCTTTCGCTCAGTCTCAGTGACGCGCGGCTGCGGTTCACCGACCGCGCCCTGCCCTCGCCGAAGCGCATCGACTTCACGCTCGATGCGCTCGCGATCGATGACCTGGATACCGGCGAAGGCGCGCTCACGGTGGCGTCGCTGGCGCTCGATGCGCCGGCGCTGACGGCGCGCCTCGACGCGACCCCCGCTCCGGATCCGGTCGCCGAGCTCGCAGCAGGCGCGCCGACCCGCGCCGACGCCATCGCGGATGCCGCGCCGCAGCAGAACCCGGGCGCCGCCCCACTGCCCTTCACCGTGCGCCTGGAGGCGCTGAGCGTCGACGGCCTGGCGCTCACGCTCGAGGATGCCCGGCTCGAGCCCGCGGCGACCCTCGCCTTCGACGCCGGGCGCCTGCGCGCGGGCCCCCTCGCCCTCGACCGCACCGGTGCGCTCGCCGAGCGCCTCGACTTCGACTTCGGCCTCGCTCAGGCCGGCAAAGAGCGGCTCCGCGTCTCCGGCGCGGCAGAGCCCGCGACCGCCGCACCGGCCGCCGTCGGGCTGCGCCTAGAGCTGGACGCTCTCGAACTCGGGGCCGCGAAACCCTGGGTGCGTGCCGCGACGGGAACGGAACTGCGTCGGGGCACGTTGTCCTCGACGCTGGAGGCCCGCTGGGAGGAGGCCCTGACCCTGCAGGGGGAAACGCGCCTCGCAGACATCGGGGTGCGCGACGCGGACGGCCTGCCACTGTTCTCCCTCGCGAACCTGGACGTCACGGGCATCGACCTCGACACGGCGGGCCGAAGTGCGGCGGTGAACGCGATCGCCGTCGACGCCCCGCGCCTGCGCTTCGCGCGCTACGCCGACGGACGCAGCAACCTCGATACGTTGCTGGCTTCCGGGAAGGGCGAACCCGCGGCCGAGAGCCTGACGGAGGCCTCCGAGGAGACCTCCACGGAAACGGCACCGGGACCGTCGCCTGAGGCCGCGCCGGAGACCGCAGCGGCGGTCTCGACGGCGTCACCGATGGCGCCCGAGTCGGACGACGTCGAAAGCGCGCCATGGCGCTGGCGCCTCGGGGGCGTCACCGTGGCCGACGGCTTCCTCGACTTCGTCGACGAGGCACTCGTCACGCCCTTCTCGACGACCGTCGAGGAACTCTCCGGCGAGGCGGGGGAAACGAGCTCCGACGCGCCGGAGCTGACCCTGGCGCTCGCCGGACGCGTGCCACCGGTCGGCGCGCTGGACGCCGATGCCGTCCTCGATCTGAGCGATCCGCTGGCGTCCACCCGGGTCGAGCTCGATTTCCGGCGCGTCTCCCTCGTGCGCCTCTCGCCCTACATCGGCACCTTCGCGGGCCGCCAGGTCGCGAGCGGCGAACTCTCGCTGGATCTCGACTACGCCGTCGAGGGGGGCAGGCTGAGCGCCGAGAACCGCATCGTCCTCGACGCCCTGGAGCTCGCCGACCGGGTCGAATCCGACAGGGCGGCGGACCTGCCCCTGGACCTCGCCATCGCCCTGCTGCGCGACGCGGACGGCCGCATCGAACTGAACGTGCCCGTCAGCGGCGACGTCACGGACCCGTCCTTCGACCTGACGCCGGCGATCATGCGCGCCCTGCGCGGCGCCATCGCCGGCGTCGTCACGTCGCCCTTTCGCATGCTCGGCAGTCTGATCGGCGCGAAGCAGCCACTGGACGGCGTCGACTTCCCCTTCGGCGAGGCGACGCCGGTCACCTCCGGAGAAGCCGTCCTCGCCGACATCGCGCGCGTCCTGGAGCGCCGCCCGGGCCTCGCCCTCGCGCTGACGCCGGTCCACGGCGGCCCGCCCGATCGCGACGCCCTGCGCCTCGCGGACCTAGAGCAGCGCATCGCCGCCGAGGGCCTGCCCCGGGCGCAGGCCCTCGCGAGCCTCGCTTCGGCGGAATTCGGCGCGGACTACGTCGCCGCGCTGCGTCGCCAGTACGGTGAGGTCGAGGACGTCGATGCGGCCATGGCCGCGGAGCTGGAGGGCGTGTTGCTCGAACGTGTCGAACTCGAGGCCGGCGCCCTCGACGCGCTCGCCCGCGACCGCGCAGCAGCGGTGGCCGAAGCCCTGCTCGCAGCGGGTCTCGCGCCCGAGCGGGTGAAGACGGGTGCCGTGGAGGAGCGCACGGATCTGGCTTCGGAGCGCATGCGCCTGCCCTTCGAACTCGAGGCCAGGCGCGCGTCGGACTAGATCTCGATCGGCTCCCACTCCGGATGCAGGATCGAGAACAGCGTCCCGAGCATGCGGTAGGTCAGCCCCCAGACCACGCGGCCGTCGATGTCGTAGCCGGGAAAGCGCCGCCGCTCGCCGTCCATCTCGTACTCGAGGAACGTGTGCACCTCGCCGAGCAGCATGGGCGCGAGCGGCGCCCAGACGACCTCTGCCACCTCGTGATTGAGACGGAACGCGGGCGCGGGCCGGACCAGTTCGTAGACGATCGGCGCGATCACCATGTTCACGCGCAGGCCCCGCGCATAGGCCTGGGCGTGGTCGAGGGCGCCGATCACGCGGCCGTGCGCCGCGAGATCGAGCCCCACCTCCTCGTGTGTCTCGCGCCGCGCCGCCTCCTCGAAACTCTCGCCGGCCTCGAGGTGGCCGCCCGGGAAGGCCATCTGCCCGGACCAGGGGTCACCCTTCCGTTCGGCGCGCCGCATGAGCAGCACTTCCGAGTCGATCGGCCGACCGCTCGCGCCCGGGCGGATCACCGCCGCCACCGCGGCGCGGCGCTCCACGCGCTCGAGCTCCGCCTGCTCGTGCTCGTGGTCCGCGAGGGCCGCCCGGATCGTGTCGAGGCTCAGGTCCACGGGCCGAGGCGCCTCAGTGATGCGCCTCGGTGTGGCGCGCCATGGCGTCGACGATCGTCTCCCAGACGCCGACGGGCAGATCGTGCCCCATGCCCTCGATCATCATCAGCTCGGCCCGCGGCAGGGCCCGCGCCGTGGCGTGCCCCCCCTCGGGCCGCACGAGCGGATCGGCGTCGCCGTGGATGACGAGGGTCGGCACGTCCACCTGCGAGAGGGCTGCCGTACGATCGCCGTGCGCGACCACGGCGGCCATCTGCCGGGCCGTGCCCTGGGGATAGACGGAGCGGGCGTGGACCTCCGCGGCGCGGCGTCGCGCGCGCTCGAGGTCACGTTCGAAGCCCGGCGAGCCGATCACACCGCCGACCGCGAGTGACCGCTCGATGAAGCCCTCGAGATCGTCGGGCACCGGCGAGGTGAGGGCGGCCATGGCCTCTGGCGTCGCCGGCGGCACCTCCTGGCTGCCCGTGGTGGACATGATGGACACCATGCTCTTGAGCCGCGGCGTGTGACGGATGCCCATGGTCTGGACGATCATGCCGCCCATGGAAGCACCGGCGACGTGCGCCTGCTCGATGCCGAGGGCATCGAGGACGCCGACCGCGTCGTCGGCCATGTGATCGAGCGTGTAGGGCACCTCCGGCGTCTCGCCCGCCATGAGCTTGCCCACCAGCTCCGCCATGTCGGGCACCGGGTGATGGTCGAACTTCGTCGACAGGCCCACGTCGCGATTGTCGAAACGGATCACGTAGTGACCTCGGCCGGCGAGGAGATCGCAGAACTCCTCGTCCCAGGCGATCATCTGGGCGCCGAGGCCCATGACGAGCAGGAGCGGGCGCGCGTCCGCGTCGCCGAAGGTGTCGTACTCGACGGTGATGCCGTTGGTCTCGAGCTGGGGCATGGAGTTCTCCGAAGGTGGTCGGGGCGGTGCCCGGGAGGTAGCCGAGGATTCTCGCCAGCCGTCGCCGCTTCGGCAACGCGTGGCATCCGCGGCGCGACGGGCGCTTCATCACGGGTTCAGGCGCGCGTAGTGTCATGACGCCACGGACGGACAGGACGAGCGTTGCGCATGAGCAGATCGGGAACGAGAACGATCGTGGAGGCCGCGCTGGCGCTCGCGCTCGCCTTGGGGGCGGCCGCCGGCGTCGCCGCGCCGGAAAGCAGCGCCATGGCCGATGGGGAGCAGGGACCCGCGGTGCAGGAGACAGCGGCAGCGGCACCGAGTGCGCTGCCGCCGACGCTCGAGGATCGCGTGTTCCAGGTGTTCCTCGACGACCGCGAAGTCGGGTCCCACGTCTACCGTTTCGAAGGCACCCCGGAGGACTTCCACGTCGAGTCGAGCGCGGACTTCGAGGTGAAGATCGCCTTCGTCACCGTGTTCAGCTACGAACACGAAGCGCGGGAGCACTGGGTGGACGGCTGCATGGTCTCCCTCGCATCGGACACGGACACGAAGGAGGACTTCCGCGTCCGGGCCGAACGCTCGCCCGGCGGCTTCGCCGTCGACGCGGGCGACGGCGGTCAGACCTACGACGTCGACTGCCCCTGGGGCTTCGCCTACTGGAACCCGGCCATGCGCGACCGGAGCCGGCTCATCAACGCCCAGGACGGCCGCCTCCTGGACGTGGCGTGCAGCGAGCTGGCGCCGAGGCCACTGTCCGTGGGTGGGCGTTCGGTGCGAGCCAACGCCTGGTCGCTGACGGGCGAGAAGCTCGAACTGACGCTCTACTACGATCAGCAGGACCGCTGGATCGGTCTCGATTCGGCGGTCCAGGGGGGCCGCACGCTGCGCTACCGCCCCCATCCTTCCGATCCCTTCTACCCGGGCTGAGCGCTCAGCGCCTGCCGAACTCCAGGCCCTGGGCCGCTGCGATGGCGAGGCCCTCGCCGACGCTGGTGAAGGGATCGTGCTCGACCACGCGATCGGGGAAGCGCCGCTCGAGGACGCCGCGCACGGCGGGGATCAGGCTCGAGCCGCCCGTGCGCACGACCACGTCGATCTCGTCGGCGCGCAGCCCCGCGCCGTCGAGGGCACGCTGCACGGCGCCGTCGAGCCGCTCGAGAACGCCCGCGATGAGCGCCTCGAACTCGCCGCGGGTCACGCGCACGTCGATGTCGAGATCGGGCAGATCGATGTGCGTCGCGTCGGCTTCCGACAGGCGCGCCTTGGCCTGGCGGATCTCCTCGAACACGAGATAGCCGAGGTTGCGCGTCATGAGCTCGAAGAGGCGCCGGAACTTGTGACCGGATTCGCCGGGCATGCGCATGCAGTCCATGACCGGCGCGCGATAGCGGTTCTGGTTCAGCGTGTAGCCGACGGTCCAGTTCAGCAGCAGATCCTCGTACTGCTCGAAGGGGAAACGCGTCTCGATCACTCGCTCGTCGCCGGCACGGCGCCAGATCTCGCCCTTGCCGAGCAGCGGGAACAGGAATTCCCGGAAGACGAGCTGGTCGATGAAGTCACCTCCGAGCCCCTCCCCGGCCGTCGACAGGATACGCGCGTCGTCGCCGTCGAAGCGCAGGATCGCCAGATCGAGGGTGCCACCGCCGAAGTCGACGGTGAGGGCCGTACCGCGGTGCTCGGCGCCCGCCTCCCGGCGCCAGGAGAGGGTCGCGGCCACCGGCTCGGGGTAGAACTTCAGATTCTTCAGGCCCGCATAGCCGCAGGCCTCCTCGAGGCGCGCGAGGCCCGTGGCGTCGCGGTGTTCGTCGCGGCCCTCGAAGTGAACGGGGTGGCCGATGCGCAGCTCGCCGATCTGCGCCGGCAGCCCCATCTCGCGCCGCTCCGCCTCGATCTCCTGGCGCATGCGCAGCAGCACCGGCGTGATCAGCGCGACCAGACGATAGGGCTTGCCGAAGACCATGAGCCGCCGCGTGCCCGGATCCCCGAGCAGACGCTTGATGCCGCGGAACAGGCGACCCGGCAGGCCGTGATCCTCCATGGCCGGGCCATAGACCTTGTGCGAGGAGGTCTCGGGTCCGGCCCGGCTGCCCGCCGGCGCCTGGCCCACGAGGAGGCTCGCCTCGCCGACGACCTCGGGCACGAGCTCCACCGTGCGACCGCGGTTGTCCTCGATGTACTGGTCGATCGCGGCCTGGCCCGTCCGCGTGTGGAACTCGCGATCCATGTAGGTGGCCGTGGGCATGACCGGCGTCTCGTCCTCGAGCGGGACGAGACGCGTCGTGCCCGAGCCGGCGTGGATCGCGGCGAGCGAATTCGACGTTCCGAAGTCGATGCCGACTCCATCCATGACGCGTGATTCCGGGCGTGCGGGGGGATCGGCGACGCTAGCGCCAGGATGCGCGCCCGGCAAGGGCGCAGCGGCAGGCGGTCAGGGCGGCGGCTCGCCGGTCCGCGCGGCGCCGCTCAGATGCCGTCGCCGTCCCCCGCGCAGGGCGCGCGGCCGTTGCCCGGTTCGTCGTCGGGGGCCAGGGCGCGCATGGCCTCGTGCTGCGTGAAGAAGACCCGACCCGTGAGGCGCTCCGGGATGCCGGCGTGTCGCAGCACGTCCATGACCGGCCCCTTCACCTCCGACAGATGGAGCCGCACACCGGCGGCGTCGAGGCGCTCGCTGATCCGCTCGAGCGTCTCCATGGCGCTGCCGTCGACGCCGTTCACGGCGGTGCACTGCAGCACCAGGTCCGTCACGCCCGGCCGCTCGGAGACGAGCGCACCGAGCCGGTCCTCGAGGAAACGCACGTTGCCGAACCAGAGCGACTCGTCCACGCGCACGGACAGCACGCGCTGCGCCGTGAGCACCGCGTGCCGGTCGACGTTGCGGAAATGCTCCGTTCCCGGTACGCGCCCGACCACCGCCATGTGCGGCCGGCTCGAGCGCCCGAGGTGCACGGCCAGGGACAGCAGCACGCCGAGAGCGATGCCGATCTCGACGCCGAGGAGCAGCACACCGGCGAAGGTGAGCGCGAGCGCCGCGAAGTCCCAGCGGCTGTGGCGCAGGGCACGGCCCATGGCGGCGAAATCCACGAGTGGCAGCACGGCCACGACGATGACCGCCCCGAGCACGGCCCGCGGCAGATCATGGAAGGCCGGCGTCATGAAGGCCGCGACGGCCGCCATGGCCACGGCGGTCAGAACGCCGGCCATGGGGGTCACGGCACCGGCGTCGTAGTTGACGACGGAGCGGCTGAAACCGCCGGTCACCGGGAAGCCCCCGGAGAGCCCCGAAACGAGATTCGCCGCCCCGAGGCCGAGCAGTTCCTGATCCGGCTCGACGCGCTGACGTCTGCGCATGGCCAGCGACTGGCCGACGGAGATGGACTCGACGAAGCCGACGAGGGAGATGAGGATCGCCGAGGGCAGCAGCGCGACGACGAGGTCGAGCTCCACCCGCGGCAGTACCAGGGCCGGCAGACCCGCCGGGACCGCGCCGACCACCGGTACACCCTGCTGGGCGAGGGAGAGCCAGGACACGGCGAGCGTGCCGAAGACCACCGCCAGCACCGGGCCGGCACGCACGCAGGCCGTCGCGAGTCCCGGCGCCATGCCGAAGGACCGCAGCATCGGCCCGAGATGGCTGCGCACGAAGTACAGGAAGGCGATGGCACCGAAGCCGATCGCCATGACTTCCGGGATGGCCCGGGCAGCGCTCGCGCCGAGCGCGGGCAGCAGCACCGGAAGGGTCTTGCCGTCCGCCTCGACGCCGAAGATGTGCTCGAACTGACCGAGGGCGATGACGATCGCCGAGGCGGAGATGAAGCCGGAGATCACGGAGTGCGACAGGAAGTTCGCGATCCAGCCCATGCGCAGCAGGCCGAGCAGGACGAGGAAGAGTCCGGAGAGCATGGCGAGAACCGCTGCAGCGACGGGCCAGGCCACGTCGTGCGTGGCCGTCACCTCCGCGAGCGCCGTCGCGGTCATGAGCGAGATCACCGCCACGGGCCCGACGGCGAGCACCCGCGAGCTGCCGAAGGCGGCATAGGCCACCACCGGGAGCATGGAGGCGTAGAGCCCTGTCTCCGGCGGCAGCCCCGCGAGCATCGCGTAGGCCAGGGACTGGGGGATGAGCATGATCGTGACGATCACGCTCGCGAGCAGATCGGCACCGAAGTCGGTGCGCGAATAGCCCCGGAGCCAGGCCGCCGCAGGAAGAGGAAACCCCAGCGGCGGTCGCTGCGCCGATTCCGCCACGGCCGCCTCAGGCCGTCTGCGGCTGCAGGGTCCCGAGCGGGCGCGGCTCCGCGAACCACTCCCGCCCCTTCAGCATCATGTCCCAGTAGATGTAGGGCATGAGGTGCCGCTTGAGGACCCACTGGGTGTAGCGCGGCACTTCCGGAGCGATCGGGAAGGTCGGCAACAGCGCACCGCCGTAACCGAACTCCGCGAGCACCACCTTGCCGCCCTCGACGGTCAGCGGGCAGGCGCCGTAGCCGTCGTAGCCCATGACCGGCTCCCGGCCATCGAGCTGTGCGAGCAGGTTCTCGGCCACGACCGGCGCATGCTTGCGCGCCGCCGCCATGGTCTTCGCGTTGCTCGTACCGACCACGTCGCCGGCGCCGAAGACGTTGCCGAAGCGCGGATGGCGGAGCGTGTGCGGATCCACCTCGAGCCACCCCGCCGCGTCCGCGAGAGGACTCGCGGCGATCACGGCCGGGGCCTTCTGCGGCGGCACGAAGTGCAGGAAGTCGAAGCGCACCGCTTCCGTCTTCGTCACACCCTCCCCGTCCGCCTGCTCGAAGTAGGCCACGCGGTCGCCCGCGTCGATGGCCTTCAGCGTCGAACCGAAGTGCAGGTGAGCGCCGTAGCGCTCCACGTACTCCATGAGCGTCGGCACGAAGTGCTGGACACCGAAGAGCACGCCGCCGGCGTTGTGGAACTGCACGTCCACGTCCTTCAGCACGCCCTTGTCGAGCCAGCGGTCGCAGGCGAGGTACATGGCCTTCTGCGGGGCACCGGCGCACTTGATGGGCATGGGCGGCTGCGTGAACAGGGCGCGACCGCCGGTCATGGCCTGCACCCGCTCCCAGGTGTAGGGCGCGTGGGCCGGTGAGTAGTTGCAGCAGATGCCGTTCGTGCCGAGGGCCTCGCGCGCGCCGGCGATGCCGGCCCAGTCGAGGATCAGGCCCGTGGCGACAACGAGCGAGCGGTAGCGCAGCCGCTCACCGCTGTCGAGTTCGACGAGATCGGAGCCCGGATCGAAGCGCTTCGCGCCGCTGCGATACCAGGTGACGTCTTTCGGGATCAGATCCGCCTCGGGACGCGTGATGCGCTTCGGGTCGAACCAGCCGTTGCCCACGAGCGTCAGGCCGGGCTGATAGTGATGCTCCTCGGAGGGCTCGACGAGGGCGATGGACAGCCCCCTGGCACGCTTGCGCAGGCTCGCGATGGTACCGAGCCCTGCGGACCCTCCGCCGATCACGACCACGTCGAAGACGCGCGCCTCGACGGGCTCGTCCGGCACGGCGCTGCGTGCGTCGATCGACGTCCGCCGCGCGGTGACCGACTCCCGCGACAACATGGCCTCGAGCTCCGTCAGATCGAAGCCGTGCCCCGCCGCGGACGCGAGCACGTCCGACGTGGGGCGGCCACCGTGGACCTGCACCATGGCCCAGGCCACGGCGACACGGCGGCCGCTGCGGCAGTAGGCGAGGGACTTCTCGTCCGCGCCGGCGATCGCGCCCTCGATCGCATCGAGGGCCTCGGCCGTGACGTCCGTGCCCTTCACGGGCACGTGCACGAAACGCATGCCGTGGGCCTCGGCGAGCCTGCGCGCCTCCGCTGACGTGAGGTAGTCACCCTCCTCGTCGTCCGGGCGCAGGCACAGCAGCTCCCGTACACCGAGTTCGGCAAGGCGCGGGAAGTCGTCCGCGGAGAGCTGCTCCGCGATGGCGAGAGCGTCGTCGATCCAGCGCGGCTCCATCAGGCGGCACCCCGCTGCGCATCCTCGGAGGACCCGGCGCTCTCCGGATCGGACGTCTTGAACGCGTTCACGGGCATCTTGAGGTAGCGCATGCCGTTGTCCTCGGGAGGCGGGAAATCGCCGCCGCGCATGTTCACCTGCACGGACTGGAGGATGAGCACGGGCATGTCGAGGGTCGCGTCACGCGCCTCGCGCATGGCCACGAACTCGTCTTCCGAGACGCCCTCGTGCACGTGCTTGTTGTGGGCACGCTGCGCGCCGACGCTGGTCTCGAGCTCGAACTCGCGGGTCGCAGGCGGATAGTCGTGGCACAGGAACATGCGTGTTCCGGCGGGCATGGACAGCACGCGCTGGATCGAGCGGTAGAGCGTGCGTGCATCACCGCCGGGGAAGTCGCAGCGCGCCGTGCCGAAGTCCGGCGCGAACAGCGTGTCGCCCACGAACACGGCGTCGCCGATGACGAAGGTGACGCAGGCCGGCGTGTGGCCGGGGGTGTGCATGACGCGGGCCTTCAGCGTGCCGATCTCGAAGCTGTCGCCGTCCCCGAAGAGTCGATCGAACTGGCGGCCGTCGGTGGCGAAGGCCGGCTCCGCGTTGAACAGCTCCTTGAAGATGGCCTGCACGTCGACGACGTGGGCGCCGATACCCACCTGCCCGCCGAGCTCCGCCTTCAGCAGCGGTGCGGCCGACAGATGATCGGCGTGGACGTGGGTCTCGAGGATCCAGTCGACGCTGAGGCCGCGCTCGCGCACCAGCTCGATGACGCGGCGTGCGGAATGCTCGTCGGTGCAGCCGGACTTGGGGTCGTAGTCGAGCACGGAGTCGACGATCGCGCAGCGCTTGCTGGCGGGATCGATGACGACGTGCGTGCCCGTGAAGGTGTCGGGGTCGAAGAAAGAGACCACTTCGGGTCTTTGCTGATCGTTCATGGCCGAGGCTCCTCCCTGTCGGTATGGGAAGGAGTATGGGAGCGCCACGGCCTCGAATCAACTTTTGGTTATATCAATATTACCTAATGGACTTAGCGCTCATGCCGGCGCTTCGTCCTCGAGGAGCACGCCACCTTCCGCGAGGCTGGCGACCTCTTCCGGCGCCATGCCCAGCCACTCCGCCAGCACCTCCGCGTTGTGCTCACCGCGATGCGGAGCCGGTCCACGGACACCGCTCCTGGCCTCCTGGAAGCGATAGGGCGACTGCACCACCGGCCGCCGGCCTCCGGCCCGGTCGTCCACCAGGGCGATGGAGCCACGGGCCACGACGGTCGGGGACTGCGTCGGCAGTTCCGCCGAACTGCGCACGCGCCCCCAGGCCATGTTCATGCGCTCGAAGGCACCGGTGACGGCCTGCTCGTCCGCGAGCCCGGCGAGGTACTCCGCGGCGGCGGCGCGCCGGTGCGCGATCTTCTCCTCGAGGGAGGCTCCTTCGGGCGTCGGGTCGACGACACCGCAGCGACTCACGAGCTGCTTCCAGATGTGCCGGAAGTCGCCGGACACCATGACGGGCCCGATGCCCGTCTCCCAGACCTCGCTCTGCATGGGGCGCAGGTCCTCGGCGTCCTCGAGGGCATAGTGCAGGTGGTCGTCCGTGGCGATCATGGCGTCGAGCATGGCGATGTCGACGTGGTCGCCGCGACCCGTCTTCTCGCGCCGGTAGAGCGCCGCGAGCAGGCCGACCAGCGCGTGCAGGGAGGCGTTCGTGTCGGCGACGGAGAGCGGCAGCTCCCGCGGCGCCCCGCCGGAGAGCTCGGCCCCCCGGGCGATGGCACCGGACTCGGCATGGATGATCGGGGCGTAGGCCGGTCTGTGGGACTCGGGCCCGCCCTGGCCGAAGCCCGAGATGGACACCATGACGAGGCGCGGATTCGCCTGCGACAGCACGGACCAGCCGATGCCGAGGCGGTCCATGACGCCGGGACGGAAGTTCTCCACGACCACGTCGGCCTGCTGCGCGAGGCGGATCACCAGATCGGCCGCACCGGGCTTCGCGAGATCGATGCAGACGTCGCGCTTGCCGACGTTCTGCTGATGGAAGAAGCCCGCGATGCCGGCGACACGCCGCCCCCAGAGGCGCGTGATGTCGCCCTCCGGCGGTTCGAGCTTGACCACGTCCGCGCCGAGGTCGGCGAGCATGCGGCCGGCGAAGGGACCCGCGAGGACCCGAGAGAGATCGAGGACCCTGAGGCCGGAGAGGGGGTGATCCATGAGGGGTGCGCTCCCGAACTTGTTCTGGGTCAAGGATTCCAGCGCCTGCGCCGGAGCGCCAGACGGCCGTTGACCTGGATCAACGGGAACCGCCGGTTCGTCAATAAGCTTGTTCCCGAATCGTCTTCCAACCCCTGCTCGCGAGGAGCAACAGAGCATGAACACGCTACGTCCCGTCGCCCGGTCCCTGGTCCTGCTGGCGCTCGGCGCCAGTGCCTCCGCCCCGGCCCTGTCCCACGAAGCCGGTGACTTCTTCATCCGCCTGGGACCGGCCCTCGTCGCGCCGAACGACGACTCGGGCACGGTGGTGGTGAACGGCGCCCCGGTCGGCGGAACGGGCGTCGATGTCGACGACGGCTACGCGCTCGGCATCACCTTCAATTACATGCTGGCGGAGCACTGGGGCATCGAGCTGCTCGCCTCGACCCCGTTCACGCACGACATCGGCGGCGAAGGCCTCGGCATCGCGGACATCGGTGAGGTCACGCACCTGCCGCCCACGCTCTCCATCCAGTACTACCCGCTGCCCGCGACTGCGCGCGTGCAGCCCTACGTCGGTCTCGGCGTGAACTACTTCCTCAGCTACGACGCGGAGGTCTCGAGCGAACTCGAGGCGGCGCTCGGCAACTCCAGCATCGACGTCGACGATTCGGTAGGCCTCGCAGGCCAGCTGGGCGTGGACTTCAGGGTCGGCGAGAAGTGGTCCCTGAACGCCGCGCTCTGGTACATCAACGTCGAGACGGAAGCGGCGATCAACACACCGACCGCGGGCTTCGAGAACATCAACGTCGACGTGGACGTGAACCCCTTCGCCTGGATGCTCGGCGCGACCTACGAGTTCTGAGGCTTCCCCCGGCCGTCTCCCCGCGGCCGATCCTCCGGCCCTCTCCCCGGGGCCGGGCTCCATGGCGGCGAACCGTTTCGACGGTCGCCGCCTTCTTTCGTTCACGGCGCTTCCGTCAGCGCGTCGAACCAGGTCCGGATCAGTGGCACGGCATTCAGCGCCGCGTCCTTGTGGTCGTAGGCTCCGACCTCGATGCGCTCTGCGTCACCGCCCGCGGACTGCATGCCCGCCACGGCGCGCAGCGCGTCTTCCGGCGGAACCGTGTCGTCCTCGCTGCCGTAGAAGACGCGCAGCGGCGCCCGTGGCGCGAAGCCGTGGGTCGAATTCGCGGCGAGCGCCGCATGGAGCCAGGTCTCCTCGCCCGCGTCGTGCGCGGCGAGAAAGGCCTCGGTGAAGAGCTCGCGCGGATCCCGCGGCAGATCGTCCTCGTCGAAGGCGCCGTCGAGCAGCCCCGGGACCCGCGACGCCCAGGGCTCCCGCAACGTCTCCCCGAGCGGGCGGTCCTCGGCGACCGCGAGACCGTGCACGAGCCACGCGAGATAGGCCGCATGGTCGCGGGAGTGGCCGGCGAGCGCGAAGGGAAAGGAGACCCGGGCGAGATCGAAGGGGGCCGATCCGGCGGCCACCCCGAGCAGGCGCGTTCCGGCCAGCGGCGTCTCTTCCAGCGAACGCTGCAGGGCGACGGTCGCGTGCCCGCCCTGACTGAAGCCCGCGAGGAGCAGCGCATCGGGCCAGGGCGTGCCGCGCAGCGCCGCGAAGGTCCGCGCCGCCGTCAGCAGATCGCGGCCGGCCCGGGCCGTCGGACCGGTCTGGAGGTAGGGGTGCACGCCCGGCGAACGACCGAGGCCCGGGTAATCCGGCGCCACGAGCAGATAGCCGCCGCCCGCGAACACCGCCGCCGCCGCCAGACCCTCCGTGTTGAGCGTGGAGGGCACGTCCTGGCGGCGCGAGACCGATCCGTGCTGATAGCTGACCACCGCGCGCGGCCGCGCACAGCTCGGCTCCGCATAGAGCCCCGACGCACGCAGGGGCCGGCCCTGCGCGTCGCGGGTCCAGTACTCAAGGGCCCAGGTGCGGGCGCTGCAGCGGATCGGCGTCGGCCCCGGGACGTCCGCGAAGCGCAGCGCAGCGCGCACGAGCAGCGCGGGGAGCGGCCGCAACGATTCCGCCCGGACGAGCGTGCCGGGAACGGCTTCGGTGGCCGGCGGCACCCGTACCGGCGCCGCGCAGCCCGCGAGCAGCAGCAGCGCGAGCAGCAGCCACGGCCCTCCCGCGCGCACGGTCAGAAGCTGTTCCGCACGGTGATGGAGAGCTGCACGTCGTCGACGTCACGGCCGCCGGTGCGCAGCGGCACGGCGAGATCGACGTGGATCATGCCGCTCGTGGGCAGCCGCGTCGGCATGAGCCGCACGCCCGCGCCGACGTTCGCGAGCCAACCCTCCTCCTCGTCATCATCCTCGTCACCCGGGAACCAGGCCCGGCCGCCGTCGAGGAACACCGCCGCGCCCCAGCGGAACAGGTGCAGCGGCTCGCCCGCGGCATACCAGCGCTGCTCGAGACGCGCACGGACGCGACGATCGCCCTGCTGGAAGCGCTGCGGATAGGCGCGCAGGCCACGGCTGCCACCGAGCTGAAGCTGCACGTCGTCCGTGAGGCCACGGGTCCAGGTACCGTCGAGGGAAGCGTAGAAGCGCAGCGCCTCGGTCTGCAGCACGTGCAGCTCCGTACCGGCGTTGAGGTAGAGGTTCTCGGCCTCGCCGTCCGACGTGGTCACCGCGCCGTTCACGGACAGGCCACCGGTCAGGATCAGCGACTCGCGCGGCCGTACGCCGTCCCGCCAGCTCGCCTCGAACAGCACGCGGCCGTCGTCGGCACCGAGCGCATCGGGAGACAGACCGATCTCGGCCGTGACCCGGCGCCCGAAATGGACATCCTGCGCCCGGCCGATGAGGGCGAGATTCGCGAGCGGCACGAAGTCGTCCTCGATGCTCTCGAAGCCGACGAAGGGATAGACCGCCCGGCGGTCCTCCGGGAGGACCCCGGGCTGCAGAGGCCCGGGCTCGCGCTCGAAGGCGAAGTCCCACCAGGCGAAGCCGGCCCGCCAGCGCCGGACGTGACCGCGCACACGCCCCGTCGAGCGGGCGAGGCTCAGCCGTCCGCTGCGCGTCTGCTGACGGAACTCGACGATGCGCAAGCCCCCGTCGAAGAGCGGCGTCACCCGCTCGTCGTCGACGATGCGGATGCCCTCGGCGCTGCGCTCGTCGAGAGAGCGGAAGGGGTGACGCAGATTCAGGTCGACGCGATGGCCGTCGTCGTTGTCGGCGGCGTAGAGGTTCATGCGCCAGGCGGAACCGGCGACCGCGGGGTCGAAGAAGAAGAGCGCCGCGCCGCTGCGGTCCACGCCATCCTCGAACACGACACCGAGCGTCTCGCCGCGGCCGAGCAGGTTCTCGTCCTCGACGCCGATGGCGAAGCTCGACTCGCCGCCGGAGCGGTCGAACTCCACCGTCGGCAGGATGGTCCAGACGTCGCGCGTGACGACGACGAGATCGACCTCCTCGCCGCAGCGGCGCACGGGCACGACGCGGGCGTCGAAGAACCAGTCGACCTCTCGAAGGATGCGCTCCGCTTCCACCAGTTCGAGGGGCAGCAGCGCCTCGCCGGGCACCAGGAAGGGCACCTGCTCGAGCACGGTCTGTTCGCGGCTGAGGATGTGCAGCGCGTTGGCGAAGCGGAACAGCGGGTTGTCCTGCCCCCGGTCGGAGACGTCGAAGATGGGCTCGCGGCGGTAGCTGACGCTGCCGATACGCCCCGCGCCCTCGAGCTGACCGCCGATGCCCGCAGGGATCGCCTCGAGGCGCCCGGCGCGCGCCTCCTCCGCCCAGGGCAGATCGCGACAGGCGGCGTCCGGCTCCGGCGCGCGCGCCGCGGCCGCCGCCATGGAGAGGAGGGTCAGGAGCAGGACGCAGAGCGCCCCTGTGCATGCCGACGGCGACATCGCAGGAACCATGACGGGACGGCCTGCGAAGCTAGTCGATCTCGCCCCGCTTGACCATGGACGCGGTCACGTCGCCGACCGGCGCAGGGTCCGCTTCATCCTCGTAGCCACGGTCGATGCGGCGCAGCTCGGGCAGCACGAGCGCCGCGGCGACCACGATCAGGACCAGCACCACGGCGCTCGCCTCGAGGGCCCGTGCGATGCCGAGCGCCTCGGCCAGGAAGCTGATCGGCACCACGCCGATCGGCATCAGACCCCACATCATCATGACCGCGCTCATGACGCGTCCGCGCATCTCGTTGGCGACGGAGAGCTGGATCAGGCTGTTGTTCAGGGACATGAAACTCGAGCTGAAGAAGCCGCCCACGGCGGCGAGGGGCAGCGCCGCCTCGACGTCGTCCGCGGCGGCGAGCCAGGCGTTGGCCGCGGCCCAGGCGAGCGCTGCGAGGATCATGAACCAGCCCTTGCCGCCGGTCTCCCCCATGCGCGCCAGGATCAGGGAGCCGGCGACGGCGCCGACGCCCATGGCGCCCATGAGCAGGCCCAGATCGTCGGGCCCCCCGCCGAGCGCGTCCTCGTTGAAGGCCGGCATGAGGAACTGCACGGGCATGCCGAACAGCGTCGCCACGAAGGCGAGCAGGAACAGCGCGCGCAGCAGCGGCGTCGCGGCGATGTGCCGGACGCCGGAGAAGAGTTCCTCGAAGGCCGTGCCGCGGCGCCGCGGCGGCGAGACGCCGCTGGTGCGCAGGAACGCCGTGGACAGCGAGGACAAGCCGTACAGGCTCGCAATGACGAAGAAGACGATGCCGACGCCGGTCGTGGAACCGGTGTCGCCCCCCGCGACCCAGGCGATCGTCGCGCCGGCCGCGGTCGGTCCGAGTACCCGCGAGAGGTTCATGCTCGCGGAGGACAGGGCGATGGCGTTGAAGATCCCGCGCTCGCCGACGATCTCGGGAATGATGGCCTGCCGCGCCGGCATGGAAAGCGAGAGGACCGTGCCGTTGAGCACCCCGAAGGCGATGAAGTGCCAGAACTCGATCGCACCCGTGTAGACGATCGCCGCGAGGGCGAAGGTCGATGCGCAGTTGACGAGCTGGGCGAGGACCA
Source organism: Pseudomonadales bacterium (assembly GCA_036351675.1). Taxonomy (GTDB): domain Bacteria; phylum Pseudomonadota; class Gammaproteobacteria; order Pseudomonadales; family Azotimanducaceae; genus JAZBPO01. The sequence goes on from JAZBPO010000426.1 coordinate 26,160, forward strand.
TGATGCGCTTCTTGGGCACCCGGTCCGCCAGCACGCCCCCGACGAGCGAGAAGACGATGGTCGGCGCGAGGAAGGAGAGCATCACCCAGGCGAGCTTCACCGGCGACCCGGTCATCGCGTAGACGAGCCAGCCCCGCGCGACCTGGGACATCTGCATGGCGAAGGTCGCCGCGAGGTTCGCCGCCCAGAGGTAGCGATAGTCCCGGTGGGCGAGGGACGCGAACATGCCCCTCGGACTCTTCGTGCGCGTCCCTTGCATGGCGGCAGCTTACGCGAAGGGGCCCGCGGTTGACTCGTCCTGATGCGCGCGTAGGCTCGACGCCGAACGCGTACCTCGCCCAGCGGAGACCGACCGTGCATCGAGCCCTGCCGCTCTTCCTGGCCTGCCTGCTGCTCGCGGGCTGCGCCAGCGCCCCGCAGACGGCCGGGCAAGCGGGCGCCACCGTCGGCAGTCCCGGGAATCCCGTGCTCGTGATCGCCTTCACGCCGAACGAGACGGTGCGCGTCCGCTTCGAGGACCGCCTCCAGGCCGACCTCGCCGCCAAGGACATCATCGCCGTACCGGGTCACGATCTCGTGAGCAGCTTCGCGCTGCTGAACCGGGATCAGCTGCTGATCGCGGCAGAGGAGCTGAACGCACCGATGATCCTCATGGTGCGGCGCCTGATCACGGAGCTGCCGGGCGATGGCAGCTCGCCCCCAACCGGCATCGAACGCCACCGTACCCTGCAGGAATACATGCTGAACGTGGACCGCCAGCGCCTCCCCGACCTTCCGCCGGCCGGTCGCCAGGTGATCGAGGTCGCGGGCTACCTGCGCAACGCGAACGCCACGGAACTCGTCTGGTCCGGCTACTCCTGGGTCGACTTCCACGGTGATCTCGACGCGGCCATCGCCGAGACCTCGGAGACCATCGCGCGCAACCTCGCACCAGCCTGCCAGGGCATCCGCTGCGACTTCTGAGCCGGGTCCGGCGACGCCCGGCTGCGTCGGCGCAACGCAGACGGTCGGCAGCGATCTCGAACAACCAGACGCCATAGACAGGACAGCAGCATGGACACGATCTTCGGCAAGATCATCCGGGGCGAACTCCCCGCGGACGTCGTCCACGAGGACGAGCACGTGCTCGCCTTCCGCGACGTCAATCCTCAGGCGCCGACGCACCTGCTGATCATCCCGAAGCAGAAGGAGATCCCGACGCTCAACGATGCCGGGCCCGAGGATCAGGCCCTGCTCGGGCACATGATGCTCACGGCCGCGAAGCTGGCGAAGGCCGAGGGCATCGACGAGAAGGGCTATCGGCTGATCATGAACTGCAACGCCGAGGGCGGGCAGACGGTCTATCACCTGCACCTGCATCTCGTGGGCGGCCGCCAGATGCTGGGCTTCTAGGGACGAGCAAAGGGGTAGGAGTCGATTTCGCGCTACGGAAGAGGGGTCGGAGTCGATTTCGCGTTTCGCGAAATCGACTCCGACCCCTCTTCCGACCCCTCTTCCACATTGATCAGGCTCAACCTGCCCGTCCACGCACGCCGCTAGACTGCCCCGCGACGACACCGAGGTGATCGGGAAGTCGGTGCGGCCCTGCATGCGCAGGCGCCAAGGCCGATGCTGCCCCCGCAACGGTAGGCGAGTCGGGCGATCCACAGGCCACTGTCCCGCGGGACGGGAAGGCGGGTCGTCCGGTGTGAGCGGTCCTCGACCGACGCACGGCTCGCGAGCCCGGAGACCGGCCCGGTGTCCCATGCACGGCGTGCCCGCGGTATCCCCCGGCACGCACTGGGCGTCTGCGGAGGGCTGGCGCCGGGAGTATTCGAACCATGATCCACTCGAGATCCCGCGGAGGCCGCCGCGCCCTCGCCCTGCTGTGCTGTCTGATTCCCCTGTCCGCCTCGCTCCGCGCCGCCGATGCCGCCGACGCGGTACGCGCCGATCCAGCCGTCGAGGAGGAGATCATCGTACTCGGCTCACGTACGCCGCTCGCGCCCACGGCCGTGGCGGGCGCCGTCACGCAGTTCACGAACGACGATCTCGCGGCCGCCCAGCTGCCCTTCGCGACGGAGCTGCTGCGCACGCTCCCGAGCGCGGCCGTCTCCCGCAGCGGCGGCTTCGGTGGCCTCACGCAGGTCCGCCTGCGCGGCAGCGAGGGCGATCACACCCTCGTCCTGATCGACGGCTTCGAGCTCAACGATCCGGCGAACGGCTCCGAGTTCGACTTCGCGCATCTGCGCGGCACGACGATCGGCGGTATCGAGATCCTCCCGGGCCCCGTGGGCGCGCTCTGGGGCAGCGACGCCCTCGCCGGCGCCATCGCCCTGTCGACGCCCCGCGCCCGTCGTGACGGCACGGACGCGGGCCTGCGTCTCGTCGCCGGCGAGCACGACACGCTGGAGGCGACGGGGCGTCTCGGCTACCGCGACGCCCACCGCGAGCTGAACCTCGTCCTCGACCGCTACGACACGGACGGAACCAACGTCGCGCGGGCCGGCGGCGAGCGTGACGGCTATCGCAGCGACACCCTGTCCCTCGGCGGCCGCCTCGACGTCTCCGAACGCCTGGCACTCCACGCCACGGTCCGGCACGTCGACGCCGAACTGGAGTTCGATCCGGCGCCCTTCCCCGCCTTCGTCCCGGCGGACGGCGACCGCGAGACGGAGCTGCGACGCACGCTCGTCGGCCTGCGCGGGGAGTACGAGGCCGGCCGCGGCTGGACCCATGCGCTCGGCCTCGAGACGCTCACCTCCGAGTACGACGACTTCGCGGACGGCACACGGACGGGCGGCCGCGAGGGCGGTCGCGATCGCGCCTTCCTGCGCAGCACGCTGGATTTCTCCGCCGGCCTGCCCGGGGCGCAGCGCTTCACGCTGCTCGGCGAACTCGAGCGGGAGCAGTTCGAGCAGGACGGCACCGCGACGGTCTTCGGCGATCCGAACCAGGACCAGGCGCTGGACCACCGCTCGCTCCTCGCCGAATGGCGCTGGGAGACCCCCGGCGGCATCCACGTCACGGCCGCCGCCCGGCGCGACTGGAACGACGCCTTCGACGATGCCAACCACTACCGCATCGCCCTGCGCGCCCCCATGCCCGCCGCCCTCGGTGACGTCTGGACCAGCTACGCGACGGCGACCAAGAATCCGGGTTTCACGGAGCGCTTCGGCTTCACGCCCGACACCTTTCTCGGCAATCCGGAGCTGCGGCCCGAGCGCTCGCGGGCCTTCGAGGCGGGCTGGACCCGCCTGTTCCGCGACGGCACGGTGCAGACGGAACTCGTCTGGCACCGCACCCGTCTCGAGGACGAGATCGACGGTTTCGTGTTCGATGCGGGCACGGGCCTGTTCACCGCGGCGAACCGGAACCGCGACAGTCGGCGCGACGGCGTCGAGGCGCGCGTCCTGCTGAAGCCGCAGTCCGCCACGACCCTGACCCTGCGCTATGCCTTCCTCGATGCGAGCGAGCCCGACGCCACGGGCCGCGTCCGCGAGATCCGTCGCCCGCGGCACGCGGCCGGCCTCAATCTGCAGCACGGCTTCTCCGCCCTGCCGCTGACCCTGCGGACGGACCTCGCCTGGGTCGGGTCGCGCGAAGACCGGGATTTCGGCACCTTCCCCGCCACGCCCGTCGAGCTCGACGACTTCGTCACCGTCGACGTCGCCCTCACCTGGCGCGGACCTGCCGGCCTCGATCTCTTCCTGCGCGGCGAGGATCTGTTCTCCGGGAACCGGGAGGAAGTGTTCGGCTTCGCGAGCCCGGGGCAGACCCTGCGCGCGGGCTTCGAGTACCGTATGCGCTGAATCGGCAGAGGGAGTTTCGCCGTGTCAGCCACCGTCACGCCGTTCGAGATCGCCGTTCCCGACGCGGAACTCGCGGATCTGCGCGAGCGCCTCGCGCGCACCCGCTGGCCCGACGCCGAGACGACGAGCACGGCGGACGCCCTGTCCTGGGACCAGGGCACGCCCCTCGCCTGGGTCCGGGAACTCGCCGACTACTGGCGCAGCCGCTACGACTGGCGCCGCGCAGAGGCGCTGCTCAATGGCTTCCCGCAGTTCCGCACGGCACTCGACGGCCCCGGCGGCACCCTCGGCATCCACTTCCTGCACGTCCGCTCGAAGCACGAACACGCCCTGCCGCTGCTGCTCACGCACGGCTGGCCGGGATCGGTCATGGAGTTCCACAAGGTCCTCGGCCCGCTGACCGACCCGGAGGCCCATGGCGGCGATGTCGCCGACGCCTTCCACGTCGTGTGCCCGTCGCTGCCCGGCTTCGCCTTCTCGGACAAGCCGACCGTCCCCGGCTGCATCCCGGCCATCGCGAAGGCCTGGCACCAGCTCATGGGCCGTCTCGGCTACGACCGCTACGTCGCTCAGGGCGGCGACTGGGGCGCCATCACCACGACGCAGATGGGCGTCGACGCCCCGGCAGGTCTCCTCGGCATCCACGTCAACATGCCGATCGTGCTCCCGGACCCGGAGACCATGGACGATCTCACGGCGGCCGAGCAGTCCGCGCTCGCGGGCATGCAGTACTACCAGGAGTGGGATTCGGGCTACTCGAAGCAGCAGTCGACGCGCCCGCAGACCCTCGGCTACGGCCTCGCCGATTCACCGGTGGGGCAGCTCGCCTGGATCGTGGAGAAGTTCCACCGCTGGATGGATTGCGACGACCATCCGGAGAACGTCCTCACGAAGGACGAGCTCCTCGACAACGTCATGCTCTACTGGCTGACGGACTCCGGCGCGTCCTCCGCGCGCATCTACTGGGAGAGCTTCAACGCCGTGAACCGCGACCCGGTGACCATCCCGGCCGGCGCGACGATCTTCCCGAAGGAGATCTTCCGCACTTCGCGGCGCTGGGCCGAGAAGCGCTTCACCCGACTCATGCACTTCACGGAGCAGGAAAAGGGCGGACACTTCGCCGCCTTGGAGGTGCCGGAGACCTTCGTGAACGAAGTGCGTACCTGCTTCCGAGCGCTGCGCTGAGCAGCGCCGCGCGAGAACCCTCAGCCCGTCGGCCCCCAGAGGTGGACCGCCACCTGGTGCAGCGCCGCCATGCCGTCAGCGCAGCCGAGGGCACAGATGTCCAGCACGAGCAGCACCGCGAGGCCCGTGCAGAGCGCGGTCTCGCGCAACCAGGATCTTTCCTCCATGTCCTTCGTCATCGCCCGTGCGACCCGCGGCGCGGGCCCCTCCGCTGTTCCGATGCCCCTTCGACGCGGCATCGAGACCGAAGGTTGCAACGGACGGCCCGCGCGGGCGAGGGCCGAGGCGCCGAGGAGAGTGCCCCGTGCGACGTCCGGAGGCAGAGACCGGAGCGCGGGCTGAGTCACGGGCCGCGAAGCGGTACTCTGCGCACGCCGAAGCCACCCGGGTGACTCCGTGGAACTCGCCGACCAGGCCGAACAGCACAACCTCCGTCTCCGCAACCTCTCGCTCGAGGACTACGCGGAACTGCGCACGCTCATGGACCTCGTCTACCGGGATCTCGGCGGCGCCTGGAAGCAGGCGATCGTCGAACAGCTCGTCGCGCGCTTTCCCGAGGGACAGTTCTGCATCGAGGACAACGGCCGCATCGTCGGCTGCGCGCTGACCGTCCGCGTCGACCACAAGCGCTTCAGCGCGCCGCACCGCTACGCCGACGTCATCGACGAGGCCGGCCTGGTCCACGACGATCCGGCGGGCGATGCCCTCTACGGCCTCGACGTCTTCGTGCATCCGGAGTACCGCGACTTCCGCCTCGGCCGGCGCCTCTACGACGCGCGCAAGGAACTGTGCTGGGAGCAGAACCTGCGCGGCATCCTCGCGGGCGGCCGCATCGTGGGCTATGCGGAACACGCCGAGCGGATGACTGCGGCCGAGTACATCGAGCAGGTGCGCCGCAAGGAACTGCGCGACCCGATCCTCACCTTCCAGCTCGCCAACGACTTCGACGTCAAGCGCATCATGCGCGGCTACATACCGGAGGACGAGAAGTCCTGCGGCTACGCCACGCTGCTGGAGTGGGACAACCTCTACTACGAACCGGTGGAGACCCCGCTCGTCGAGGCGTCGAAGAAGCAGGTCCGCGTGGGCGTCGTGCAGTGGCAGATGCGCCCGGTGCAGACCATGGACGAACTGCTCTCGCAGGCCGAGTTCTTCGTCGACTCGCTGTCAGACTACAAGAGCGACTTCGTGCTGTTCCCGGAGTTCTTCTCCGCGCCGCTCATGGGCATCGGTCCGAAGGACCGGCCGCCGACGGAGGCGATCCGCGATCTCGCTGCGCTCACGCCCGCGGTCGTCGAGGCCATGTCGCGCTTCGCCGTGACCTACAACACGAACATCGTCGCCGGCTCCATGCCCGTGCTGCAGGACGACGGCACGCTGCTCAACGTCGCCTTCGTCTGCGAACGGGGCGGCGCCGTGCACGAACAGCAGAAGCTCCACGTCACACCCGACGAGGCCGACTACTGGATGCTCGAGGGCGGCCACGGCCTCGCCACCATCGAGACCGACGCGGGCCGCATCGGCGTGCTCATCTGCTACGACGTCGAGTTCCCGGAGCTGCCCCGGCTGCTCGCGGACGAGGGCATGGACATGCTCTTCGTGCCCTTCTGGACAGACACCAAGAACGGCTTCCTGCGCGTGCAGCGCTGTGCCCAGGCCCGGGCGATCGAGAACGAGTGCTACGTGGTGATCTCGGGCAGCGTCGGCAACCTGCCACAGGTCGACAACCTCGACCTGCAGTACGCCCAGTCCGCCGTCTATTCGCCCTCGGACTTCGCCTTTCCGCACGATGCGATCATCGCCGAGACCACGCCGAACACGGAGCAGCTCCTGCTCGTGGACCTCGACCTCACCAAGCTCGAGGAGCTCCACAACGAGGGCTCCGTGCGCAATCTGCGGGACCGACGCCTCGACATCTTCGAATTGCGGCGCAAGGAAGCCTCCGAAGAACAGGCCTGAGCGTTCGGCGCGGGCGCGGCACATGGGCCTCGGCTATGCTCCGTCGCCCCACACGCGCCGCGAGAAGGAAGGCTCCATGACCGCCGGCCCCAAGTCCCTGCAGATGACCGTGCTCATGACGCCCGATCTCGCCAATTTCTCCGGCGCGGTCCACGGCGGCGCCCTGCTCCGCTATCTCGATCAGGTCGCCTACAGCTGCGCCTCGCGCTACTGCCGTGCCTACGTGGTGACGGTGTTCGTGGATCAGGTGTACTTCCGCGAGCCCGTCAACGTCGGCGATCTCGTCACCTTCAAGGCGAACGTGAACTTCACCGGCAACACGACCATGGAGATCGGCATCCGTACCGAGGCGGCCCTGCCGACGGAAGACCCGACCCACGCCCGGCACGTCATGTCCTGCTACTTCACCATGCTGGCGAAGGACGAAGCCGGCGAACCCTGCACCGTCCCGCCGCTCGAGATCGAGTCCGAGATCGAGCGGCGCCTGTTCGAATCGGGGCGCATGCGCCGCGAGATGCGCCGCGAGATGCAGGAGCGCAACAAGGCGCTGCACGTGGGCGGCCTGGAGGCGATCCGGCCGGGCTGAAACGCGCACGGAAGACGATCATGGCCCTGCTCACGCTCCGCGACCTCAGGCTCGACTTCGGCGGCCCGCCGCTCCTCGACGGCGCGAACCTCGCGCTCGACCGCGGCGAGCGGGTCTGCCTGCTCGGCCGCAACGGCGCCGGTAAGTCCTCACTGCTCGCGCTGCTCCTCGGCCGCCTCGCGCCCGACGGCGGCGAGGTACTCCACGATGCATCACTGCGTATCGCGGAGCTGCCCCAGGACATCCCCGTGGAGGCCGGCGCGAAGGTGCGCGACGTGGTCGCTTCGGGCCTGGGCGACCTCGCCGACGCCCTGGCCGAGTATTCCGACCTCACCGCCCGCGGCGAGCACGCAGACCACGATCGTCTCGACGCGCTCACGGCGCGCATCGACGGCGCCCGCGGCTGGGATCTGGAAGCGCGCACGGCGCGCGTCCTGAGCCAGCTGGGTCTCGACGGCGAAGCGGACTTCGACGCGCTCTCCGGCGGCAGCCGCCGGCGCGTCCTCCTCGCACGAGCGCTCGTGGCGGAACCGGACGTGCTGCTGCTCGACGAGCCCACGAACCATCTGGACGTCGAGACCATCGAATGGCTCGAGGGCGTGCTCGGCGCCTTCCCCGGCGCCCTGCTGTTCACTTCCCATGACCGCCGCTTCGTCCAGCGCCTCGCCACGCGCATCGTCGAACTCGATCGTGGCGCGCTCACGAGCTACCCGGGCGACTGGCAGAGATACCTCGCCCAGCGCGAGGCGAGGCTGGAGGCCGAGGAGCGGGCCGCCGCCGAGTTCGACCGCCGCCTCGCGGAAGAAGAGGTCTGGATCCGTCAGGGCATCAAGGCACGGCGCACGCGCAACGAGGGCCGCGTCAGACGTCTCGAGGCCATGCGCGCCGAACGCCGGTCCCGGCGCGAGCGCACGGGCGACGCGCGCATGTCCGTGCGCGAGGCCGACCGCTCGGGGAAGAAGGTCATCAAGGTCGAGGGCATCACCTTCGCCTGGCCCGGCGCCGGGCCGGTGGTGAAGGACTTCTCGACCCTGATCGAACGCGGCGACCGCATCGGCATCCTCGGTCGCAACGGCAGCGGCAAGACGACGCTCCTGCAGCTTCTGCTCGGCGAACTCGAGCCGGCCGCGGGTACCGTGACCCACGGCACACGCCTCGAGATCGCGGTCTTCGACCAGCACCGGGCCGACATCGACACGGCGGCGGAGCGCGGCACGACGGTGCAGGACTTCGTCGCCGACGGCGACGATCACGTCGAGACCGCGGACGGCCGCCGGCACGTGATCGGCTGGCTGCAGGACTTCCTGTTCACGCCCGAACGCAGCCGCGGCCCCGTCTCCGTGCTCTCCGGCGGCGAACGCGCACGCCTGCAGCTCGCACGCCTGTTCGCGAAGCCGAGCAACCTGATCGTCATGGACGAGCCCACCAACGACCTCGACGTCGAGACCCTCGAGCTGCTGGAGGAACGGCTGCTCGAGTACACGGGCACGGTGCTGCTCGTGAGCCACGACCGGGAATTCCTCGATCGCGTCGTGACTTCCACGCTCGTGCTCGAGGGCGAGGGCCGCGTCGGCGAGTACGTCGGCGGCTGGTCCGACTGGCTGCGCCAGCGGCGGCGGCCGGTCGAGGCCAAGTCGAGCACGGCCCAGGCGCCGCAGCAGCCGAAGCCGTCCGCCGCACCCGCACCGGCCCGCAAGCGCCTCGGCTACCGGGAACAGCGCGAACTGGAGCAACTGCCCGCGCGCATCGAGACCCTCGAGGCGCGCATCGAAGCACTGCAGACGCAGCTCGCCGATCCGGCCCTCTACCGCGATGCGCCGGACGACGTGCCCGGACTGAAGCAGGACCTCGAGGCGGCCGAGGCGGAACTCGAGACTGCCTTCGAGCGCTGGGAGGCGCTGGAGAACCCCTGAGAGGAGCAACCCCCATGCTGCACGCCGGCGTTCACGACGTCCCACCGGGCCATATCGCGGCGGTCGTCACCCATCTCGAGATGCACGCACGACCTGCGCTTCGGCCCGAAGCCGAGCTGCCGCTGACGCTGCACCGCGAGACGGACCCGGACCTGGACGCCTATCGCGCCCTCTACCGGGCCGTCGGCGCCCCCTGGCTCTGGTTCGGCCATCTCGTGATCGACGACGAGGCGCTGGCTGATCTGCTCGCGGATCAGGAGGTGCATCGCTACACGCTGCGCGACGGCGAACAGGCGATCGGCCTGCTGGTGCTCGACTTCCGCGTCGCGGGCGAATGCGAGCTGACCTACTTCGGCGTCGTGGCGGATCGGGTCGGAGAGGGCGCCGGCCGCTGGCTCATGAACCGGGCCCTGGAGCACGCCTGGCGCCCCGGCGTGAAGCGCGTGCACGTACACACCTGCACCCATGACCATCCCGCAGCCCTGGCCTTCTATCTGCGCAGCGGCTTCACGGCCTTCCGGCGGGAGATCGAGATCGAGCCCGATCCGCGACTGCGAGGGCTCTACGAACGCACCGACGCGCCGCGGGTGCCGCTCCTTGGGGAGGGCTGAGATCAGGGCACCTTGTCGGGCGCTGCCTCTTCGCCACTTGCGGCGGGCGGCGGCAGCTTGCCCGCCACCGCATAGCGATTGCGCGGGTTGATGAACACGGTCCGCGCCAGCATCGCATTGTTGGGCACGAGGACCACCACGCGATCTTCGGTCACCAGCCGCGTGTTGAAGGGCCCGATGTCGGCGACCGTCCCCTCGATGTAGTTGTCCAGCTCGACGATGCGCACGAAGTTGCCGCGCTTGAAACCGTCCTGCATGAGCAGGATGAAGTAGGCGGTGATGTTCGAGAGGATCGACCACTGCGCGAAGAGCGCGACGCCGGTGAGCGTGACGACGGAGGTGGCGAGCAGCAGCAGCCCCTCGACGTCGATACCCCAGACGAAGAACAGCGTGGCGAGCGCGAGCACGCCCGTGATGACGCGGACGACACGCGCGACGGTGCGTGCCTGACGCCGGAGCAGGCCGGAAGCGTCGACGCCGCGACGCATGACCATGCGGCTGGCCGAATCGACGACGAGCCAGATGGCGAGCGCGGCGACCGTGACGATCCACTGAGTGGACGCGCCCTGCAGGGCTCCCAGGAGCCCGCTTTCACCCAAGCGTCAGCCTCCCTCGCACGCCGCCGGGGCCGGGCAGGACACGAGGCTCAGGCGCTGCGCTCCAGACGCCGGAACTCCTCCTCGAGCTCGAAGCCACGGTCCGTGACGATGCGCTCGAGGGTCCGTACACGCTCTTCGAGCGCCGCGATGCGGTCCGCGTCCGCGCTGCCGCCGTTCGCGAGCTGCGCACGCCGCGTCTTCTCCTTCTCCTCGAAGGCCGCGTAGCCGAGGCCGCCGATGATCGCCACGATGGCGACGATGAAGGGCCATTCCATTGCCTGCACTCCCGCGATCGGTGAAGGACGATGCTGCGCCGGGGGGCGACGAGGCGCAAGCCGCGCACGGCAGGGCGACGCTCCGGCGCGATCGATCGTGGGCGTCGGGCCATCCTTTCAGGCGCGGTACCGCGTTGGCTCGACATCGCGGCGGTGCCCGGAGGGAACGAAGCGCCTCGCCCGCCCCCAGCCGTCGACATACCAGAGGGCGAAGACACCGACGCTCACCAGGCCTGCGAGGAACATGACCACCGCGTCTGCGTGAACGTAGCCATGTCCGAGCAGCATGAAGGCGGGTGTCGCACAGAAGCCGGACAGGAGCCCGCTGCGCAGGCCCACACGCTCCGGCCCCTGCTCGACGCGCAGGAACACGCCGCAGCGCGGGCAGCCGAGGGCGCGATCGGGATCGCGCCAGTCGTCGCAGAGCGCGTCGCTGAGGCGGAACCGCGCCGCGCATTCGGGACAGGTCACGGCCATGTGCGTGATCTCCTCACGGTCTCCTCCACGCGGCCCTTTCGCCTGCTCTTGGCCGAATGCTGCGGCAGGCGACCGACACCTTGCCCGCGCGTGCGAGATCGCCTACTCGGAACCGATCGGACGGCGCGGTCTCAGCGCACCCGGTCCGTATGCCCCGGCCCACGCAGCACGGCGTTCAGGAACACCACGTTGGCGCCGTCGAGAGCCGCGCGGAAGGTCGGGTCCGCGACGAAGCCGATCACCAGCCCGTCGCCGTAGTCGGCCTGCACCACGGCCGGCTTGAAGGCCCACTGGGCCCGATTCTCGTCCCACAGATGACCGCCGGCCCCGAGCTTCTCCGGCGCCTCGAAGTAGAGCGCGTTCCAGCCCTCGTCGAGGGTGAGCGGGCGATAGACGTCGCGGCCGTCGACCATGAAGGCGACGCCGTCACGGACACCGGCGGAGAGCCAGGTATCCGTGGTGGTCTTCGTGCGCATGAGCACGCCCGGGATCGGATCGGGCCGGGGCGCCTCGGGCAGGATCGCTTCCTGGTAGGCGTCCTGGTCGGCGAGGATCGTTCCGTCGACGACGTCACCGTCGTGATCGCCCTCGGGCTTGCCGTCGGCGAGGCGTTCGAGGTCCGTCGGCAGCAGACCCACCTCGTCGGAGGCCGCGAAGCGCATGCCACCACTCATGGCCACCAGCACGCCACCGCGGCCCACCCAGTCCTTCAGGCGCTCGACGCCGCGGCCGCCGAGCGTGCCGGCGTAGTCGCCGCCGTCCGGCAGGACCACCACGTCGAAGCGGTCGAGCTCGTCCGCGGCGAGGTGCTCCACGCGCACGGCCTCGACCGGGTAGCCGAACTGGCGCTCGAGGACGAAGCGCGTGTTGCCGGCCGAATAGGAACTGGTCGGGTCGTCCCAGGCCAGGGCGATACGCGGCGCGGGCAGCGGCATGACGGAGCGGCTGCCGAAGGACACGCCCTCCTCCGAATAGCTCGTCTCCGTCGCCACCACCTCGGCGCCGGTCGCCTCGGCGAGGCGGCTCACGATGCGATGCAATTCGTCCGCATCGCGCTCGTCGTCATCGGCCGTGCGGATCACGAGCGTCCCGCGCTCGTAGCGGCGGCCGGCGATGGTCATGACCTCGTCGGCGCCCTGCACCCTCAGGCCGGTGCGCTGCGCCGCGGCCAGGAAGCGGCCGGCGGCGCGCGTTCCCCAGGGCACGAGCCAGCCGACGCGCGACGGCGCCGGCGCGGCGAAGGCGGGAATACCGGTGCCGTCGAAGGCCTCGGCGTCGAGGCTCACGCGATCGCAGGGCTCGACGTCGACGTTGTAGAGGCTCGGCAGGGACCAGCCGAGGATGTCGTAGAGCTCGGCACGCAGGCCGAGGCTGCGACGCCGCTCCTGCTCGGCGAGGAAATCCTCGGCCATGGGGCTTTCCTGCTCGAGGAAGGTGCGCACCATGCGGCCGGCGGGCTGACGCGAGCTCACGAGATAGGAGCCTGCGGGCAGCTCGACGCCGCAGGCGCGGCCGGTCTGCGTCGTGCGGCGGATCTCGATGCCGTGGCGGACGAGGTTCGAGGCGAGCTTGTGCACGGCCGAGGCGTCGCCGGCCAGCGGCATCAGGTACTCGCGCGGACCGCCGTGCTCGCCCGCATCGGCGCTGCGCCGGTACTCGACGAAGTTGCGCAGGAAGGCCTCGCGATTCGTCGACGCCGTCTCGATGGTGGCGACGGAGGCGACGAAGTGGCGCTGCACGCCGTCGGCGTAGGTCACGATCTCGCCGTTGCGGCGCTCGCCGGCGAGGCCCCGGGCCGAGGCCATCTCGAAGGTCATGCCCACGCTGCCCTGGAAGGCCGGCCAGGAATCGCCGTAGCCCGGGTAGTAGGCGTCGTAGACGGCCTTCGTGAAGTACTCGAAGCCGAAGCGGTCGAACCACTTCGCGTTGTTGCGGCCGTAGGCGTCGAGCATCTCCTTCTGCGCATCGACGTAGTGCGGATTGAAGGGCCGCGCCGGCGGCGGGAAGTAGTAGCTCGCGTCCGTGCCCATCTCGTGGATGTCCACGTGGACGAGCGGGAAGAACTCCTGGAAGGTCGCCACGCGGCCGATCACCTCGGGCTGCGTCAGGGGCAGCCAGTCGCGGTTGAGATCGAACAGGTAGTGGTTCGTGCGGCCCGCGGGCCAGGGCTCGCGGCGCTCGGCGGCGATGGCCGAGGTGCTCGGGGCGATGCCGTAGGTCTGCCGGTAGTGGTGCACGAAGCGTGCACGGCCGTCCGGATTCTGGATCGGGTCGATGGCGACGAGCGTGTTCTCGCGCAGCGTATCGAAGGGCTCGCCGCTGGCCGCGAGCAGGTGGTAGGCAGTCTGCAGCGCGGCGTCGGTGGTGGAGATCTCGTTGCCGTGCACGCTGTAGGCGAGCCAGACGACCGCGGGCAGGTCGTCCACGAGCGCCTCGACGCGGCCGGCGCCGAGGGCCGCCGGATCGGCGAGCGCCTGCATGCCCGCCTTGATCTCGTCGACGCGCGCGATGGTCGCTTCCGTACCCACCAGCAGATAGACGAGGGGGCGACCCTCCCAGCTGCGCGCGTACTCCACGAGGCGGGTCCGCTCGGGCGCGGCCTCCGCCAGGGCGCGCAGATAGGTGAGCGTCTGCTCCACCGACGTGATGCGTTCGCCCGGCGCATGGCCGAGGACCTTCTGCAGCGTCGGGATCGACGGATCGAGGCCGACGCCGGGCCAGCCGACACGCTCGACGGGCGTGTCCGCACGAACGGCCCCGGCGAGCAGCAGCGCCGCCGCGATCAGGGCGTGCAGGATTCGAAGGACCTTCATGGGCTCACCTCCAGCTCGTCGGGCGATGGATCGACCGCGGCCCGTGATGCGCGTGTCGGGCCCCGGGCGCGATCTCAGACGCGCTCGATGATCGTCGCCGTGCCCATGCCGCCGCCGGTGCACATGGCGATGAGCGCCGTGGAACGGTCCTGGCGCTCGAGCTCGTCGAGCACGGTCTGGATGAGGATGCCACCGGTGGCGCCGATCGGATGGCCGAGGGCGATCGCGCCGCCGCAGACGTTGAAGTCCTCACGCGGCACTTCCGGGAACTCCTTCAGGAACTTCAGCACCACGGACGCGAAGGCCTCGTTGACCTCCCATAGATCGATGTCCGAGGGCTTCATGCCGGCCTTCTTCAGGCACAGGGCGGCGGCGGGCGCGGGCGCCGTGAGCATGATCACCGGCTCCGTACCGGCGGTGGCGCTCATGCGGATGCGGGCGCGCGCCTTCAGCCCATGCGCCTGCGCGTAGTCGTTGGAGGCGAGCAGCAGCGCGGAGGCGCCGTCGACCACGCCGGAGGAGTTGCCGCCGTGATGGACGTGGTCGATGCGGTCCAGCTGCGGATAGACCTGGCGCGCGTACTCGTCGTAGCTGAGCTCCTTGCCGGCCTCGACGTGCTCGCCCATACCCTCGAAGGCGGGGTTCAGGCCCGCGAGGGCCTCCAGCGTCGTGCCCGGCCGCGGATGCTCGTCGCGGTCGAGGGCGACGCTGCCGTCGTCGTTCAGGATCGGCACCACGGAGCGCTCGAAGCGGCCCTCCTCCAGAGCGACAGCGGCGCGACGCTGACTCTCCACCGCGTAGGCGTCGCAGTCCTTGCGCGTGAAGCCTTCGAGCGTCGCGATGAGGTCTGCGGAGATGCCCTGGGGCACCTGCGGATGGAGGTCGTGGAGATGGCGGTTGTTGGCGCTGAAGCCGTCGACGCTCATGGGTGCCCGGCGCGACATCCACTCGACGCCGCCGCCGATGACCAGTTCCTGGTGGCCGGCGAGGATGCCCATGGCGGCGAAGGTCACGGCCTGCTGGCCGGACCCGCAGAAGCGATTCAGCGTGACGCCCGGCGCCGAGACGGGCCAGCCCGCATCGAGGACGGCCATGCGGGCGATGTCCATGGAGTGATCGCCGACCTGAGACGCACAGCCCATGATCACGTCCTCGACGTCCTCCGCGTCGAAGCCGACCCGGTCCCGTAGCTGGTTCAGCACCTGCGCGAGTCCGCGCTGCGGGTGGATGTGGTGGAGGCTGCCGCTCTCGCGGCCCTTGCCGCGCGGCGAGCGGACGCCGTCGATGATCAGCGCTTCACGTCGGGCCATGTGCTCTTTCTCCTCCACTGCTGCCGCGCCGCGACCGGTGGCGCCACTGGATACGCGGCGGCCGGAGCGAGGTCAAGACGGACGGCTGCAGAGAGGGCGGCAGAATCGCGACAGCTGGACTACCATCCCCGGCCGTCGACGTTCCGTCCGGTCCGACCGCTCATGAATCTGGGATCACAGCCGCAGCCCGGCACCATCTCACCGCCATCGGAACTCGGCAGCTGGCTGGCGCGCGTCGTGGACGGCCACTACGGCGGCTACTGGGCCTGGGAGCCCGCGTCCGGCGCGCTCTGGTGCTCCGATACGCTCCTCGCGGCCCTCGGTCGGAGACGCGAGGACTTCCCGCCCCACTACGATACCTTCCGTGAACTGCTGCATCCGGAGGACCGCACGCGCCTCGAGGAAGACCTGCGCACTCACATCGCGGCGGGTCGCGCCTACAGCCTCGAGTTCCGCATGCGCCACAAGAATGGCGACTACCGCGACATCGACTGTCGCACCGTGTCGGAGATCGGCGCCGACGGGGGTCGCTGGTACGTCGGCATGATGCGCGACGTCACGGACGAGCGGACCACGCAACGCGCCCTCGAGCAGAGCGAAGCGCACTTCCGCCAGCTGGCCGAGGACATTCCCGGAGCGGTCTTCCGCTACGTCCTCGGAACCGACGGCCGTGACAGTGTCGAGTACATGAGCCAGGGCTGCGAAGCCATCTGGGAGATCACTGCCGAAGAGATCCAGCGCGACCCGGGCGCGGTCTGGCGCCGCGTCTTCGACGAGGACATACCGGATCTGCGCGAGGCGATCGGGCGCTCGGCACAGGAGCTGATCGTCTGGGACCAGGTGTTCCGGATCCGCACGGACAGCGGCCAGGTGCGCTGGCTCCACGGTCGCGGTACACCGACGCGCCGCGACGACGGGTCGACGACCTGGAACAGCATCGTCCTCGACATCTCCGAGCTGCGAACCGCCGAGGCAGAGCTGCGCGAAAGTCAGTTGCGTCTCGCACGCGCCAGCAAGCTGGAGGCCATCGGCAAGCTCACGGGCGGGATCGCGCACGATTTCAACAACCTGCTGGCGGTCATCGTCGGCAACGCGGAGCTGCTCGAAGGCGAGACCGATCCGGCCGAACTCGCCAGCGGTCTCGAGCAGATCCTCCAGGCCGCCGGGCGCGGCAGCGCCCTCACGCGCAGTCTCCTCAACTTCGCGCGGCAGGCGCCCCTCGCACCCACGCCGCAGGATCTGGTCGCGGTCGTGCGGGACATGCTCCAGCTCTGCCGCCGCACGGTGCCCGAGTCGATCTCCATCGACACGGAACTGCCGAGCGTGCCCTGCCACGTCGTCGTGGACCGCAACACGCTCGAGAACGCGCTGCTGAATCTGGTGATCAATGCGCGCGACGCCATGATGGACGGGGGCGCGCTGCGCCTCCGCGTCCGCACCGTTTCGGGTCCCTCGCCGGACTGGTCGGAGACCGGGCTCCCGGAAGGCCGCTTCCACGAACTCGCGGTGATCGACTCCGGGACGGGCATGGCGGTCGAGGTGCTCGAGCGCGCCTTCGAGCCCTTCTTCTCGACCAAGGGCATGTCCGAGGGCTCGGGACTCGGACTGTCCATGGTCCAGGGCTTCGCGAGCCAGTCCGGCGGCGCCGTACGCATCGCCTCCGAACCGGGCGGGGGTACGGAAGTGGCCATGCTGTTCCCGGTCGCGGCACCGCTCCCAGGCAAGCAACCCGGCCGTGTCTCCGCCAGCGCGCCCCGGCTCCCGCCGCTGCGCACGCTCCTCGTCGAGGACGACCCCGCCGTGCGTGAACTGCTCGCCAAGCTCCTCGCGCGCACGGGCCTCGTGGTCAGCACTGCGCCGTCGGGCGACGCCGCCCTGGAGCGCCTCGACGGCGACGACGCGATCGAACTGCTGGTCACGGACATGGTGCTGCCCGGGCAGGCGCAGGGCTCCGATGTCGTGCGCCACGCACGGGCGCGGCGACCGGGGGTGCCGATCCTGGTGCTGACCGGCTACGCCGAGGACGCCGCACTGCTCGAAGCCGGTGCCGTGGACGCCGTCCTCACCAAACCGGCCCCCCGGGATCGGCTGTTCGAGACCCTCGACCGCATCATCCGCGCGCGCTCCGTGGACTCCTGAGCGCGTTCAGCGCGAGGCGAGGAAACCCTCGCCGAGCGCGGACGCGTACTCCTCGTCACTGAAGCCCGGACAGCGCTGCGCGAGCTCCGCGTGCAGCCAGGCCGCGAAACCCGCATCCGGTAGTTTCCCGACGTGCGCGAAGACCCCGTCGCGGCACTGCTCCGCCAGGATGAATGCGGCCTGCCCGAGCGCTTCGTGGTCCGAGCGGCCACCGCTGCGGCCCGGTGCCGGCGCACCGGCGGATACGCGACCTGCGCCGTCGGTACGGATCCCGCGCACGGCGCGCACCGCCGCGAGCGGAACCGCTCCACGAAGGTGCGGGAAGCGCTCGCCCCTGCCCGTCGTGTCCTCGAACACCAGTTCCGCGTCGAAGGCCTCGGTCTCGAGCACCAGCAGCAGCAGGTCCTCGCGGTCGCGGTAGTAGCGCTCGAGCACGCCCGCGAGCTGCACGGGCCTGCACAGGTGGATGAAGCCCTCGACGTCGTAGCCGGACGGTGCGTAGTGCGTGCCGCCGAGGCAGGCCTCGTACTCGGCCCGTTCCGCCACGTGCAGCAGACGTTCGGCGGCACTCACGGCGCCGGCGCCTCGGGCGCGTCCGGAGCTCCGGGACCGGGGAACGGACTCGGCGGGTACATGAGAGGAGACATGAACGGCTCCGGCTACAGGGCGTCGACATTCGAGCACAGTCAATCCAGCCGCTTGCGAAAGCGCAAGGTCGCCAGCGAGAGCCCGACCAGGAAGAAGACCAGGAGGGGCCAGAACTCCCCGCGCAGGGCCACGAGATCCGCATCGCGCAGGATCACCCCGCGGACGATGCGCAGGAAGTGGGTGATCGGGAACAGCTCCGCGAGCCACTGCGCGGGCCGGGGCATGCCCTCGAAGGGGAACATGTAACCGGAGAGCAGGAGCTGCGGCAGGAAGGACATGAAGGTCATCTGGAAGGCCTGGAACTGCGTGGCGGCGAGCGTGGAGATGAACAGGCCGAGCGTGAGTACGCTCACCACGAAGACGCCGGCGCCGAGGTAGAAGTCCGCGAGCGAGCCCCGTACGGGCGCGTCGAAGAGCAGCACGCCGAGCACGAGGATGAGCGAGATCTGCAGGTAGCCGATGACGACGTAGGGCAGGATCTTCCCGCACATGAGTTCGAGGGGCCGCACCGGGGTCGTGATCAGCAGTTCCAGATTGCCGCGCTCGCGCTCGCGGACGATGGCGATGGCCGTGAACAGCACCATGGTGAGCGTGAGGATCACGCCGCACAGGCCCGGCACGATGAACACCGGTGAGCGCCGCTCCGGATTGAACCAGGCACGCACCGCGAAGGTGCCGGTCTCGCGCACGTCCGGCGTCGGAAAGCGCAGCTGCTCGAGGCCGCGCACGGTCCCGAGCACCGTGGGGTCGCTCGCGTCCACCATGAGCTGCGCGTAGGGGGGCCGGCCGTCGGCGAGGCGCCGCTCGAAATCCGCCGGGATGACGATGCCGACGCTGATCGTGCCCGCGCGCAGGCGCGCCTCGAGATCCGCCTCGTCGCGGGCGGGCGCCGGCGCGACGATCACCTGCGAGGCGACGGCGGCAGCCACGAGCGCCCGCGAGGCGCTCGTGTCGGCGTGATCGACCCAGGCCGCACGCAGGCCGCGCACGTCGTCGTTGATGGCGTAGCCGAACAGCAGCGTCATCACGAGCGGGAAGCCGAACACCATGGCGCCCGTCAGCCGGTCCCGACGCAGGTGCATCAGCTCCTTCATCGCGATCGCGCCGATACGCGCGAGCGAACGTCTCACGCCCGAGTCGCCATGACGAACACGTCCTCGAGGGACGCGCGGATGCGGGCCGTCTTCGCCACGAGACCCGCCGCCGCGAGTCGGGCGTCGACGCGGCCGACGGGGTCCTTCAGGGTCGGGTCGAGAAGTACGTGGAGCCGGTTGCCGAGCTGGGTCACCTCGAGCAGTCCCTCGAGCGCGTCGAGGGCGCGCGCCGCCCGATGCGCTTCCCGACTGCGCACCTCCACGACCGCGGCGGGCAGCGCGTCCATGAGCACCTCCGGCTCGCCGTGAGCCACGCGGCGTCCGGCGTCAAGGATCGACAGCGCATGGCAGCGCTCCGCCTCGTCCATGAAGTGGCTGGAGACGAGGATCGTGGTGCCGGCCGAGGAGAACTCGAACAGCGTCTCCCAGAAGTCCCGCCGCGACTGCGGATCGACGGCGCTCGTGGGTTCGTCGAGCAGCAGCAGCTCCGGTTCGTGCAACGTGACGCCGGCGAGCGCGAGGCGCTGACGCTGCCCGCCGGAGAGCGTACCCGCGAGCTGGTCGAACTGCGCCGCGAGACCGAAGCGATCGATCACCGCGTCGATGCGCATGCGCCGCCGCGCCGGCTCCAGGCCGTGGATGCGCGCCATGAACCGGAGGTTCTCGCGCACCGTCAGGTCCTCGTAGAAGGAGAAGCGCTGAGTCATGTAACCGATGCGCGAGCGCAGCGCTTCGGCATGCCGGCGCACGTCCACGCCGAGCACCTCCGCAGTCCCGGCACTCGGCGCGAGCAGGCCGCACAGCAGGCGGATCGCCGTGGACTTGCCGCAACCGTTCGGCCCGAGGAAGCCGTGCACCTCGCCCACCTCGATGTCGAGGTCGAGCGCGTCCACGGCCAGGAGCGCCCCGAAGCGCCGGGTCAGGCCCCGGGCACGGACGGCGCGGCTCACGGCGCGGCAGCCCCTTCCAGGAGCCCGGGGAAACGCACCGCCACCGGGACACCCACGGGCAGCGCGGAGACCTCGACCAGGTCGATCTCGGCAAGGTAGGCGAGCCGCGTCGCGTCCTGCTGGGTGAGCGCATAGAAGGGCGTGAAGGCCGCCTCGGAGGAGATCCAGCGCAGCGCCCCGCGGAAGCGGCGGTCCGTGCCCTGCAGCTGCACCTCCGCCACGTCGCCGACGACGAGACGCGCGCGCAAGGGTTCCGGCAGATGGACGCGCGCGTAGAGCCGCGCGTCATCGAGGATCGCCACGAGCGTGCGGCCGACGGCGGGCCGATCGCCCCGCTCCACGGGCATGGCCTCGACGATCCCGTCCACGGGCGCCACCGGCCGCGTCCGTTCGAGGGCGAGCTCGGCGTCCACGAGGGACTGCTCGGCGGCATCCAGGCGTGCGCGCTCGCGCGCGATCACCTCGGAACGGGTACCGGCCTCGAGCTCGGCGAGCAGCCGCTCGAGTTCCCGGCGCCGGGCGACCGCCTGCTCCACGCGCCCGCCGAGCAGATCCAGGTCGCTCGGACTGGCGAAGCTGCGCTCCGCGAGCCCCCGCGCCCGCTCCAGCTCCAGACGCGCCACGGTGACCTCGCTGTCCGCGGCGGCGATGCGCGCCCGGACCCGTTCCAGCTCCTCCGGCCGCGGTCCACGTTCCGCCTCCTCGAAGGCCGCACGCGCGACCGCCACCTCGGCCCGCACCCGCGCCAGCGCCGCCTGCGCGCGCCGGTCGTCCTGTACCAGCAGTACGTCACCGGCCGCGACGCGATCCCCCTCGCGTACGCGCAATTCCAGAACCGGCTCGGAGGAGTCGGCCACGACGTCCACGCGATCGCGCTCGAGCGTTCCGACCACGACCGGGGCATCCGATCCGGACTCGCAGCCGAGCAGCAGCAGGCAGACCAGGAACGGAGCGAAGCCCCTCATCACGCGAACACGTCCTCGCAAACCACCGTCGATGCGAGCGACGACGGTCGGGGTGCGCTGCGGCGCCCCGGAACGGCATCCGCTGCCGCAGCCGGGCGCTCCCCCGAGACCCGTCAGCGCCGAGCCAGAATCTTCTTCTTGTGCTGCACGTAGTCGACGAGGATGTACTCCCCGAGCTTCTCCGGTGATGAGTAGAACACCCGCCCGCCGTTGATCTTGCTCACCTGGTCCATGAAGGCGCGCAGGTAGTAGCTCTCGTCGAGCATGAAGGTGTTGATCGTGATCCCCTTGCCCGTGCAGCGCTTCACCGCCTTGATCGTCTCGCGGATCGTCATGGGTGTCGGCGGATAGGCGAACTGGGCGCGACCGTTCTCGATGTGCGCCGTCGGCTCGCCGTCCGTGATCATCAGGATCTGCCGCGAACCGCCCTGGTGCCGGGCGAGGAGTTTCTCGGCGATGAGCAGCGCGTGCTGGATGTTGGTGCCGAGCACGTACTCGTCGACGGCGAGGAACGGGATCTCGTGCGGCTTCAGCTCCTTCGCGTAGGCCGAGAAGCCGACCACGTAGAAGGAGTCGCGCGGATAGGCGGAGGTGATGAGATTGTTGAGCGCGAGCGCCACTTTCTTCGCCGACGGGAAGGCGCCCCGCAGCTCCATGGACCAGGACAG
Source organism: Pseudomonadales bacterium (assembly GCA_036351675.1). Lineage (GTDB taxonomy): Bacteria > Pseudomonadota > Gammaproteobacteria > Pseudomonadales > Azotimanducaceae > JAZBPO01. The sequence continues at coordinate 48,143 of JAZBPO010000426.1, forward strand.
GTCCACGAGCATCACCGTCGCCGTGCGCGTGACGAGCTCGTTGCGGTAGATCTCGAAATCCTCGGGCGCGAGGTCGACGGGCGTACCGGGCCCCGCACGCTTGAGGGCGTTCTGCAGCGTCCGCGCCATGTGCAGGTTGAAGGCCTCGCCGTACTCGTGCTGCTTCGTCTGCTCGATGCGCTCTCCGAAGCGGCCCTCCTCCGGCATCTGGTGATTGCCGAGGCTCTGGCGCTTGAGCGAGCGGTAGATCTCGCCGAGGGCCTTCTGGCCGATCATGCGCATGCCGCGCGGCGTCAGATCCCAGGAGTCGCCGTCACGACGGATCATGCCCGCCTCCTCGAGCACCTCGAGGAGCTTCTTCATCTGCTCGACGGCGCTCGACGCCTCCTCGCCGAGCAGATCCTCGAGCGCCTCGAGATCGATCTGCGAGAGATCGCCTTCGGTCTGCGCCGCGCGCAGCTGCGCCTCGAGCTCTTCCAGCCCCTGCATGTCGCCCATGAGGTCCATGGCGGCCTGCAGATCGAGGGCCTCGTCACCGTCGAAGCGGTAGCGCTGGCCGCCGGGCGGATCGAGGAAGTCGAGCTTCTGCATCAGCTTGCGCATCTCGGAGTCGAGCTCGCCGTCGCCGAGGCGATCGGCGAGCAGCTGCTGCAGCTGCTCGTACTGGCTCGTCGGCATGGACATCATGAGCGACTGCATGGCCGCCATCTGCGCCTGCATCTGCCGGACCAAGTCGTCGAAGTCCTGCGGCGGATCGTCGCCGAACATGTCGCCGTACTTCTCCATGAAGGAGTCGAAGTCCGGCTCCTCGCCGGCGATCTTCTGCACCAGCGCCTCGTTGAGGTCGCGCACCATGTCCTTCATGCGCTGCAGATCGCCGTCGGACATCTCCCTGATCATCTTCTCGACGTCCCGGAAGAAGGTCTTCGTCATGGCTTCACGGAGCTGCTCGACGAGTTCCTCGTACTTGCGCTGCGCCTGCGGCTCGACGAACTCGTAGTCCGCGAGCGCGCGCACGGCGCCCGCCGGGTCCTTCGGCAGCCCGTCGAGTTCGGCGAGATTGCGCCGGGCGATGCCGCCCATGAGCGAATCGGCGAAGCCTTCCGCCTCGCCGCCGCCCGCGTTCTCGCCGGCGGAGGCCGCCGCTGCGCCGTCGTCGCCCGACGCGTCGGCCGGTTCCCCGGCCGCGGAGGCCGT
>JAZBPO010000427.1:0-13666 GCA_036351675.1 Pseudomonadales bacterium
CCTGCCATGGCGGAGGAGGAGCCGCGCGCCTGCAGGCGCAGCCGCGACGGCGCATCGAAGGGGGGTTGACGCCGAACGACGCCCCAGGCCGCGCGCGCGAGCGCTGCACCGGCGCTCCATTCGCCCGCCCCGCCGCCATGACGCAGGCGCTCGTGCCAGTACTCGATACCGCGCACGATCGTGCCCATGCCGAAGAAGAACCCGATGCGCCGCCTGTCTGCCGCATCGTGGATCTGCAGCGGCCGCCGGAACGTGACGCGCCAGGCCTCCCGGTCACGATCGCGGAGCGCGAGGAGATCACCGAGCCGACGCTGCAGGCGGCCGCCGCAGCCGAGATCGTGGGCCGACATGTTCGTGCTCCCGGCGGGCAGCACGGCGATGGGCACGGGCGTGGCCGGAACGGCGCCGGCGTCGACGAGATCGGCGAGCACGGTCAGCACGGCCTGCAGCGTGCCGTCGCCGCCGTTGACCGCGAGCACGGAGGGCTCGCGACCGAGCAGCGTCGCCAGGGCCTCGGGCACGGCCTCCGCCGAATCCGTCACCACGTGGTCCACGTCGCTGGCGGCGTCGAGCCGTCGCAGCAGTTCCGAGCGACGTCGATTACGACCGCTGCCGGCGTTGCTCAGGATGGCGATGCGGTTCACGATCGCACCGCGCCCGCCCGGCGCCCGCCACGCGACCCTTGGATACCGGGATCCCCGTCATCCGCATGATCGACGCCGCGACACTGCCATCCGCCTCCGACGGAGAGTTCCGCTTCGCGCACCTCTCCGACCCGCATCTGACGTCGCTGAGTGGCGTGCGGCCCGGAACGCTCCGCGACAAGCGCCTGCTCGGCTGGCTGTCCTGGCGCCGCAAGCGCCGGCGGCGTCACGACCCGGCCGTGCTCGCCGGCCTCGTGGAGGACGCGCGCGCGGAAGGCATCGAACACTGGGCCATCACCGGCGATCTGACGCACATCGGCCACCCGCAGGAACTCGCGGCGGCGAGGGCCTGGCTCGCATCGCTCGGCCCGCCCGACGCCGTCAGCACGATCCCCGGCAATCATGATCTCTACGTCGCCGATCCCGCCGGGCAAATGCATGCGAGCTGGGCGCCCTGGATGTGCTCCGACGACGACCGGCCCGGCTTCCCCTGGCTGCGTCTGCGCGGACCGGTCGCGCTGATCGGACTCGACAGCGCCTGGGCCGCGGGCTGGCTCATGGCGACCGGCGAACTCGGCGCGGCGCAGCGCACGCTGCTCGACGGTCTCCTCGACGCCACCGCGCGCGCGGGCTACCTGCGGATCGTGCTGATCCACCATGCTCCGTTGCCCGGTCTCGATCCCTGGCGCAAGCGGTTGGTGGACGCGGACGCCCTCGCGACGATCCTCGAGCAGCGCGGGGCGGAACTCGTGCTGCACGGCCACGGCCATGCGCTGCGCATGCATCGAGCAGAAGTCGGAGTCCGGGCTTTGCCGATCCTGCAGGCGCCCTCCGCTTCCGCCACCGCGGGCACGGGCGACCACCGCGCCGCATGGCTCGACTGCCGCGCCAGACGCCAGGGTTCCAGCGGGCGCATAGAAGTGCTGGCCCGGGCGCCGGGCGAGACGCTCGCGCATCACGTCTTCGAGTCGTCGGTCGGCTGATCGGCGCGCTGCGCCCAGCGTGCACGCACGGTCGCGAGATCCTCCAGATTGTCGACGTCCACGGCCGCATCGGGGTCCTCCACGCGAACCACCGCGACGCGCGCATCGGCGAGTTCACCGAGGCGATCGAGTGCCTCGGCCAGCTCGAGGCGACCGGCCAGATAGCGCACGGCGAGGCCGGGACCGAGACGCCGCAGGATGCGATCCGGACGCTTGCGGTCCTGTTCCACCTCGCGCCACAGGTCGAGGACCCGCAGGGCTCCGAAGCCGCGGAACAGGAACATGTTGCATCCGCAGCGGTGACCGTCGGAGAAACGCAGCGCCGTGCGGCGGCTCGCGGGGAACGCCGCCTTCACCGCCGCATGGTCCGCCAGACCCACCACCGCGTCCGCATCCGTGGCGAGGGCGTCGTCGACGAAGCGCCGGAAGGTGCGTGCCGTGAGCAGCGGGTGATCGCCGGTGGTCACGGCGACGGCACGCGCACCGCGCGCATAGGCCGCTTCGACCACTGCGCGCGCCGATCGCGACGGCGAGTGAGCGGGCGGCAGATGCATGAGCCGCTCCTCGGCGACCGCCGCCTGCAGCCAGGGCGCAGCGCGCAGACCCACCTCGTCCGGCCCGGCGACGATGTGCAGTGCGTCCGGCGTCGCCTCGGCGATGACGTCCAGCACGCGGGCGAGCATCGGACGCCCGGCGATGTCGACGAACACCTTGAGCGGCACCTGTTCGGCGTCCGAGAGCTCCGAGGGCCCCGGACGCTCGCCGGCGAGGACGCCGGCGGCGAGTTGCCCTCTCTGCTGCGCTTCCAGCTCGCCTCTCCTTCCATTCCGGCGCCCGGACGTGCCTGCGGCGCCGTATGAATCCATAATGGCCCCCGACGGCGCATCCGAGTGTCGCGCCGTCAGTGCTGCCCCGAGACCATCCCTGGAGTATCCGTGACCCTGAATCCCGCCCCTGCGGCCGCCACACCGACGGAGCGTGCCGTCCCGATCCGCCGCGGCGACTTCGCCACGTTGATCGAGGCGCTCGAGTACGCCGCCGATGCCGGCACGGGTGCCAGTTTCCACGATGGCCGGGGGCGGCTCCAGTCGACCGTCACCTGGCACGAGTTACGGGATCGCGCCGAGGCCGCCGCGCGACGCCTCGCTGCGCTCGGTCTCGAGCGGGGCGAACGCGTCGGCATCGTCGCCGAGACCCATGCGGACTTCGTGACGGCCTTCTTCGCCTGCCGCTACGCGGCGCTCGTGCCCGTGCCGCTCCCGGCGAGCATCCACATGGGCGGGCATCAGCACTACGTGGAACTCGTCGGCCGCATGCTCGCGGACGCCGGCGCGCGCTGCGCGCTCGCGACCGAGGCCTTCGTGCCCTACCTCGAGGAGGTGCAGCAGGCGAAGACGCTCCGCTTCCTCGGCACCGTGGATGCGCTGCTCGCGGAAGGCGCGGCCGCACTCCCGAGCCGGCCGCGGCCGGAGGAGCTGGCGTACATCCAGTACACCTCGGGCAGCACCCGCTTTCCGCGCGGCGCGATGCTGACGGAGCGGTCGACGCTGCGCAACGTGCTCGGCATCGTCCGTGACGGCCTCGCGATCGGGGAGACCGACCGCTTCTGCAGCTGGCTGCCGCTCTATCACGACATGGGTCTGGTCGGGAAGCTGATGGTCCCGGTCGCGAGCCAGTGCTCCATCGACTACCTCGGCACGCGCGAGTTCGCCATGCGACCGCGGCTCTGGCCGCGGATGATCAGCGATCGCGGCGCCACCATCTCCTTCGCCCCGCCCTTCGGCTACGAACTCACCGCCCGCCGTCTGCGCCCCGGCGACGCCGAGCAGTTCGATCTCGCGCGCTGGCGCATCGCGGGCTGCGGCGCGGACATGATCCGGCCGGAGGTGCTCGAGCGTTTCGCCGAGGCGCTCGCGCCCGGCGGCTTCCAGGCCGGTGCGCTCATGCCGTCCTACGGCATGGCCGAGGTCTCCCTCGCCGTCTCCTTCACGGGTCGAGGCGCCGGCGTCGGCGTGGACGAGATCGATGCGGAGGCGCGCGCCCGTGACGGCGACGCACGGCCGAGCGCCGGCGGCGCGCGCTTCACGCGCTGCGGCCGGCCACTGCCGGACTATCGCGTGGAGATCCGGGCCGAGGACGGTACCGTGCTGCCGGAGCGCCGCGAAGGCACCGTGTTCCTGCACACGCCGAGCACCATGGAGGGTTATCACGGTGCCGACGAAATCAACCGGCAGATCCTCGTCGACGGCTGGCTCGATACCGGCGACCTCGGCTATCTCGCGGAGGGCGAACTCGTTCTCACGGGGCGACGCAAGGATCTGATCATCGTCAACGGCCGCAACATCTGGCCCCAGGACGTCGAGCACATCGCCGAGCAGTTCCAGGGCGTGCGAACCGGCGACGCCGCTGCATTCACCGTGGACGGCAGCGAGGGCGCGGAAGTCGTGGTGCTGCTCCAGTGCCGCGAGCAGGACGAGCGCGCCCGCGAGGCGCTCCTGCGTGGCATCCAGGGCGAGGTGCGTGCGGCGCTGGGCATCGATCCACGCGTGACGCCGGTCCCGCCGCACAGCCTGCCGAAGACCACGTCCGGCAAGCTCTCGCGGGCCCGCGCCCGCGAACTCTTCCTGGAGGGCCTCGGCGCGCCCTGAGCGCGCCGGCCGAAGCCATGCTCGTCGCCGTCACCGGAGCGACCGGTTTCATCGGCCGGCGCCTCTGCGCCCGCCTCCGCGCGGAGGGCCGCGACGTCCGCGCCCTGGCGCGACGGCCCGCGGCTCTCCCCGGCGACGACGCCGAGACCGTCCGCGGCGATCTGGACGACGCGACGGCGCTGCGCACGCTCGTCGCCGGGGCCGACGCGGTCGTGCACCTGGCGGGAGCCGTCCGCGGCGCCGACCGTGCAGCCTTCGACGCCGTGAACGTGGTCGGCACGCAGAACCTGCTCGACGCCGTGGCACGAGCGGCGCCGGAGACGCGCTTCCTGCACGTCTCGACGCTGGCCGCGCGCGAACCCGGACTGTCGGACTATGCCGGCAGCAAGCGTGCGGCGGAGGCGCTGGTGAGCGCAGCCGCGGTGCCCAGCACGATCCTCCGCCCGACCGCGGTCTACGGACCGGGCGACGTCGAACTCCAGCCCCTCCTCGAGACCATGGCGCGTGGCCTCGCGACGGCCCCGGGCGATGCCCGCAATCGCGTCACGCTGATCCACGTCGACGACCTGGTCGACGCTCTCCTCGCCGTGCTCGCCGCGCCGACGCCGGCCCGGGGTCCCTTCGAACTCTGCGACGGCGTCGCGGCAGGCTACGACTGGCCGGAGCTGGCAGCCGCCGTGGCACGCCACAGCGGGCGATCGGTGCGGGTGCTGACCGTTCCCGGCGCGCTGCTGAGGAGCGCCGGCCTCGTCAATCGCGCACTCGCGCGCCTGACGGGACGCGCCCCCATGCTGACGCCGGGCAAGGCGCGCGAGCTGACACACCCCGACTGGCGCTGCGACCCGGAACCCTTCACCGCCGCGTTCGCCTGGCAGCCGCGAATCGATCTGGCGCGCGGCCTCGCCACGGTCCTGCCTTGAGCCGGCTGTTGCACCTGCGCGCCGGCCCGCGCGGCGACGTTCGCCTGCTGCTCGCGCCGGACACGGCGCGCGCATCCAGGGCCCTGGCGTCCTGGCTTCACCCTGCCGACCGCGCCGCGGCTCGCGCCATCGGCCATCGCGGGCGCCGCCGCGCCTTCCTCGTCGGCCGTGCCCTGCTCCGCAGGCTCGTGGCCGATCAGGACCGCGTCCCCGCTTCACGCACGCGCCTGCGCCTCCAGCGCGCCCGACGACCGCTGCACCGGGCAGCGCATAGACGGCGCCTCGCGCTGTCGTTGACGCACACGGCCGGCTGGATACTCGCCGCAGCGGCGCCGGGCGCCTCGGCCGGCCGTCGGCTCGGTGTGGATCTGGAGACACGGGGGCGAGCGCTGACGCCCGGCGTGCGCCGACGTCTGGCGGGGCTCGGCGCCACGGCCGCTTCGCCGACGCTGAGGGACTGGTGCCTGGCAGAAGCTGCGCTCAAGGCCGACGGAAGAGGGATCGCTGCACTCTCGAAACTGAGCTTCGAGGCGGGCTCGCGCGCCCTGCTCGTGCGGTCGGCGCTACGGGACCGGCACCCCGGGAGTCTGGTCGCGATGCCGCTGCGTCTGCCGCGCCGGCACCTCGTCGGCGCGATCGCGGTCGCACCACGCCTGGGGCCGATCGGAAGGGAGAGGCGTCAGGACCCGAGGCGGTAGCGCAGCAGCACGACCAGCTGATCGGTGTCGGGATCCTCGAAGTTGTCCGCCAGCAGCGCTCGGAAGTCCCTGTCCTGCGTCTGATCGAGCGAACCGCCGCGGGTGTAGACGACGAAGAGGTCCGACAGGGGCGCGATCTCCCAGCGGTAGCGCAGCTGGAAGACCATGTTGGAGACGGCGAAGTCCTCGGAGTCGAGGGGCGTCGGGCGCTGCACCAGATCACCGTCGAAGCGGATCGTGTAGAACTGCTGCTCGCTCGCCTTCACGCCCACCCACTGCATGGCGGCACGGAGCTGCTGGCGCGCGCTGAAGAAGTAGTCGACGGTGAACTCGGGGCGCCATTCGATCGCGTCGTAGGTCGTGAAATCACGGCCGGAGCGATAGACGAGCCATTCCCCCCGGTCCGCGTAGCGCAGACCCAGATCCGCGGTGAAGCGGTCGTTCGGGCGCCAGGTCAGGCCGAGGCGGCCATCGTAGGACAGGCCCTGCAGGTCCTCGTGGCGCATGCCGAGATCGACGCCCAGGGCGAGCGGCAGCGCGTTGTTCGTGTTGTAGCCGAGCTCGAGGACGCCGCGGTCGTCGATGCGGAAGGCACCGTTGCCGCGAGAGTTGCGGTCGTCCCAGCGCTGGGGCCGGTAGCCGAGCTGGATGCGCGCCTCGTTGAGGTCGTCGAAGGTCCAGTTGCGATCGAGGAAGAAACCGGAGCTGATGTACTTGCCGTCGAGGGCCCAGCCCTGACGCGTACGCAGCGACGTCCGGCGCTGGAACAGTCCCTCGAGATCGGAACGCGTCTCCTCGTAGCGGTAGTCGATCAGCACCTGTTCGTTGCGGCGCAGGAAGCCGAAGTCGTTGAGGTCCAGATTCTCGTCGAGGGCCTCGAAACCGAGGCGGTGGATGCGCCCCTGGCGCGGCGTGTAGACGAGATCGCCGATCAGTCCCGTGCCACGCTTGTCGTTCGCCTGCGACCACATGGCCTGGCCGTCGAGCTTCCAGACGCCGTCGTCCGTGAGCAGATGCGCGTCGAGGGCACCGACATAGCCGTCGTCGCCGGGCTTGCCCACGGCCGTGAACATGCCGCCGAAGGCGCGATAGGCCGCCCCGTCGCTGACCTCGCGGATCACGCGCGCTGCACCGAAGCGCTTGCCCTTCACCTGGAAGTCGATGCCCTGACCCGCGGCGTCGAAGCCCGTGACCTCCGTGTCGCGCTCGAGCGCCGTGAGTACGCCGTAGCGGAGGTTGCCGGCCTGCCCGGTGACCTTCGCCGCACCGACGAGGTCGGACAGGCGCTGCCGGTCCACTTCCGAGAAGGACTGGATGCGATCGTCGTTCGGGAGTGACGGCGGCGCGCCGATGCGCCGGGTATTGATCAGCAGGACCGGCGGTCCGCCCTCGTAGTTGCCAGCCGCTCGCGGTGAGCTGACGAACACCTCCTGCCCCTCGAGGAAGAAGGGCCGGCGTTCACGGAAGAACACCTCGAAGGCGGAGAGATTCACCACCGGGTCGTCCTGAGCGACGGTGCCGAAGTCGGGATTGAGCGTGGCAGAGATCTGCAGATTCGAGGTCGGTCGGAGATAGATGTCGCTGCCGAGCTTCGATTCGAAGTCCCCCTCACGCGCGTCGTAGGTCGCGGCAGAGAAGGGATAGAAGGTGCGCTGTCTCTTCGGCTGCACGTCCCCGAGGGCGAGGGGCCGGAGCACGGACATGAACTGCGGCTGCGTCCGCGGCAGCGCGGGCATGGCATAGCGCTTGTTCAGATGCGCGACGCGGCGCGAGGTGTAGAAGGAGATGGTCCGCTCGGCGCCGCTCTCGGGCATCGCCATCATGGACCAGGGCAGGAACATCTCGACGCTCCAGCCCTCCTCGTTCTCCGCGGCCGCGCCGAACCAGGGGCCGTCCCACTGGTTGGTGAAGTTGCGCTCCGGAACCACGGTGCCGTCGAGGAGCGTCCCGCCCAGGCCGACGGTGAACCAGTATCCGTAGAGGCCCGAGCCGGTGGGGTCGATGGTGATGGAGATGTCGTCGCGGCTGATGCGCTGGTCGCGTTGGGAGATGCGCGAGACCAGGGTCTCCGGATCCTGATGGGCCATCACGCCGACGTAGAGTCCACGGTCCGTGTACGCGAAGCGGAGCTCGGTGCGGTACTCCGGGGCGGCGAGCGTGTCGGGCTCGATGATGCGGTACTCGTCGTGAACGGGAAGCGTCGCCCAGACAGGCTCTTCCAGGCGCCCGTCGATGCGGATGTCGAGTTCGTCGACGGGGAAGTGCCTCGGGCGCACGGTCGGCAGAGGAGAGGACGGTTCGAGCGCAGCGGCGTGGGGGCCGGAGCAGCCACTCCACAGCAGAGCGGCGAGGACGACGAGCCGATGCCACGTCGTCGAGGTACCTGCGTCTTTCACTAGCGACTCCCGTTCGCGGCCGACACCGGCGTCCCCTTTCGCCCCTGGCACCGCACCCACTCGGCTCCGGGCGCCGTGAGACGTCCCTGCGACGCGCGGCGCGCCGCATGCTAGCAGCTTGGCGCCGGATTCTCGCCTCGTACCTTGACGGGCTTCGGGCTCGCTGGGATCATACGCGGCCTTCGCAGTGGGGCCCTACCCACCTCGAAGGCCTGCAAGCACGGGGCGCGTAGCTCAGTTGGATAGAGCATTCGGCTACGAACCGAAAGGTCGGGGGTTCGAATCCTCCCGCGCCCGCCATACCTCCCGGGCTCACTCGAGCAGATACGCGTAGGACTCCGCCACGAGCCCGAACAGCGTGCGTACGAGCACGGGGGCTGCCGCGACGACGTCACTTCCCGCGACCTCCACGGCACCCTCCACCGTTTCCAGGCGTTCGGTCAGGCCGTCGGCCACGGCGTCGCCTGCGGGCAGATCGCACCGGGTGCGGGCGAAGCTGAAAGGCGTCTCCGATGGCGCACGCAGGTACTCGCGCCCCCAGGTCGCAAGGTCTTCGCTACCGCGGCCCGTGGGCGTCCAGGCCAGCCAGCAGGAACCAGCGCTCTGCCAGGCGATCGTGACCACCGCCTCCCGATCCCGGCTGCGGAACAGCATGTGGAAGTGCTCGACACCCTCGCTGCCCACGGCCCCGAGCGCACAGCGCGGGCCGTCGCGCTCCTCGCAGGGCGCGGCCGCGCCCCCCGGCTCCGGATCGAGGCCCGTGGCGGAGATACGCAGACTGCGCGAGAACAGTCCGCCGCGCTCGATCTCGACCCGATCGAAACGCCAGCGCCGCGGGTCGTCCGTCCACGCGAATTCGCCGTCCCTGAACAGCAGGGCCTGCGAGAAGACCTCCATCTCCGCAGCCGCGACGTCGACGGTTCCGGGCCCCCGGGCGAGGCGGATCGCATCGAACTCCAGCCGCGACGCGGAGTCCGCGGACTTGCGCCAGCCATCGTAGTCGATGGACGCAAAGCCGCCGCGGGCCACCGCTTTCTCGATCCGGTCCGCAAGCAGCGCATCGCCGGCACGCTGCGCGGCGGGGCCCTCCCCGCCGAAGAGCAGGATCAGGCCGGCACTGATCTCCTGAAGCTTGTTCACGGCGCACCGCTCAAGAGTGGTCGCCGTCCCTCAGCAGACCCGTCAGGTAGGCGCCGTAGGCGTTCTTCTCGAAGCGTGCCGCCCGTGCCTCGAGCGAGGCGGCGTCGATCCATCCGTTCTCGAAGGCGATCTCGTCCGGGCTGCCGGTCTGCAGGCCCTGCCGCTTCTCGAGCGTACGGACGAAGTTGCCTGCGTCGAGCAGGCTCTCGTGCGTGCCCGTATCGAGCCAGGCGTAGCCACGGCCCATGAGTTCCACCGACAGCCGGCCTTCCTGCAGATAGGTCTCGAGCAGGGTGGTGATCTCGTACTCACCGCGCGCGGACTTCTCGACGCCGCGCGCCCGGCGCGGCGCCTCGCCGTCGAGGAAGTAGAGGCCCGTCACGGCGTAGTTGGAGGGCGGTTCGGGCGGCTTCTCGACGATGTGCGTCGCGCGGCCCTCCCGGTCGAAGTCGACGACGCCGTAGCGCTCGGGATCGGCGACGCGGTAACCGAACACCGTGCCGCCCTCGCCGCGCGCGTTCGCGTTCGCGAGCAGTTCACGCATGCCGTGACCGAAGAACAGATTGTCGCCCAGCACCATGGCGGACGGTGCGCCGGCGAGGAAGTCCTCCGTCAGCAGGTAGGCCTGCGCCAGACCTTCGGGCGACGCCTGCACGACGAAGGTGAAGTCGAGCCCCCACTGGCTGCCGTCACCGAGGAGACGCTGGAACTGCGCCTGGTCCTCGGGCGTGGTGATGATCGCGATCTCCCGAATGCCCGCGAGCATGAGCACGGACAGCGGGTAGTAGATCATCGGCTTGTCGTAGACAGGCAGCAGCTGCTTGGAGGCTGCCATGGTGATCGGGTAGAGCCGCGTACCCGACCCGCCGGCCAGGATGATGCCCTTGCGTCGCATGTCGTCGTTCCTCAGGCGTTCAGCTCGGCGAGCACGGCATCGAGGCCGTCGCGCCAGTCCGGGCGTTCGATGCCGAACGCTGCGCGCATGGTCGAGCAATCGAGCCTGGAGTTCAGCGGTCGCTCCGCCGCCGTCGGATAGTCGGCCGTCGCGATCCGACGTACGCGGACCGGCAGGCCGCTGCGGGCGAAGATCGCCTCGGCGAAGTCCGCCCAGCTCACGTCCGGCGCACCCGAGAAGTGGTGGACCCCCGCCGCACCCTCGCCCGCCGCGCGGGCCCCGGCCATCGCGAGCAGCGCATCCGCGATCGCTGCCGCCGGCGTCGGCCCACCCACCTGGTCGGCGACGATGGAGAGCTCCTCGCGCTCGGCGCCGAGGCGCAGCATGGTCTTGACGAAGTTGGCGCCGTGCGCGGAGAACACCCAGGACGTCCGGAGCACCACGCTTTCAGGCGCGGCTGCGAGCACGCGCCGCTCGCCTTCGAGCTTGGTGCGCCCGTAGACCGAGCGCGGCGCGGTCGGTGCGTCCGGCGCCCGCGCGGCTTCACCGGAGCCGTCGAAGACGTAGTCCGTGGAGACGTGCAGGAAAGGCAGCCCGCGCGACGCGCAGGCCCTGGCCAGTTCCTCGGGCGCCAGGGCGTTCAGGCGGTGCGCGGCGGCCGCCTCCGCTTCCGCCGCGTCGACCGCGGTCCACGCCGCCGCGTTCACCACCACGTCCGGGTCGCGTGCCGCGAGCGCCTCGGCCCCCCGGCCGTCCTGACTGAGATCGGCCTCGGCACGGCCGAGACACTCGATCTCCACGCCAGCCGGCGCGCGACGCAGGAGTTCGCGCGCGACCTGCCCCGAGCGACCGAAGACCAGGACCCTCATCGGCCCTGGCCGAGACGCTGCCCCACTCCACTGCGATTCGAGAGCCCGTCGAGCCAGGCACCGTTGTCGAGATACCAGTCGACGGTCCGCTCGAGGCCCTCCTCGACGGTGACCGAGGGCCGCCAGCCGAGTTCGTCACGGATGCGGGAAGGATCGATGGCGTAGCGCAGATCGTGGCCGGGCCGGTCCTCGACGAAGCGGATGAGCGCTTCGTGCGGCGCGCTCGCGGGCCGGCGCGCATCGATGATCCGGCAGATGGCACGGACGAGCTCGATGTTCCGGACCTCGTTCTCGCCACCGATATTGTAGGTGCGCCCGTTCTCGCCTTCCTCGAGCACCTTCAGGAGTGCGTCGGCATGATCCTCGACGTAGAGCCAGTCGCGGACGTTCTCCCCCTTGCCGTAGACGGGGATCTCCTGGCCACCGAGGGCCCGCAGGATCACCACCGGCACGAGCTTCTCGGGGAACTGGAAGGGACCGTAGTTGTTGGAGCAGTTCGTCACGACCGTCGGCAGGCCGAAGGTCTCGCGCCAGGCGCGAACGAGATGGTCGGAGGAGGCCTTCGAGGCGGAGTAGGGACTGTTCGGCGCGTAGGGCGTGTCCTCCGTGAACTGACCCTCCGCCCCGAGCGATCCGTAGACCTCGTCGGTGGATACGTGATGGAAGCGGAAGTGCGCGGGCGCGCCGCCGGAGGCCACCCAGGACCGCGCCGCCTCCAGCAGCGTGTAGGTGCCGAGCACGTTCGTCTCGACGAACTCGCGGGGGCCGTCGATGGAACGGTCGACGTGGCTCTCGGCCGCGAGGTGCATGATCGCGTCGGGCGCGAAGGTCTCGAAGAGGCGCCCCATGGCGTCCGCGTCCCGGATGTCGGCTCGCTCGAAGCGATAGCGCGGGCTGTCCTCGACGCTCGCGAGATTCTCCAGGCACGCCGCGTAGGTCAGCGCGTCGACATTGAGCACCTCGTAGCCGCGCTCGATGGCGAGGCGGACCACGGCGGAGCCGATGAAGCCGGCGCCGCCGGTGACGATCAGGCGGGTTCTCAAGCGTTCTCTCCGTAGACGAAGGGGTTGTCGAGCTCGGCGAGGCGCGGCGCGGCAGCGTCCTTGTCCGACAGGACCGGCTGGCGCTCGCCGAGGCCCCACTCTATGCCGAGCGCCGGATCCGACCAGAGCACCGCGCCATCGCATTCGGGCGCGTAGAAATCGGAGCACTTGTAGAGGATCTCGGTGTCGGGCTCGAGGGTCACGAAGCCGTGCAGGAAGCCGACCGGCACCAGCAGCTGACGGCCGTTCTCGGCCGAGAGCTCCACGGCGCACCACTGGCCGTAGCTCGGGCTGCCAGCGCGGATGTCGACGGCGACGTCCAGCAGGCGGCCGCGCCCGCAACGGACGAGCTTGGCCTGAGCGTGCGGCGGACGCTGGAAGTGCAGACCGCGAAGCGTTCCGACGTCGCGGGAGAGGGACTGATTGTCCTGCACGAAGTCGATCTCGATGCCGTGCTCGGCGAAGGCGCGGGCGTTCCAGGTCTCGCTGAAGAACCCGCGGTGGTCGCCGAAGCGACGGGGTATGATCACGAGTACGTCAGGTATGCCGCTCGGCTCGATCTGCATGGACTGGCCCTGTACACGGATTGCACTTCGTCTTCGAAAGCACTCGTTTCTCCGGCACCCACCATGTCTCAGCCAGCGGTAGCGGACAGACAGATGCTTTTCCGTCCCGCCCGGTCCAGTCCCGTGACCAGCGTCAGGGGCCTTCGCGGGCTGGACGCGCACTCGAAGCCTCAGCGTCGAGCAACTCGACCATCGCAGACTCGAAGGCTTCGCTCTCGGCGCCGCGGCGAACGAAGAGGAAATTGTTGGCGTAGTTCCGGAAGTCGCCTCTCGCGAGCGCATCGTAGGGTTGATCGCGCTCTGCGTCGAACTCTGCGATTCGCCGGAGCGAAAGCGTCCGGGGGTCGACGTAGAAGCCCTCGAAATCGTAGGACTCGAGGAGACCGAACACGTTGCTCACGCCCTCCGGATGATGGCGCTGTTCGATCTCTACGAGAAGCAGCGGTGCCCCGCGAGCGAGGACCTCACGGGCGCCCCGCAGGAACTCGAGTTCGTGCCCCTCGACGTCGATCTTGAGCAACCCCACGTCATCGATACCCTCGGCGCGACACACCGCATCGAGCGTGTCGAAGCGCACACGAACGTCTTCATAGCCGGTCAGTCCTGGCTCGTCATGATCGGACGTCGTAGCTCTCGTGGTCCTGAGTCGCCCATCTATGTAGGGAATCCGCAGGACGCCCTCGCCTTCGTGGTCCGACAGGGCCGCTTCGATCACCTTCGCGGCCGGGAAACGGCGCCGAAGGCGCAGCGCGACCTGCGGAATCGGCTCGAACAGGAACAGCTCCTGATCGCTGACGGCGGGAGCAAGCAGTTCGCTGTAGAGCCCCATGTTCGCGCCCACGTCCAGCACCGGCCCCCGAACAC
>JAZBPO010000428.1:0-2881 GCA_036351675.1 Pseudomonadales bacterium
CGGCCACACGCCCGCGCGGACGCTGCACATCGACGCCCTGGCGGCGCGGGGCGTACGTTTCCTCGACGCCTCCGCCGCCGATCCGGTATGCAGCCCGGCGCGGGCCAGCCTGCTGACGGGCCGCTACGGCCAGCGCTTCGGTTTCGACAGCCAGCCCATGCAGCGCTATCCGCGCAATCGCCTGGAGTACCTGGGCGCGCGCTGGCTCGTCGACACGGGCGCCATGACGCCACGCCGCTACGACGCCTACCCGACCGCCGCGGCCATCGCGCGCCAGGGCCTGCCCCCGAGCGAGATCACCCTGGCCGATGTGCTCGCGGCCGCGGGCTGGCGCACGGGCCTGTTCGGCAAGTGGCATCTCGGCTACGCGGCAGCCAACGGCCCGGACCGCTTCGGTTTCCAGCACCAGTACGGCTTCGACCAGGCCTTCACGCTCTACGCGCCGGCGGGTGCGGAGGGCATCGTCGAGCACCGGCACGATCTCTTCTGGGAGAAGCACATCTGGTCCATGGGCCGCGACGGGCCGTCGGCGATCACGCGCGCCGGCGCCGTCGTGGAAGAGGACCGCTATCTCACGGACGCGATCACCGAGGAGGCGCTGGCCTTTCTCGAGGCGAGCGCCCGCGCCGGCGCGCCCTTCTTCGCCTACCTGCCCTTCAACGCGCCCCACACGCCCTTCCAGGCTCCCGTCGAGGACTACGACGCCGTAGAGGTCGCGCGCGACCACAACCAGCGCGTCTACCTCGCCATGATCCGACGCCTCGACCACGCCGTCGGGCGCATTGAGCGGGCGCTGGTCGAGCACGGTCTGCGCGAGCGCACGCTGGTGGTGTTCACGAGCGACAACGGCGGGGCCCACTACACGCAGGCGACGGACAACGGCCCGCTGCGCGCGGGCAAGTTCACGCAGTTCGAAGGCGGCGTCGCCGTACCGCTGCTGATCGCGGGGCCGGGCTGGGCGGCCGGAACGGAGCGCAGCGATCCGGTCTCGCACCTCGACCTGCTGCCGACGCTGCTCGGGCAGCTCGGTCTGGCCGCACCGCCGGAGCTCGACGGCTTCGATCTGCGGCGCGCTGCCGAGGAGCCGCGCACCCTCTACTGGCGCACGGACTTCGCGCGCGCGATCCGCAGGGGCGACTGGAAGCTGCTCCAGGACCGGCGTGATCCGGCCGGCACGCGCCTCTACGATCTGGCCGGCGACGTCGGTGAACGCCGCGATCTCGCCGGCGCCGAACCTGAGCGTGTGCGCGCGCTGCTGGAGGCGCTCGACGCCTGGGAGGCGTCGCTGCCCGGCGCCGGCTGGCCGCGGGTCATGGACTGGCGCGAGTGTTCCGGGGGCGAGTGCCGCGACTTCGCGATCTGAGCCCGGCGTCGGAGCTATGCGCTACGCCCCCGCAGGCGCTGGCGCAGCGTCAACAGCGCTGGCAGCACGACGAAGGTCGCCAGCAGCAGCAGCGAGATGGCGATGAACAGCAACAGGCCGATGGACGCGGCGCCCTTGTGCGGGCTGAAGGACAGGGACAGGAAGGTGCCGATGGTGGTCAGACCGGCGATGGTCACGGCCCGCGGCGTGCTCGAGGCCTCGAGCGCAGCGACGTCTCCCGTGTGACTGAAGCGGTGGACGACGTGGATGCCCGTGTCGACGCCGAGGCCGAAGATCAGCGGTACGACCAGGATGTTGGCCATGTTCAGGGTGAGGCCCGTGAGTTCGGCGACGGCCGCGGTGAACAGGGCCGCCAGCCCGATCGGCACCAGCACCAGCAGCGGTTCGATCAGCGTGCGGAAGTAGAGCAGGAGCAGCAGCACGATCGTGCCGAGTGCGAGCGTCGCCGCTTGCAGGAACGACGCGACCACGACGCCACCGACCCCCCATTCGATCACCGTGCGTCCGGCGATGTTCGGAGCCGTCGCATCCACGGCGGCGACGAAGGCGCCCGCGCGTTCGCGGTCCGTGATCGGCGCAGCCGGCTGGACACGCACCAGCTGCCGTCCGTCCTCGGTGATCAAGAGCGAGCGCAGCGATGGCGGCGCGTCGTCGAGCGTGAAGGGTTCTGCGGCGAGCAGCCGCTGCAGGGCGGCGATCTCGGTCTCGAGCGCCCGCTCCAGCTCACCGTCGAGGCGGGCGCGCTCCGCGCCGTCCATTTCGCGCAAGGCCGCGAGGAAGGCGTCGTAGGCAGCTGCGTCGCCTTCCGGCACGGCCTCGCGGACCGACGCGAGGAAGTCGACGGCGTCGGGCAGGAGATCCTGCAGGTTCGCGGGCTGGACCGGATCGAGCGTCGCGAGCAGTGCGCGCAGGGGTACGAGCAGTGCGCGCTTCTCGGCCTGCGCGGGCGGTACGAGTTCGGTCGGTGTCGTCACCTCGCCGACCTCGGGCAGCCTGCGCAGGCGCTCGGCGATCGCCTCCGCCTCCGCTGCGTCCTGCGCCAGCACCGAGATGCTGTAGTCCGTGGCGACACCGGAGTCCTGCAGCTCCAGCAGCGTGCTCATGCCCTCGGTCGTCGCGTCGCGCATGGCGAGCACGCTGTAGTCGAAGCGCAGGCTGCTCGCCGGCCAGGTCGCGGCGAGCGCGAGCAGCAGGGTGACCGTCAGCACGAGCGAGGGGGGCAGGGTCCGGGCGCGCCGGGACGGTCGCTCCGGCCGCGGCGCCGGTTCGCCGATCACCGCGAACAGCGCCGGCACCAGCGTCAGCGACAGCGTGAAGGCGATGACCATGCCGCCGGCAGAGATCACGCCCAGTTCACCGAGGCCGCGATAGGCCGTCGGCACGAAGGCGAGGAAGGCGATGGAGGAGGTGCCCATGCACAGCAGCAGCGCCGGCCCCACGCTGCGCGCCGCGATCACCGCCGCACTCGCCGCGCCCGCATCGCCCGAACCGCCGACG
>JAZBPO010000429.1:0-17848 GCA_036351675.1 Pseudomonadales bacterium
AACGCGGCCGCGCTCGAGAAGCTCGCGGCCCACGGGACGCGCGTCGCGGCGAAGGTCTGCGACGTCGCCGACGAGGCGGCCGTGGATCGCTGCTTCGCCGAGACGCTCGAGGAATTCGGCCGCGTCGACGGCTGCTTCGCCAACGCCGGCGTCGGTGGGCGCAACACGGCCTTCGACGACATGACCACCGAGGAGTGGAAGCGCATCATGGCGGTGAACCTCGACGGCGTGTTCTGGACCTTCCGCGCCGCCGCCCGCCACATGCGCGAGCGCGCCGAGGCCGGCGACCCCTTCGGCCGCCTCGTCGGCACGGCGAGCCTCGCCGCGATCTCCGGCCAGGCGCGCGGCGAGCACTACGCGGCCACCAAGGGCGGCCTCGTCTCCATGATCAAGGCGCTCGCCGTCGAATACGCCCGCTATGGCGTCACCGCTCACACGATCCTGCCCGGCTGGATCGAGACGGACATGACCCAGGGCGCCTTCACCAACGAGAAGTTCGTGGCGAACGTGCTGAAGCGCGTGCCCTCGCGGCGCTGGGGCACACCGGAGGACTTCGCGGGCATCGCCGTCTACATCATGTCGACGGCCTCCGCCTATCACAGCGCCGAGACCTTCCTCATCGACGGCGGCTACTTCGTCTTCTGACGACGCCCTCACGGAGCAGACGGGGAACGAGATGTCCGACCTGCAAGCGATCCTCTGGGACTTCGGGGGGGTGCTCACCACGAGCCCCTTCGAGGCCTTCGCCCGCTACGAGGCCGAGCGCGGCCTGCCGAGGGACTTCATCCGTGGCATCAACGCCACCAATCCCACGGACAACGCCTGGGCCCGCTTCGAGTCCTCGCGCATCGGCATCGACGAGTTCGACGAGGCCTTCCGCGAGGAGGCCCGGGCGCAGGGGCACGACGTTCCGGGTCGTGACGTGCTCGCGCTCCTCTCCGGTGACGTGCGGCCCCGCATGGTCGCCGTGCTGGAGCAGTGCAAGGCGCACTTCCGCTGCGCCTGCCTCACCAACAACGTGAAGTCCGGCAGGGGTCCGGGCATGGCCACGGACGAAGCGCGCGCGAGCGCCGTCGCCGAGGTCATGGCGAAATTCGATCTCGTCGTGGAGTCGAGTGTCGAGGGCGTCCGCAAGCCCGAGCCCCGGGCCTACGAGATCGTGCTGGAACGCCTCGGCGTCACGCCGGACCGCATGCTCTTCCTCGACGACCTGGGCATCAACCTGAAACCCGCCGCGCAGATGGGCATGACCACCATCAAGGTCCTGAGCGAGGAGCAGGCCATCGCGGATCTGGCGCAGGCGACGGGGCTCGACTTCCGCCTCTGAAGCGCGCCGGCGGCCGGGCGCCCCTCAGGGCGTCCAGTCGCGGATGCGCTCCTCGAGATCCGGCCGCACGCGCTCCTTCGGCTCCTGCAGCGGACTGCCGATGTAGATGAAGCCGGCCACGCGCTCGTCCGGGCCGAGGCCGAGGGCCGTGCCGACGCGCGCGTCGTAGGCGATCCACTCGGTCAGCCACTGGGCGACGTAGCCGGAGGCATGGGTCGCCGTGAGCATGTTCATGCACACCGCACCTGCCGACAGGACCTGCTCCCACTCGGGGATCTTGTGCTCGGGCAGGATGCTGGAGATCACCGCCACCACCACCGGCGCCCGCAGGAAGCGGCCGCGTTCGAGCTCCACGCGCGCATCGTCGTCGCCCGGGTTCGCGGCCCGCCAGGCGTCGACGAGCACGTCGCCGAAGGCACGGCGGGCGTCCCCGGTGAAGCGGACGAAGCGCCAGGGGCCCAGCTTGCCGTGATCCGGTACCCGGGCCGCGGCGCGCAGGATCAGATCGAGCTCACCGTCCGTGGGCCCGGGCTCGACCATCTCGATGGCCTTCACGCTGCGACGGGTGAGCAGGAGTTCGAGAGTGTCGGTCATCGTCCGATCCGATCGCGCCAGTCAGGGGCGGGGATTCTAGGAACCGGGCGATCTAGCGGTCCAGCCCTTGAGCGGCTCGCCAGTGCGGCCCCACCGCGGCGCGCAGGCGCTCGGCTGCGGCCTCCGGCGTCAGATCGCGCTGCGCTTCCGCGAGCATCTCGAAGCCGACCATGAACTTGCGAATCGTCGCCGAGCGCAGCAGCGGCGGGTAGCAGTGCGCATGCAGCACCCAGGCCTCGCGCAGCGCCGCATCGGCGCCCGGTGGCGCGCCGTGCCAGCCCATGCTGTAGGGGAATTCGCAGTGGAACAGGTTGTCCATGGCGCTCGTCCAGGCACCGAGCATGGCGGCCAGCGCCCTGCGTTCCGCTTCGCTCGTCTCCGTCAGGCAGGCGACGGGCCGGCGCGGCAGCAGCAGGGTCTCGAAGGGCCAGCGCGCCCAGAAGGGCACGAGCACGACCCAGTGGTCGTTCGCGAGCACCACGCGTTCCTCCGCCTCGAGTTCGCGCACCAGCACGTCCGCGAGGAGCGGCGATGCGTGCGCCGCGTAATGCGCACGCTGCCGCTGCGACTCGCGTTCGACGAGCGTCGGTATGGTGTCCAGGGCCCAGATCTGGCCATGTGGATGCGGGCTCGAGCAGCCCATCATGGCGCCGCGGTTCTCGAAGCACTGCACCCAGGCCCAGTCTCGACCCAGTTCGACCATCTGCTCGACCCAGGTCTCCACGACGCGCAGGCGCGCATCGAAGGCGAGCTCGCCGAGCGACAGATCGTGACGCGGGGAGAAGCAGACGACGCGACAGGCGCCCCGGACCGGCGCACTGCGCAGCAGATCCGGCTCCCGGGACATGGCAGGCGCGCCGGTCTCCGCCTCGGAGAGCAGCGCCGGGAAGTCGTTGTCGAAGACGAACACGTCCTCGTAGGCGGGGTTCCGCGCGTTCCCCGCGCGGTCATTGCCGGGGCAGAGATAGCAGTCCTGCGCCCAGGCCGGCCGTGGCGGCGTCGCCTCCTCCAGCTGCCCCTGCCAGGGCCGCTGTCCGCGATGTGGCGAGACGAGCACCCATTCGCCCGTGAGCGGATCGAAGCGACGATGGACGCCCTGCTCAGCCATCGGCAGGCGCCAGCACGCGCACCGGCCCGCCAGGCTGCGCGAGGAACCAGTCCTGAATGCCGAGCGGGCTGCCCAGGGACTCGCCTACCGCTTCGAGGACCGTCGCCGCGGCGTCCGCGTCGCGCACGAGGGCGATGGCCCAGCCGCCGAAACCGGCGCCGGTGAGGCGCGCCCCTTCACAACCGTCCGCCGTGGACGCCGCGGCCACCATGGTGTCCAGCTCCGCCGTGCTGACGTCGAAGTCGTCACGGAGCGAAGCATGGGAGGCGCTCATGGCCCCGCCGAAGCGCGCCCAGTCCCGGACCTCCGCGGCTTCGAGCGCATCGAGCACCCGCGCCTGCTCGCTGATCACGTGCCGGACCCGGCGCAGCGGCAGATCCTCCGCGGCCGTTCCGATCGAAGTGCCGCGGAGCGCGTCCGGCGGCGGAATGCGGTCGTCCGGCAGTCCGAGACGAGCGAGGCCCTCGGCCAGCTCCCGGCGGCGCGTGTTGTAGCCGCCGCCGGCGAGGCGGCGCGGGGTGCGCGAGCGCATGGCGAGCAGGCGCCGGTCGCCCCAGGCGAGCGGCACGGGCTGCACCGCGGCGCTGCGGCAGTCGATGGCGACGGCGCCGGCGCTGCGGCCGAAGACCACCGCGAGCTGATCCATGAGCCCGCACTGCACGCCGACGAATTCGTGTTCCACGCGCTGCGCCAGACGCGCGAGGGCCTCGCCCTGTACGCGCTGCAGCACGCCCAGCTCCATGAACACGCGCGCGAGACCGACGCAGAAGGATGCGGAGGACGACAGGCCGCCACCGGCGAGATCGCCGGCGACGTGAATGCGGCCGCCCCTGCCGGCGAAACCGCGCCGGCCGAGCGTGAGCAGTCCGCGCACGAAGGGCGACCAGTCGGGCGCCGCGCCCGGCGGCACCGCATCGGACGAGGCACCGGGGTCGATGCGCAGGGACTCGCCCCGGTCGAGCGCATGGATCTCGATGCCCGGAGCATCGGCCGCCTCGAAGGCGAACCATGTTCCTCGATCGAGGGACATGGGCAGCACGGTTCCGCCGAGGTAGTCGATGTGATCGCCGATCAGGTTCACGCGCCCCGGCGCGAAACAGAGCCCTGCATCGGTCGCGGCGCCTTCGACGCGGTCACGGGCGGGTACGGGACGATCAGGGGACACGGCGACGCTCATCGCGAGGACGGCGCCGATTCTGGTCGACCGCTGAATCCTGCGCCAGCCTCCACGGCACTGGACGCCGTCGATCCGGCGACGGAGGATCCGGCACGGGGAGGACATGCCATGCACATCGATACCGATCTGCGCGACGAGGTCGCGTCCACACCGCTCGAGGCCATCGATCCGAGCCGGCCGCAGACCTTCGCCGACGGCAGCTGGCGCGCCTGGTTCGCGCGCCTGCGCGAGGAGGCGCCCGTGCACTGGTGCGCTGACGCACCGACGGGCCCCTACTGGTCCGTCAGCACGCACGCGCTCGTGAAGGCCGTGGACACGGACCACGTGCGCTTCTCCTCCGAGATCGGCGGCATCACCATCGCCGATGTTCCGGAGGACGACGAGGTCCGCCTCGACAACTTCATCGCCATGGACGAGCCGACGCACTCGGCGCAGCGCAAGACCGTCTCGCCTTCCGTGGCGCCGACGAACCTCGCGAAGCTCGAACCGGTGATCCGCGAGCACGTGGTCGACATCCTCGAGCACCTGCCGACCGGGGAGGCCTTCAACTGGGTCCCGCAGGTCTCCGTGGAGCTCACGGCGCGCATGCTCGCGACGCTCTTCGACTTCCCGCACGAGGACCGGCACAAGCTCATCTACTGGTCCGACGTCACCACGGCCTCTCCGGAGCTCATGGGCGAGGCCGGCGCCGGCCGCGAGGAGCGCGTCGCGGCCTTCCAGGACTGCGCCACGACCTTCATGAACCTGTGGAACGAGCGCGCCTCGCAGCCGCCGGCGCCGGATCTCGTCTCCATGCTCGTGCACGGCGAATCGACGCGCGACATGCACACGCGGCCGAAGGAGTTCCTCGGCAACATCCTGCTGCTCATCGTCGGCGGCAACGACACGACGCGGAACTCGATCTCCGCGGGCGTGCTCGCGCTGAACCGCCAGCCCGAGCAGTACGACAAGCTGCGCGCGAACCCGTCGCTCATCCCGAACATGGTCCCGGAGTTCATCCGCTGGCAGTCGCCGGTGATCCACATGCGCCGGACGGCCCGGGAGGACGTGGAACTCGGCGGCCGGACGATCCGCGCCGGCGACAAGGTGGTCATGTGGTACCTCTCGGGCAATCGCGACGAGCGCGTCTTCCCGGACGCGGAGCGCGTCCACATCGACCGACCGAACGCGCGCCAGCACGTGTCCTTCGGCTACGGCGTCCATCGCTGCATGGGCAATCGGCTCGCGGAACTGCAGATCCGCGTGCTCTGGGAAGAGATCGTGAGGCGCTTCTCGCAGGTCGAGCTCGTCGGCGACCCGGTGATCAACCCGAACAACTTCATCCACGGCATCGCGGACCTGCCGGTCGTGGTGCACCGGCACTGAGGAGGGACACCGCATGGCGACGCTCGAGGAGATCGCACCGAAGTTCGTGCACATGGCACACCAGATCGTCTGGTGCACGGCCGCCACCGTCGATGCGAAGGGACGTCCTCGCTCGCGGGTGCTGCATCCGATCTGGGAGTGGGACGGGGCGCGCCTCACGGGCTGGGTCGGCACGGCGCGCACACCGACCAAGGACGCCCACATCGCCGCCAGCCCCTTCGTCTCCTGCAACTACTGGACGCCGTCGCAGGACACCTGCGTCGCCGAGTGCGCGGCGAGCTGGCAGGACGACCGCGAGACGCGGCACCACGTGTGGGAGCTGTATCTGAACGGACCCGCGCCGGTCGGCTACGACCCGTCGATCATCCCGCCCTGGACCGACGCCGACGCGGAAAGCTTCAACCCGCTCCGCCTCGATCCCTGGCGCCTGCGCGTCATGCCGGGGAGCTCGCTCATGGACGGCAGCTACGCAGCGGACGTCTGGCAGGCCGCCTGAGCGGTATCAGTCCTTTCCCGTCTCCGCCGCCAGGAAGGCGGCGAAGGCCGCCGCGTGGTCCGGGTGCCAGCGCGACAGCGCCGGGCGCCCCTCGATGATGTCGTCGAGGTGCCAGCGCATGCGGGCGTCGTCCGTCGCGAAATCGACGTCGTTGTCCGGGCAGATCACGTAGAAATCCCCTGCGGCCATGCGCTCCAGGAGCAGCGCCGCCACCTGATCCGGTGTCCAGGCCGCCGGCGGCTGCTCGGCGACGAAGCGCGCGATCATCCCCGTGTAGGTGAAGCCGGGCACGAGCAGGTGTGCCGTGATCGGACAGGCCTCCTGCTGGCGGAGCGCGTGCGCGAGGCTCTCGGTCACGGACTTCACCGCTGCCTTGCTGGCGTTGTAGGCCGCATCGCCGGGCGGATTGGTGATGCCCTGCTTCGAGCCGGTGTTGATCACGGCGCCGGGCCGGCCGCGTTCGAGCATGGCCGGCACGAAGGCCTGCATACCGTGCACCACGCCCCAGAGGTTCACGTCGAGCACGCGACGCCAGCCGTCCAGCTTCTCCCAGGGCCCGCCTCCGCCACCGACGCCGGCGTTGTTCATGAGGATCGCGACGTCGTCGAAGCGCGTCAGCACTTCGTCGCGCAGCGCCTCGACGGCAGCGAAGTCCGAGACGTCTGCCCCGGACAGCACGAGGTCGGCCTCGTCGACAGCGAGTTCGGCTCTCGCCCGCTCCCGCGCCGCATCGTCACGGTCCACGAGCACGAGGCGCATGCCGGCCTCGGCCAGGCGCTTCGCCGTCGCGAGGCCGATGCCGCTCGCGCCGCCCGTGACGACCGCGACGCGGCCGGCCTCGATGGCAGGATGGTTCATGCCGGTTCTCCTGGCGTGGCCACGTCACCGAAGTCGCCACGCTGGTAGCGCTCCACCGTAGCGATCATGCCGGCACGATCGTCCGCGACGAAGGGCCCGTGGCGGAACGGCGGCGCGGGTAGCGCCGGTCCACCCAGGACCAGCAGTTCCGCCCCCTGCGCCCCGGCGACCAGCCGCTCCGGCGGATTCAGCAGCAGCGTACCGTCCGGAAGCTCGCCGTCGGCGCGCAGCCCTGCGAGACCGCCGGCCAGTACGTAGGTGCCGAGCTGCGCCACCGCGAGCGCGTGCGTCCAGCGCGCGCCGGGTTCGAGGAAGACATGCAGGAGGAGCGGAGCCGTGACCGTGTCCACCGGACCCCGGAGCCCGGCCGCATCGCCCGCCAGCACGCGAAGCCGGACGCCCACCTCCTCGCACACGGGGATCTCCGCAGCACGCACGTGCCGATAGGCGGGCTCGAGGCTTCGGTACTCGCCGGGCAGGTCGAGCCAGAGCTGCACCGCATGAGAGCGACCACCGTCGCGGAGCAGGCCCGGATGGGGCCCCTCGTCGTGCACCAGACCGCGCCCGGCCCGCATCCACTGGATCTCCCCGGGCCCGGTGACCGAGTGATTGCCGAGGCTGTCACGGTGCTCACCACCACTCTCGAGGTAGATCGTGAGCGTCTCGAGGCCCGCATGAGGATGGCGCGGCGCCCCGAGCGCCTCGCCGGGACCCACGTCCTCGGGGCCTATGTGGTCGAGCATGATGAACGGGCCGACGCTCTGCAGGGCTCCGCAGGGCAGTGGTCTGCGCACCTCGAAGCCCGCGCCTTCGAGCATCCGCGGGGCGGCGATGGCGGCAGGCCCGCCGGGCCAGGCGCTGGCGATCGTGGACATCCCGGGGCGCCGCTCAGGCCGCGCGCCCGCGCACCCGGAAGCGCAGCGGCAGCGACTTCGGCCCGGAGATGAAGTTCGAGGCGAGCCATTCCGCATCCCCGGCCGGCTCGAAGTCCGTCAGGCGCGTGAAGGTCTCGCGCAGCAGTTCGTCGATCTCCACGCGGGCCACGTGCTGACCGAGGCAGATGTGCGTACCACCGCCGAAGGCGACGTGCCGGTTCGGTCGCCGCGACGGATCGAAGCGGTCCGGCGCATCGAAGACCTGCGCGTCACGGTTCGCGGCACCGTAGTACATGACGACCTTGTCGCCGGCGCGGACGCGGCGCCCGGCGATCTCCACGTCGCGCGTCGCCGTGCGGCGCATGTAGACCACGGGCGAGCACCAGCGCAGCAGCTCGTCACGCGTGGACGGCAGTCGCCCGTCCAGGTCCTCGAGCAGCCAGGCGAAGGCCTCCGGATGCGCGAGCAGCGCGAGCAGGCCGCTGCCCACGAGATTCCGCGTGGTGTCGCCGCCCGCGTCGATGAGCAGCATGAAGAAGAGCAGGAAGTCCTGGTCGTCGAGGCGCCGGCCGTCGACCTCGGCGTGCAGCAGACGCGAGGCGAGGTCGTCCGTGGGCCGGGCCCGCTTCTCCGCGATGACGCCGGCGCCGTACTCGAACATCCTCGCGATCGCCTCCGCCTGGGCGCCTTCCGGCAACACCTCCGGGGCCGTGTGGATGATCTCCGTGAGCTCGTACAGGCGCCGACCGTCGTCGAGCGGCAGACCCATGAGGCGCGCGATCACGTAGGACGGCATCTCTCCCGCCACGGCGCTCACGAAGTCGACGGGCTCCCGCCCTCCGTCCGAGCGCTCGATGGCCGCGTCGACGATCTCGCGCGCGAAGTCGCGGATCCAGGGTGCCATCTCCATGGCAGGCGCCTGGGTGAACTCGCGGCTGATGAGCTTCCGGTACTCCGTGTGCAGCGGCGGGTCCATCATCAGCATCATCTTGTGCTCGGGATCCACCGACGCGTGCGACGGATCCGGGTCGGCGATCATGATCGTCGGCTCCGAGGAGAAGGTCGCCGGATCCATGCCGATGCGGCGCACGTCGGCCTGGCGCGTGACGGCCCAGAAGCCGCGGCCGCCCGGCTCCTCGTGCCAGTGACAGGGATCGTTGTTGCGCAGCCACGCGTACTGGTCGAAGGGGTGCCCCTCCGCGAAGCTCCCCGGGTCCAGTAGATCGATCTTCATGCGGTCCCTCCTCCGGCGCGGGCCGACGCTACCGCGCCGTTCGTCGCCGCGCCAGCAGCCCCTTCCCCGGCGCCGGCCAAGTCACGACACTGTGGCCTTCCGTGCATCCGGCAGCAGACCGACATGAACCTGGCAGAACTCCGGCAGCGCCTCGGCCTCGTCGTGGTCAACGCCATCGCGCACAGCGTACCGGCGACGCGGGAACAGGTGGCCTACGGCCATACGCCGCGCCACCACCTCGACTGGTATCGCCGTAGGGGCGGCGAGCGACGGCCGACCGTGCTGTTCTTCTACGGCGGCAACTGGCGCTCCGGTCGGCGCCAGGACTATCGCTTCGTCGCCGACACGCTGATGACGCTCGACTGCGACGTCGTCGTCCCGGACTACCGCCTCTATCCGCACGTGCGCTTCTCGGAGATCCTCCAGGACGCCCGCGAAGCCACGGAAGCGGTGCTGGCGCGCCTTCCGGAAGGCGAACCGCTCGTGCTCATGGGCCACTCCGCAGGCGCCCAGCTCGCGGCGCTGCTGACCCTGGATGCGAGCCTGCTCCGGGACCCGTCCCGCATCGCGGGCTGCATCGGCCTCGCCGGACCCTACGACTTCTACCCCTTCACGGAGGACGATCACTGGGAGCTGTTCGGTCCCGAGGAAGCCTATCCGTCGTCGCAGCCCGTCAACTTCGTCCGCGCCGACGCCGCGCCGCTGTACCTGCTCCACGGCGAGACGGACCAGCGCGTGCACCGCGGCCACTCGAAGAGCCTGATGGAGAAGCAGCGCGCCGCCGGCGGCGTCGCCGAGCGCGAGGTCTACCCGGGCATGGGGCACGTCGAGATCATCGTCGAGTTCACGCGCCTGCACCGACGCCGCAGCGCCGTCGTGCGCGACATCGGACGCTTCGTGCAGCGCGTGGCGGGCGGGGCAGGCTGAGACACTCCTCAGTCCGCGCCGATGCCCCCGAGCAGCACGTACTTCAGCTCCAGGAACTCCTCCGCCCCGTACTTCGACCCCTCCCGACCGAGACCACTCTCCTTCATGCCACCGAAGGGTGCGACCTCCGTCGACAGCACGCCTTCGTTGACGGCGACCATGCCGTACTCGAGCGCCTCCGTGACGCGCCAGACACGACCGAGATCGCGTGCGAAGAAATAGGCGGCGAGGCCGTACTCCGTGTCGTTCGCGAGGTGCACGGCCTCCTCCTCGGTCTCGAAACGGAACAGGGGCGCCACGGGTCCGAAGGTCTCCTCCCGGAACACGCGCATGGCAGGCGTCGCGCCGGCGAGGACCGTGGGTGCGTACCAGTTGCGTCCGCGGTCCTCGAGGCGCATGCCGCCGGTGAGCAGCTCCGCGCCGTGCTGCAGCGCGTCGTCGACGTGCGCCGCCACCTTGTCGACGGCCCGCTCCATGATCAGCGGACCGAGCGCGACGCCGGCCTCGAAACCGTTGCCCTGCTTCATGGCGGCCACCGCCTCCGTGAGCCGTTCGGCGAAGGCGTCGTGGATGCCATCCTGCACCAGGATGCGGTTGGCGCAGACGCAGGTCTGGCCCGTGTTGCGGAACTTGCAGACGAGCGCACCCTCCACCGCCGCATCGAGATCGGCGTCGTCGAAGACGATCAGCGGCGCATTGCCGCCGAGCTCCAGGCTCACCTTCTTCACGGTGCCGGACGCCTGCCTCATGAGCTGCTTGCCGACGGCCGTGGATCCCGTGAAGGCGATCTTCCGTACCGCCTCGTGCTCCGTCAGCTCGAGGCCGATCTGCTCCGCGTCGGCGCCCGTGACGACGTTGAAGACGCCTCGCGGCACACCGGCCCGTTCAGCGAGTTCGGCCAGCGCCAGCGCCGAGAGGGGCGTCAGCTCCGAAGGCTTGATCACGACCGGGCAGCCCACGGCGAGGGCGGGTGCGCACTTGCGCGTGATCATCGCGTTCGGGAAGTTCCAGGGCGTGATGGCGCCGACGACGCCGATCGGCTGTTTCTGGACGAGGATGCGCCTGCCCGGCGCGTGGTGCGGGATCAGGTCCCCGTAGATGCGCTTGCCCTCTTCCGCGAACCACTCCACGAAGGACGCGCCGTAGGCGATCTCGCCCCGGCTCTCCGCGAGCGGCTTGCCCTGCTCGGCGGTCATGATGACCGCGAGGTCCTCCTGACTGGCCATGATCAGCTCGAACCAGCGCCGCAGGATCGCGCCCCGCTCCTTCGCGGTCCGCGCGCGCCAGGCCGGCCAGGCCGCGGCCGCCGCCTCGATGGCCAGGCGCGTCTCGGCGCGGCCGAGATCGGGCACCGTCGCGAGCACCGCGCCCGTGGCCGGATCCTCCACCGCGACCGTGCCTCCGGTGCGCGCGTCGATCCAGGCGCCGTCCACGTAGGCCTGCGTACGCAGCAGGGCCGGATCCTGCAGACGGCTGGAGAGACTCATGCGGGACTCCCTGTGGTTTCCTGTGGTTTCGGTGGGCCCGCCGAACGGGACGATGAACGAACGAGAGCCTACGGAACCGCCATCGAACCTGCACGGAGTCCACCCATGATCGTCCGAGCCCTGCTGCCGACGCTCCTGCTGCTCGCAGTGGCGGCCGAAGGCGCGCAGCATGACGCCATGCTGCTCACGGACTTCACGGACGCGGTCGACCCCGGCTGGTACGTCGTCAACGACGACGTCATGGGCGGTCGTTCGAGCGGTGACTTCCGCATCGAGGACGGCGTACTGCACTTCGCCGGCCGCACGAACACGAACGGCGGCGGCTTCTCCTCGATCCGCTCGCGCCCCGCCCTGCCCTCGCTCGCCGGCCGCGGCGCGATCGTGCTGCGGGCCCGGGGCGACGGTCGCCGCTACGTGTTCCGACTGGAGAGCGACGACGGCGTGGCCTACTGGGCGGACTTCGAGCCGCCCGCCGGCGAGTGGTCGACGGTGCACGTCCCCTTCGCGGACTTCAGGCCGCGCTTCCGCGGCCGCTGGCTGGCGAGCCCGGCCCTCGACCCGGCCCGCATCGTGGCCCTCGGCCTCATGTGCTACGACGGCCGCGACGGACCCTTCCGCCTCGAGGTGCAGCGCATCTCGGCCGAATGAGGCGCATTCCGCCGTTCACGATGCGACACACGCCAGCAGCGGCCGAGGTCGTCGCATTCGGGCTTCCGGGGCGCTGAGCACCACCCAGGGGGCAAGGGCGACGGGTGAGCCCCCTGGGCGGCGCTCAGCGCCCGGGAAGCCCTCGTTCAACCGTGTCGCGCGTGAGAAGACCATCGGAATCCCGCGACACGAACGATCGAGGGCCGGTGCGGTGCCCGCTCGCCGCAGGGGGCTCAACCCCGCCCTTGCCCCCTGCGGTGAGCGGGCACCGTGCCGGCCCGGATGCGAGGCGCTCAGCCTCAGCCGCCGCCGAGGCGAGTGATGAAGTGCACTTCCGTGTCGTCGGAGAGCGCCTCGAGGAGGGGCTCCTCGATGATGTCGCCGTCGAGGACCACGGCGTGGTCCTTCTCGAGGGCGTCGCGCACACCGGGGAAGCGCGCGTCGAGCGCCGCCATCATCGACCGGTAGTCGGGAGCGTCGATCTCGTGGACGAGCGCGTCGCCCACGAGATGGGCGACGCGCTGCGGGAGGTGCACCTTCGCCAAGACGTCAGCCGCCGAGGATGGCGTCCCCGCCCGCGTCGAGGTTCGCGAGCACCTTGTGCGGCGCGAGCGGCAGGTGCGTCATGCGCACGCCGGTCGCGCGCGCCACGGCGTTCGCCACCGCCGCCAGGGGGGCGACGATGGGCGTCTCGCCGACGCCCCGGACCCCGTAGGGATGGCCCGGATTCGGCACCTCGATGATCTGCGTGTCGATCATGGGCAGATCCGAGGCGACGGGGATCCGGTAGTCGAGGAAGCCCGCGTTCTGCATCACGCCCCGCTCGTCGTAGACGTACTCCTCGTTCAGCGCCCAGCCGATGCCCTGCACGGCGCCGCCCTGGAGCTGGCCCTCCACGTAGGCCGGGTGGATCGCCTTGCCCGCATCCTGGATGGCGGTGAAGGCGGTGACGTCCACCTTGCCGGTCTCCCGGTCCACGGCCGCGTCGCAGATGTTGACGGAGAAGCCCGGCCCCGCTCCGCGGGCGTTGAGCGACGCCCGGCCGAGGAGCGGCCCGCCGGTCTTCGCCGTCATGGCCGCCATGTCCGCGAGCGAGAGCGGCTTCGCGTCCGTGTTCACGCCGGGCTTCGGAACGACCCGACCGTCGACGTAGTCGACCATCTCCGCATCCAGGCTCCAGAGCGCCGCTGCGCGTGCCTTGAGCTGACCGACGATGTCGCGCGCGGCCTCGATCACGGCCATGCCGGTGGCGAAGGTCACGCGCGAACCACCCGTGACGTTGGTGAAGCCCGCGGTCTCCGTGTCGGCGACCACCACGCGCACCTGCTCGTAGGGGACGCCGAGTTCCTCGGCGGCCATGAGCGCCATGGACGCACGCGAACCGCCGATGTCCGGATTGCCCTCGATGACGGTCACCGTGCCGTCCTCGTTGACGTGCACCTCGGCCGAGGACTGCATGCCGGCGTTGAACCAGAAGCCGACGGCGACGCCCCGCCCCTCGCCCGCGGCGACGGGCTTCGCGTAGTTCGGATGGGCCTTCGCGGCCTGCAGACACTCGATCAGACCGATGGCTCGGAACTTCGGCCCGTAGGTGGCCTGATCGCCCTCGCTCACGGCGTTCGCGAGACGCAGGTCGATCGGGTCCATGCCGATCTCGCGCGCGATCTCGTCGAGGGCGGACTCCACGGCGAAGTTGGACTGCGGTGCGCCCGGTGCGCGATAGGCCGCGACCTTCGGCTTGTTGACCAGCACGTCGTAGCCCTCGATGCGGAAGTTCGGGCACTTGTACGGCGCGAAGGCACACATGACACCCGGCCCCATGGGCGAGCCCTTGTAGGCGCCGGCCTCGTAGCCGAGCCAGGCGTACATGGCCGTGAGCGTGCCGTCACGCTTCGCACCGATCCTCACCTTCGCCTTGCAGGCGGAGGCCGGACCCGAGGCACGGAACACCTCCTCGCGCGTCATGGTGCGCTTCACGGGACGGCCCGCCTTCTTCGACAGCAGCACCGCGACCGGCTCCAGGTAGATCGTGGTCTTGCCGCCGAAGCCGCCACCGATCTCCGCCGGGATCACCTTCAGGCTGCCGACGGACACGCCGAGCACCTTCGCCGACATGGAGCGGATGTCGAAGGCGCCCTGCGAGGAACACCAGATCACCGACTGATCGTCCTGGCCCCAGCGCGCGACGCAGGCGTGCGGTTCGATGTAGCCCTGGTGCACGGTCGGCGTGTGATAGGTGCGCTCCACCACCACGTCCGCTTCGGCGAAGCCGGCGTCGAGATCGCCACCCGCGAGCTCCATCACCGCGGCGACGTTCGAGGCCCGGCTCGGCTTCTCGGGCAGGCCTTCCGTGAACAGCTGTTCGTCGAGGAGCGGCGCATCGTCGGCCATGGCCGCGTCGAGATCGAGCACCGGCGTCAGCACTTCGTAATCGACCTCGACCAGGCGCGCGGCCTCGTTCGCGATGCGCTGACTGGTCGCACACACCGCCGCGACCGCGTGGCCGTGGTAGAGCGCCTTGGCCCGCGCCATGACGTTGGCCGCCATGTCCGCATAATCGCCGCCGCCCTCGCCGCCCTCGATGTCGCCGTGGGCCACGGAGGGGAAATCGCCGCCGGTCACCACCGCCTTGACGCCGTCGAGGGCCAGCGCCCTCGAGACGTCGATGCCGCGGATCAGGGCGTGGGCATGCGGCGAGCGCACCACCGCTCCGTAGAGCATGCCGGGCATGGCGAAGTCGGCGCCGTAGTTGGCGCGCCCGGTGACCTTGTCGACGCCGTCCGGGCGGATCGGGCGCGTGCCGACGTATCGGAAATCCCTCGCTTCGGCCATCAGGCAGCTCCTCGCATCTCGGCGGCCGCATCGAGCACGGCACGGATGATCTTGTCGTAACCCGTGCAGCGGCACAGGTTGCCCGCAAGCCAGTAGCGGGTCTGTTCCTCGGTCGGGTCCGGATTCTCCTCGAGCAGGGCCCGGGCGGCGACGACGATCCCCGGCGTGCAGATACCGCACTGCAGGGCAGCGTGCTCGAGGAGCTTGCGCTGGATCGGGTGCAGGGCCTCCGGTTCGGCGATGCCCTCGACGGTGGTGAGTTCGCGATCGCTCGTCTCGGCCGCGAGCACCAGGCAGGCGCAGACGAGGCGGCCGTCGAGGAGCACGGAGCAGGCACCGCAGTCGCCGGTCCCGCACCCCTCCTTGGTACCGGTGAGGTCGAGCTCCTCGCGGAGCACGTCGAGGAGCGTCTGCTGGGGCTCGCAGAGGAACTCGACGGCTTCCCCGTTGATGGTCGTGCTGACGTGCTGCTTCACGCGTCTACTCCTTCCTCTCCGCGGGCCCGTGCGAGGGCCCGGGTGGCGGCCCGGCGCGCGAGTACGCCCACGATGCGGCGCCGGTAGTCGGCCGTACCGCGCTTGTCGCTGATCGGATTCGCCGCGGCGCTGCAGGCCTCGGCGAGGGCCGCCATGGCGGCATCGTCGCCCGTGGTGCCGACGAGGGCGTCGGCGGCGGCGGGCACGAGCAGCGCCGTCGGCGCCACGGCGCCGATCCCTACCCGGGCCGCGGTGATCCGGCCGTCGCCGTCGACGCTCACCCGCACGCCGGCGCTGGCCACAGCGATGTCCATCTCCGTCCGCGGGATGAAGCGCAGGTAGGCATCACCGGAGCGCTCCCCGGGATCGG
This sequence comes from Pseudomonadales bacterium, assembly GCA_036351675.1. Classification (GTDB taxonomy): domain Bacteria; phylum Pseudomonadota; class Gammaproteobacteria; order Pseudomonadales; family Azotimanducaceae; genus JAZBPO01. The sequence continues at coordinate 15,775 of JAZBPO010000429.1, forward strand.
GGAAGGCGATGGCGACGAGCATCTCCCCGGGCTCGAGGCAATTGCGCTGCACGCCGGTGACGAACTGCTCGACGGGCACCTCGCGTCGTCCGCTGGCGGAAGCGACCTGCGCGACGCCGCCGTCGGCGATCATGATCGGGATGCTGTCGCCGGCCGGCGATGCGGTACAGAGGTTGCCACCTGGCGAGGCGCGGCCCTGGATCTGCGTGGAGCCGATGAGATCGATGGCCTCCACGAGCCCGGGCCAACGCGCGACGATGTCCGCGTGGCGGGTGATCGTCGCCGCGGTCACGGCGCTGCCGAGCACCAGGCCGCCGGCGTCGACGCGGATCTCCGCCGTCTCGGGGACGCGCTTGACGTCGACGATGCAGCGCGGCTCGGGGTCGAGACTCCGCATCTGCACCAGCATGTCCGTGCCACCAGCCAGCAGCTGCGTACGCTGCTGCGCCTGCGCCTTTTCCGCGAGCAACGCGAGCGCCGCGTCGAGCGTCGTCGGCGCCTCGTAGGCGAATCCACCCATCGTGTCCATCCCCATGCTGTACTCGTGACTCCGGCCGGCCCGCACCCCGCCCCGGCGACCGGCATGTATAGCACGGCCGGAGGACTTGCTCAGAGGCTCACGGGCGCGCGTGTACAATCGCGCGCCTCGCCGCAGGACCGGAGCCCGACCATGAGCCCCCGATCGGACGCCTTCATGCCCCCGGAGGACCCCGAGCTGTTCGCAGCCCACCTCGCGATCGTGCGCGATCGCTATGAACGGGCCATGGCTGGCGCCGGCGTCGAGACCCTCGTGATCGACGCAGGCGGTCCGACGCCCTGGTACCGTGACGACATCGCCGGCGACTGGCGGGTCAATCCGCACTTCCGGCTCTTCACGCCGCTCGCACCTGCGGAGGGCTGCACCCTGGTGCTGCGCCCCGCGCAGCGCCCCCTGCTGCTCCAGCTCGCCCCGGCCGACTACTGGCACCTGCCGCCGAGCACGCCCACGGGCTGCTGGACCGCCGCCTTCGAGATCGAGACCGTGGCCGACACGACGCAGCGCGAGGCGCGCATCGCTGCGCTCGCCGGCAACCGCAGCGCACGCATCGGCCCCGGCACGGACGACGTGCCCGACGCCCTGCTCACGGCCGTGGATCACGCCCGCGCGCGCAAGACCGCCTGGGAACTCGAATGCCTGCGCCGCGCGAGTGCCCGTGCCGTGGCCGGCCACGATGCCGCCGCAGCAGCCTTCCGCGCCGGCGCCAGCGAGTACGAGATCCAGCTCGCCTATCTGCGCGCGACGGCGCACGAGGACGCGGAGCTGCCCTACCGCAACATCGTCGCCCTCGACGAGCACTGCGCCGTGCTGCACTACCAGTTCAAGGACCGCACCGTGCCACCCGGTGACGGGCGCAGGTTCCTGCTCGACGCCGGCGCGGACGTCGGAGGCTACGCCGCCGACGTGACCCGCACCCATGCCCGGGAGGCCGGGGCCTTCGCGGATCTGATCACGCTCATGGACGAGCTGCAGCACGGTCTGCTCGGCGACATCGCGCCCGGCGTACCCTGGGTGGAGCTTCATCGCCGGACGCACGAACGACTGGCCGGCGTGCTGCTCGAGGCAGGCCTCGCGGAGGGCTCCAGGGAAGCGCTCGTCGCCGACGGCGTCACGGGGCATTTCCTTCCTCACGGCCTCGGCCACCTGCTCGGCACGCAGACCCACGACGTCGGCGGCCAGCTCGCCGGCCCCGAGGGTGGAACCGTGCCGCCGCCGGCGGATTTCCCCGCCCTGCGCCTGACGCGGACGCTGGCCGAGGACTACGTGGTGACGGTGGAACCGGGCCTGTACTTCATCCCGCTGCTCCTCGACGAGCTCCGCGGCAAGGCTGCCGGGCGCTGCGTGCGCTGGGACGCCGTGGACGCGCTCGCGCCCTTCGGCGGTATCCGCATCGAGGACGACGTCCGCGTCACCGCGGACGGCATCGAGAACCTCACGCGGGACGCCTTCGCCGCGCTGGAGGCTGGGCCATGAGCTTCGCCGCCCCGCCGCTTCCCCTCGCGCGCCTGTTCGAGTCCCCCGCTCTCTCGGGACCGA
>JAZBPO010000430.1:0-2944 GCA_036351675.1 Pseudomonadales bacterium
AAGGTCTCGCAGGCCTTCACGGTGTTCCTGCCCGTGAAGTCCGTCGGCGTGGTCGGCGATCAGCGCCGCTACGAGTACGTCGTCGCCCTGCGCGCCGTCGAGACCATCGACTTCATGACCGCGCGCTGGGCCGAACTGCCCCACGATCTGCTCGCGCGCACCTCCTCGCGCATCATCAACGAGATCGCCGGCATCTCCCGCGTGGTCTACGACATCTCCGGCAAGCCGCCGGCGACGATCGAGTGGGAGTGAGTCCGGCCATCATCGAGGACGCGGATGCGGTCTTCATGGAGCGCGCGCTCGCCCTCGCCGCGCGGGGCGCGGAGGCCGGTGAGGTGCCGGTCGGTGCGCTGGTGGTCCGCGACGGCGAGGTGCTCGGTGAAGGCTGGAACCAGCCGATCAGCGCCGGCGATCCGACCGCACATGCCGAGATCGTCGCGCTCCGGGCCGCGGCCACGCGGGTGGGCAACTACCGGCTCACGGGCGCGACGCTCTACGTCACCATCGAGCCCTGCACCATGTGTGCGGGCGCGCTCGTGCACGCGCGGATCGCGCGCCTCGTCTACGGCGCGGAGGAACCCCGGGCCGGCGCCGTGCGCAGTGCCCTCGCAGCCCTCGAGACGCCCGGTCTGAATCACCGCGTCGAGGTGACGGCCGGTGTGGCCGCCGCGGAAGCGGCGGCGCTCATGACGGACTTCTTCCGGGCGCGGCGGACGACTCCGGCCGCGCCGGGGACCCCCGGTACCGAGCAGGAGCAGCAGGCGCCGTGACCAGCGTGATCATCCACGAGGGCGGCCGCGCGCTGTCCGCCTTCCGCCTCGAAGGCCTCGCCGCGGCAGCGCGGGCGCGCGGCGTGGACGCCCGGCTGCGCGCCAGCTTCGTCCATTTCGTGCATCTCGACCGTGCGCTCGGCGAAGCCGAACGGGTGCTGCTCGACGAGCTGCTCCACTATGGGGAGGACGCGCGGTTCGAGATCGAGGGCGACGTCCTCGCGATCACGGCGCCGCGCCCGGGCACGATCTCGCCCTGGTCCAGCAAGGCCACGGACATCCTGCGCGGCTGTGGCCTCGACGCGGTGCTGCGCGTGGAGCGCGGAGTGCGCTGGTGGGGCGCGCCGGGCCAGTCGCTCGCGCCGATCGGCGATCTGCTTCACGACCGCATGACCGAGGCGCTGCTGCCGGCCGACGTCGATCCGGCCCTGCTCTTCGCCCGGCGCACGCCCGTGGACTTCGAGCGCGTAGCCGTTCTGGCGGATGGTCGCGCCGCGCTCGTGCGCGCGAACGGTGCCCTCGGCCTCGCGCTCTCCGAGGACGAGATCGACTATCTGCACCGGGCCTTCGAAGCGCTCGGGCGCGACCCCTCGGACGTCGAACTCATGATGTTCGCGCAGGCGAACTCCGAGCACTGCCGCCACAAGATCTTCAACGCCGACTGGACCGTGGACAGTGTGCGTCAGGACCGCTCGCTGTTCGCGATGATCCGGCACACGCACGAGGCCGTGAACGGCAGGGGCGTGCTGTCGGCCTACGCCGACAACGCCGCGGTGGTCGAGGGTCCGGTCGCGCCGCGCTTCTTCCCCGACCCGCACACGCACCGCTACGGCTTCGCCGACGAGCCCGTGCACCTGCTCATGAAGGTCGAGACGCACAACCACCCGACGGCCATCGCACCCTTTCCGGGCGCCGCCACGGGCTCCGGCGGCGAGATCCGCGACGAGGGCGCCGTGGGGCGTGGTTCGAAGCCGAAGGCGGGGCTCGTCGGCTTCACCACCTCGCATCTCGCGATCCCCGGCGATCCCCAGCCCTGGGAGACGGACTACGGCCGGCCGGCGCGCATCGCCTCGCCGCTGCAGATCATGCTCGAGGGCCCCATCGGCGCCGCGAGCTTCAACAACGAGTTCGGGCGTCCGGCTCTCGCCGGCTACTTCCGCACCTTCGAGCAGACCGTGGATCTCGGCGACGGTCCGGAGCATCGCGGCTATCACAAGCCGATCATGATCGCCGGAGGGCTCGGCAACGTGCGCTCGGAGCACGTCGAAGCGGTGCCCGTTTCCACCGGCTCCCATCTCGTGGTGCTCGGCGGGCCGGCCATGCTCATCGGCCTCGGCGGCGGCGCCGCTTCGTCCATGGCCACGGGAGCCTCGGACGCGGAGCTGGACTTCGCTTCCGTGCAGCGCGGCAACCCGGAGATGCAGCGACGCTGCCAGGAAGTGATCGACGCCTGCTGGGCGCTCGGCGCGGAGAACCCGATCGAGCTGATCCACGACGTCGGTGCCGGTGGTCTGTCGAACGCCCTGCCGGAGCTCGTGAAGGACGGCGGCGTGGGTGGACGCTTCGACCTGCGCGCGGTGCCGAGTGCCGACCCTGGCCTCTCGCCCCTCGAGATCTGGTGCAACGAGGCGCAGGAGCGCTACGTGCTGGCGATCCATCCCGAGCGCCTGGAGACCTTCGAGGCGCTCTGCCGTCGTGAGCGTTGCCCCCATGCGGTGGTCGGGCTGGCAACCGCCGAGCCGCATCTCGCGCTCCACGACGCGATCTTCGATGCCGATCCCGTCGATCTGCCGCTGTCCGTGCTGTTCGGCAAGCCGCCGCGCATGGAGCGCAGCTACGAGACGCGTGTGCGCCGGCCGGCACCGCTCGCGCTCGAAGGCGTCGAGCTCGCGACGGCGCTCGATCGTGTACTGCGCTTTCCCGCCGTCGGCAGCAAGGCGTTCCTGATCACCATCGGCGACCGCACCATCACGGGACTGGTCGCACGAGATCAGATGGTGGGGCCCTGGCAGGTGCCCGTCGCCGACGTCGCGGTGACGGCGGCCGCCTTCGGCACGCGCGCCGGCGAGGCGATGGCCATGGGCGAGCGTACGCCGCTCGCACTCGTGGACGCCGCCGCAGCGGCGCGCATGGCCGTCGGCGAGGCGCTGACGAACGTCGCGGCCGCCGACGTC
>JAZBPO010000431.1:0-3921 GCA_036351675.1 Pseudomonadales bacterium
AGGTCACCCTTGCCGGTTTGCCCGGGCAGGCGGTACACCTCCGCCTCGCCGTCGTCGTCCTTGGTGACGATGTATACCGCCCCGCTGGTCGGATCGACGAGAAGGGTCTCCGCATTGCGCTTCTTGCCCGGGTAATCGAGCTCCCATTCGGCCACGACCCGCGCCGGTTCGCCGGCCTGCGGTACCGCGGTGGCGTAGACGCGAATGTTCTTTCGCTTGCGCGTGTTATCGCCGATGTCGCCGATGTAGAGACAGGGCGCCCGCGTGCCCGGACAGGGCCCGGCAGCCATGTCCTCCCAGTCCCTGGCCTTTGCATCGGGCACCGGGTGAATGTCGGTCACTTCGCCGTCGAGCGTGAAGGCAAACAGCTCCGCCCGGCCACCGGAGTCGTTGTGCGTGAACCAGATGCCGGGTCGGGCCGGACTGGTCGCGATGCCCGATGACTCGGTGAGGTCTTCGTGATCGACTTCGGCGTAGGGCGGCTGTGCGCCCGGGGCATCGCAGGCAGCCGCGAGCCAGAGAAGAAGGGGAGGCACGAGGAGTACGCGCGTCTGCTGCGCCAGCCGCGCCATCGATGCCCGGTGCCGTGCCTCAGCCATCGCTGAAGCCGAAGTTGATCGGCTGGCGGGCTACCTCCTGGAGCAGTGGACTGGCGCCGGCGCTGTCAAAGCCGCCGGCGACGATGGCCGCGCGCTGGTCCGCGATCGGGCGGTAGTTGGGGTGGGTGAAAATGTACAGATCGCCCGCTTCGAGGGACTCGAGGACGCGGGCGCTGAGCAGGTCCGGATCGATGCCGCCCTCCACGGCGGCCGAGGTGCCCTTGGCAACCCGGATGACGTCCGGTGTCGGCTCGATCGTTGCCGCGTAGCGGGGCTGCCGGTTGCGGTAGGACTGATGGATGCGCGTCTTCACGAAAGCCGGTGCGAGCACGGACACGGAGATATTGCTCCTGGCCAGCTCCAGGGCCCAGGCCTCGGTCAGGGCCACGACGGCGGCCTTGGTGGCGGTGTAGGCGCCGGCCAGGGGCGCGCCGGCCATGCCGGCCATGGAGGCCACGTTGATCAGCCACGAAGGCTCGCCGTGGGACTTCATATGCGGGACGAAGACGTGGGCGCCGTAGACCACGCCCATCAGGTTGACGTCGATGGTCCAGCGCCAGCCGGGATCGTCGAGGGTCTCGATCGCGCCGATGCCGCCGCCGACGCCGGCGTTGTTGATCAGCATGTGCACGGCGCCGAAGCGCTCCTGCGCCGCTTCGGCGGTCCGCTCCCAGTCCTCGTGCAGGGCCACGTCCATCTCCACCGCCAGGACCGGTATGCTCTCGCCGTCCAGCGTACGGCGCGCGGTCTCGAGCTGCTTCGCCTCGATGTCGGCGAGGACGATATTCATGCCCTGCGCGCTCAGCGCCCTGGCGAGACTGAAGCCGATGCCGTCCGCGCCGCCCGAAATAACGGCGGTCTTGCCCTTGAGGTCCAGCATGTGTGTACTCCGCTGAGGTGTGGATGCCAATGGATCATTGCCGGTGTCGTTGCGCACCGGGCCCCGGGACGGTAATGCAGCCCGTGGATCGGGTCAAAGGGCGAGAGGCGCACCCGGTTGCGCCGATGGAGGAGCACGACAAATGAACAGTCTGGCCGGCCGGGCAGGGCGTTACGGCGTCCCGCTGCTTCTTGGCATGCTTGTCGGGTGCGCAGGCGGTGACGGGCCGCGGCCCTTCTCCTTCGTTGAAGCCACGATCGACGATGTGCACGCGGCGCTCGAGCGCGGCGACATGACCTGTGAGAGCATCGTCGATGGCTACCTGCGCCGCATCGAAGCCTACGACCAGTCCACGGGGCTCAATGCCGTGATCTTCACGAACCCGAATGCTCGCGACCGCGCCCGGGCAATCGATGCGCGGCGCGCCGCCGGCGCAGCACTCGGTGAGCTCTACTGCGTGCCCGTGCTGCTCAAGGACAATTTCGATACGGCGGATATGCCCACCAGCGGTGGCTCCCTTGCCCTCAAGGACAGTGTGCCGCCGGATGATGCCTTCATGGTCCGGCGCCTGCGCGAGGCCGACGCGATCATCGTTGCCAAGACCAACATGGCCGAGTGGGCCTTCAGTCCGCGCATGACCGTGAGTTCCTCCTACGGCACGACGGCGAATGCCTATGCCCTTGACCGCGTCCCCGCCGGCTCCAGTGGCGGCACGGCCTCGGCCACGGCGGCGAGCTTCGGTGTCGTCGGCATGGGCACCGATACGGGTAACTCCATCCGCGGCCCGTCCTCCCATCTCGCCCTGTTCGGGATCCGCTCGACGATCGGCCTGACCAGCCGCGACGGCGTCATTCCCCTGGCCTTCGATCGCGACATCGCGGGCCCCATGACGCGCACGGTGACGGACGGTGCAAGGGTCTTCAACGTCGTGGCGGGCTTCGACCTGCGGGATCCCTTCACGGCACTCGGCCGCGATCGTCGCGAGGACGACTACACGGCCTTCCTCGACCGCGATGGATTGCGTGGCCGGCGTATCGGCGTGCTGCGCGCGCTCGTCGCGACGGACGACCCGGACCCGCAGGTGACGGCGCTCTTCGAGCAGGCCCTGCGCGACCTCGTAAAGGCCGGGGCCGAGCTCGTGGACCCCTTCGACGTCGCCAATTTCGCTGAGCACCTCGAGGCCGACTACTTCTGCCCGCGCTTCCGCTACGACATGCGCCAGTACCTGCGGTCCCTCGGGCCGGATGCGCCGCTGCGCGACGTGATGGAGGTGCGCGAAACGGGAGACTATTCGCCGTACATCGAAGACGGCTTCGACTTCTTCGGCGCGCAGCCGGCGGACCGCCATCCCCGCGATCTCGATCCACCCTGCGAGGAGTTTCCCGACCACGCGGGCCGACGCGCCTTCCTCGATGACGTTGTGGCGTCGATGGACGCAGCCGCCGTGGACGTCGTGGTCTACCCGAGCTGGACGAATCCGCCGGCACACCTGGACCGCGCCGATGAAGAGTACCTTGGCGACAACAGCCAGCTCGTGGCGCCGGCGACGGGCCTGCCCGCGGCGACGGTCCCGATGGGCTACAGCTACAACGTCCTGCCCGCAGGACTGCAGATTCTCGGGCGGCCTTACGCCGAGGGCCTGCTGTTCACGATCGCCTACGCCTACGAGCAGGCTACGCAGCATCGACGACCGCCGCCCCTGTTTCCGGAACTGCCGCCGGTGGCTCCGTAGACCGGGCTGCCCGCGGGCGCGGCAGGCGGTCCGGCCCCCGCGCGACTCCCGAACCGGCGGCGCGATGCGTCGCCACGCAGGCCCCCCCGCAAAGACCCGCCGGCTGCATTGGGCGCAGGGACCGCGCCGTGTATGCTGCGCCCTCTACTTGGCATAACAATCACAAAGTCGGGAGAGCCGATGGCTGACGAAAACGCCGCCATGACCACCGTGGAACGCGTGGGAGCAAAGGCCGCCGGTGCGGCTATGGGGCAAGCCTCCGCCGCTGTCGCCGGTGCCGCGGCACCGGCGGCCTTTACCGCCAGTGAAGGCTACAAGCGCTACGTGATCTGGCTGCTGTTCACGGTCTACGTGTTCAACTTCCTGGACCGCCAGATCTTCAACACGCTGCTCGAACCGATCAAGCAGGAGTTCGCGTTCTCGGACACGCAGATGGGCCTGCTGGGCGGACTGGCCTTCGCCCTGTTCTATTCGACCCTGGGTATCCCGATCGCCCGCCTCGCCGATCAGCGCAGCCGCGTGAACATCATCGCCTTCTCCGTCGTGGTGTGGAGTGCGGCGACGGCGTTCACCGGTTTTGCGAAGTCCTTCACGCACCTTCTGATCGCCCGCCTGTGCGTGGGTATCGGCGAGGCGGGCTGCAGTCCGCCGGCCTACTCGCTGATCAGCGACTACTTTGAACCGGAGCGCCGTGCCCGGGCCATGTCGAT
>JAZBPO010000432.1:0-2962 GCA_036351675.1 Pseudomonadales bacterium
CTGCAGTACGGCCGGTACCAGGAGTCGGGGCGCAGCATGCGTCCGCCTGCACCGGCCGCGGATGAAGGACTCGTCGCCCGGCTCAAGGGCTGGTGGCGCGAGATCTTCTGAGATCGACGGATCTCGGAACAGCGGTGCCCTGCACCGAACAACGTCTGTGGAGGACGACCGAAATGTTCGAACTGGTGGACAACGCACCGCAGAACGCGGTGATCAAGGTAGTGGGCGTGGGCGGAGGCGGCGGTAACGCCGTTCAGCACATGATCGAGCGCGGCGTCGACGGCGTCGAGTTCATCGCAGCCAACACCGATGCGCAGGCGCTCAAGGGGCTCGAAGCGCGTACCGCGTTGCAGCTCGGCAGCGGCATCACGAAGGGGCTCGGCGCGGGTGCGAATCCCGAGATCGGCCGTCAGGCCGCCCTCGAGGATCGCGATCGCATCGCCGAGGTCCTCGAGGGCGCCGACATGGTGTTCATCACCGCCGGCATGGGGGGCGGAACCGGCACCGGCGGCGCGCCGGTGGTCGCGGAGGTCGCCCGCGAACTGGAGATCCTCACGGTCGCGGTGGTCACCAAACCCTTCCGCTTCGAGAAGCGCATGCCCGCGGCGGAGAAGGGCATCCTCGAACTCCAGCAGCACGTGGACTCGTTGATCACGATTCCCAACGAGAAACTGCTCTCCGTACTGGGTCAGCAGACCTCCATGCTCGACGCCTTCGGCGCCGCGAACGACGTGTTGCTCGGTGCCGTGCAGGGAATCGCGGACCTGATCATCCGCCCGGGCATGATCAACGTCGACTTCGCGGACGTGCGCACGGTCATGTCCGAGATGGGCATGGCGATGATGGGGACGGGCAGTGCCCGGGGCGACGACCGGGCGCGCGAGGCGGCCGAGGCGGCGATCCGCAGCCCGCTCCTCGAGGACATCGACCTGCACGGGGCGCGAGGCATCCTCGTGAACGTCACGGCGGGCCCGAACCTCGGGATCGGCGAGTTCGCCGAGGTGGGCGAGACCATCGAGAGCTTCGCTTCCGATTCGGCCACCGTGGTCGTGGGTACGGTCATCGATCCGGAGATGGCGGAGGAGATCAGGGTCACGGTCGTGGCGACGGGCCTCGGTGCGCCGCTCGCGCCGAAGGTCGTGGTGAACAACGAGCCGCAGCCGACGACGGCCGAGGGAGGCGTCGACTACGACCGGCCCACGGTCATGCGGCGCAGGGCGACGGCCCCGGCGGCGCGGTCCCAGCCGTCGACCGCGGCGCCCGCGGCGGACCCGGACATGAACTACCTGGACATCCCCGCGTTCCTGCGACGCCAGGCCGACTGAAGGGGGGCGACTCCGAGGGATCACCTGCAGCGCCCTTGAGGCCGCGCCCGCAGCGCACCGGCTCACCGCCGGTCGGTGTCCTGTCGACGCCGGTCTCGGGAAATCGTGGCAGCCCCGGGACCTTCTGCTACGATCCCGCGACTTTGGGGTGAGTGACGACTCACCTCGGGCGCCCCTGACGGCGCTGCGGGCTCGCAAGGGACAATGGATGACCAGACAGCGGACGCTCAAGAACGTCATCCGGGCCACCGGCGTCGGGCTCCACACGGGGGAGAAGATCCATCTCACCCTCCGTCCTGCGCCGGTGGACACGGGGGTCGTCTTCCTCCGCTCGGATCTGCCCGATGCACCGCCCATCCCCGCGCGCGCGTCTCACGTCGGGGCGACCGATCTCGCGACCACGCTCGTCGCCGGTGCCGCGCGCATCTCGACGGTGGAGCATCTGCTGGCGGCCTTCGCCGGCCTCGGCATCGACAACGTCTATGTCGACGTGAGCGCTGCCGAGGTGCCGATCATGGATGGTAGCGCGGCGCCCTTCGTCTTCCTGATCGAGTCGGCGGGCATCGCGGAACAGGACGCGCCTCGGCGGTTCCTGCGCGTCCTCCGCCGCATCGAGTGGACCGACGGCGATGCCCGAGTGAGCATCGCCCCTCACGACGGCTTACGTCTGAGCTACGAGCTGCGCTACGAGCACCCCGTCATGGCGCGTCATACGCATCGCGCCAGCCTCGATCTCGCCCGGAGCGCCTTCTCCAAGGAGCTCGCGAGAGCGCGGACCTTCGGATTCCTCAAGGACTTCGAGCAGCTGCGCGCACGTGGTCTGGCGCGTGGCTGCAACCTCGACAACGTGATCGCCGTGGGCGACGAGCGCATCCTCAACGACGGCGGCCTGCGCTACGACGACGAGTTCGCCCGGCACAAGCTCCTCGACGCGCTCGGCGATCTCTATCTGCTGGGCGCACCGCTGATCGGCGCCTTCGAGGGGTACAAGTCGGGCCACGCGGCCAACAACGCGCTCCTCTCGCGGTTGCTCGCCGAGCCCGACGCCTTCGAGATGGTCACCTTCGACCGGGTCGGAGCCGACCGCGCCGCCGAGGCCCGGCGCGTGGAACGCGCCGTGCTCGTCGACTGAACCACTTCAGAAACGATGGTCATGGCCGATTCATCGATCATGGTTCGAGCGGCGTGCGAGACGCAGCAGGACGGCGCGGAGCGCCGGATCGCTCTCTGCGTCCGCCAGGGTCTCGAGTTCCGCGGCTGCCGCCGCCGGGACACGCTGGCCGGGGCGGGGCGCCGATCGCGACGGGCCGGGCGGTGGAGGCCGCACCACGATGCTGAGTTCCGCGGCCCGCGGGGCCCCCGACGGGCCTCCCGCCGCTTCGAGCAGCTCCGCGCGACGGAAGCGGAGCTGCGTTGCAAGTGCCTGATGCTCCACGAGCAATCTGAGTTCGGTGTCGGAATGACCAACGACGTGACAGCTGCGTGCCAGCGCGGGCGGGAGCAGAGCGCGGATGCGCTGCTGCACTGTCTCGAGACGGCGAGCGCGGGCCAGCACCTCGGACAGGCGGCGGCTCGCGCCGCGCCGGGGGCGTTCGGCGGCGAGCAGATCCTTCGGGCCGACGATCCTTCGAGAGCGA
>JAZBPO010000433.1:0-12519 GCA_036351675.1 Pseudomonadales bacterium
CACCGCGTCCGTCCGGGCACCGCCCGACTCAGACACCCACCTGGAAGAACGCCGGTTCCTGCACCAGCGCTCCGAGGTCCATCACCCGCCAGTGTCGTCCGCCCTGGCGATAGCCCGCGCGCAGATAGGGGTCGAGGGCATTGCCCAGGGCGACATCCTGTTCCGCGTCCGCATCGCTGCGCTCGAACTGCATCATGCCCAGGGCCTGTTCCACGAGGAGGCCGACCAGCAGATCACCGCTCTCGACCACCAGTACGCGCCAGTCGTCTTCCGGTGCGGCCTTCTCGAAGCCGAGATAGGCGCACAGGTCCACGACGGGGAGGATGCGCCCGCGCACGTTCGCGATGCCGAGGAGCCAGGCGGTCGTGCCGGGCACGCGCGTGAGCGCCGGCACCTCGATGACCTCCTCCACCTCGCCGATCGCCGAAAGCAGACGCGTGCTGGCGACGTTGAAGGCGAGGCCGCGCCAGACCTGAGACTGCTGCTCCTGCGCGGGCAGCGGCAGCGCCGCCGCCGTGGCACCGCGAGCCAGCGTCAGCAGCATGGAGAAGGCGGCGGCAGCGTCTGCCACGGATCAACCTCCGAGGGCTTCGTCGATGGCAGCCACGAGATCCGCCTCCTTCACCGGCTTCGTCAGATAGCCGCTCGCGCCCTGACGCTCGCCCCAGACCCGATCCGTCGCCTGATCCTTTGCGGAGACGATGACGACGGGAATGTGCCGGGTGCGCTCGCCCCGCGTGATCTGGCGCGTCGCCTGGAAGCCGTTCATCTCGGGCATCACCACGTCCATGAGCACCAGGTCCGGCTGCTCGATGTCGGCGAGCTTGATGCCCTCCTTGCCCGTCTCGGCGCTGATCACCTCGTGCCCACGTCTCGCGAGGATGTCGGCGAGCTGGTGGATCTCGGTGGGCGAGTCGTCGACGATCAGGATCTTTGCCATGTCGCGTGGGTCGCTCTCTCAGGTCCCTTTGCCGGCGAACCAGCCAAGCCGGTGCGCCTGTCTTCCGGCGCGCGCCGCGTCGCGGGCCGCCGCAGCGTCGTTCTCATTCGGGCACGAACTTCCGGATCGCGCCCAGCAACTCGTCGCGGCTGAAGGGCTTCGTCAGGTACTGATCGGAACCGACGATGCGCCCCTTGGCCTTGTCGAAGAGACCGTCCTTGGAAGACAGCATGACCACCGGCGTCGACTTGAACTCGTTGTTGTTCTTGATGAGCGCGCAGGTCTGGTAGCCGTCGAGGCGCGGCATCATGATGTCCACGAAGATGATGGCGGGCTTGGTGTCGGCGATCTTCGCGAGCGCGTCGAACCCGTCCGTGGCCGTGACGACCTCGAAGCCTTCCTTCTTGAGCAGCGTTTCCGCCGTGCGTCTGATGGTCTTGGAGTCGTCGACCACCATGACCTTCACGCCGTTCGACTCGTCTGACATCCCGTCACCGCCTCGTCCTGAGCCCGCAGGCCGCTCGTCATCATCCAGCGGGGGTGCGCGCACGCCGCGCCACCGAAACCCGCGACTTTTAACACACGGCCTAGACTCATGCCATAAGTGAGCGTCACGGAAGGACTTTTACAGCGACGAATGGCCGCTTCCGTGGCGCCGCCAGCGCCCCTGCGCCAGCCGTCCGGCTCGGCGGCCGACTCGGTTGCCGCGTCGGCGCGCCGCCGTTTAGGCTCGCGGCCGACAGCCGACCGCGAGAACGCTCCCCATGCCCGACGTCGCCATCGTGATGGATCCCGTCCCTTCCCTGAATCCGAAGAAGGATTCCACGCTGGCGATGATCGAGGCGGCGCAGCGCCGTGGCTGGCGCTGCTTCGCCATCGAGCAGGGCGACATCATGCTGCGTGAGGCCGCCGTGCTCGCGCGCGCGAGGCCCGTGGAGATCGATCTCGGACGCCAGCCCTTCTGGACCCTCGGCGATTCCGCTCATCGCGCACTCGCGGACTTCGACGTGGTGTTGATGCGCAAGGATCCACCCTTCGACATGGAGTACGTGTACTCCACGTACCTGCTCGAACGCGCCGAAACCGCCGGCGCCCTCGTGCTCAACCGTCCGCAATCGCTGCGCGACTGCAACGAGAAGTTCTTCGCCACGGCCTTTCCGGAGTTCGGGCCGCCGCTGATCGTCACACGGCGCGCTGACGAATTGCGCGCCTTCGCCGCCGAGCACCGCGACGTGATCATGAAACCGCTCGACGGCATGGGTGGCGCCTCGATCTTCCGCGTGACGCCGGGCGACGCGAACCTCTCGGTCATCATCGAGACCCTGACCGAGCACGGCACGCGGCAGATCATGGCGCAACGCTTCATCCCTGAGATCACGGAAGGCGACAAGCGGATACTGGTGGTCGACGGCGTGCCCGTACCGTTCGCCCTCGCCCGCATTCCGGCGGCCGGCGAGAGCCGCGGCAACCTCGCCGCCGGGGGCCGTGGCGAGGCGCGCCCCCTCTCTCCCCGGGACCGGGAGATCGCCGAGGCGCTGGGGCCGGAGCTGCGCCGCAGGGGCCTCGCCTTCGTCGGACTGGACGTGATCGGCGACTACCTCACGGAAGTGAACGTCACCTGCCCCACCTGCATCCGCGAGCTCGACGCGCAGTGCGGACTGGACATCGCCGGCGACTTCCTCGACCACGTGGCGACCCTGCTCGAGGCTCGGCGCGAAGCATGAGCGCATCGCCTGCGACCGGACCGGACTCGCGCGTCACCGCGCGCGTGCCCGCTTCCGCGGTCGCCTTCGCCATCGAGAAACCGGAGCCGGAGGTGTCGGTCGGCGAGCGCTTCTCCTTCGCGGCATTCCTCGCGGTGGCGTTGCACGCGGCGGTGATCCTCGGGATCGGCTTCGCCCTGCCCGACCCACCCCCTCCCATGCTCAGCCTCGAGGTGACGCTCGCTCAGTTCGCGAGCGAACAGGCCCCGGAGGAAGCCGACTTCCTCGCTCAGGCCGACCAGCAGGGCAGCGGCAGCCTCGACGAGGCCCGCGAGCTGACCACGGACCGGGAAGCGCCGCTCGCGGATCCGCGCATAACGGACGCGCTGCAACCACGGCCGGAGAGCGGCGCGCCGGAACGACCGCAGGACCCGCGCCTCGATTCCGAGGCGGACAGCGCCGATGCGGTCGAGACCCGCGCGCCGCTGCCGGCACCGTCCGAGCAGGTGCTGGACACGGCGTCGCTGCTCGCCCAGGCCCGCGATCTCGCGAGCCTCGACGCACGGCGCTCCAGCGAGATCCAGCTCGACGCGCGCGGCCGCCGCATCAGGCGGCTGACGAGCGTGTCGGCCCGCTCGGCGGTCGAGGCCGCCTACCTCGAGTCCTGGCGGCGCGAGGTGGAACGCATCGGCAACCTGAACTACCCGATCGAGGCTCGCCAGAACGGCCTCGAAGGCGACCTGCGCGTGCTGGTGGAGATCGAGGCCAACGGACGGCTCGTCGACGTCCGCATCCTGGAATCGAGCGGCTCGGGCCTGCTCGACGAATCGGCGCTGAAGATCGTCCGCCTCGCCGCGCCGTTCCTGCCCTTCCCCGACGACCTCCGCGCCGAGGCCGACGTGCTGCAGATCGTGCGCACCTGGCAGTTCCGCAGGCGCGGCTTCGGCTCCGGCTGAGCCGCCAGAGGCACGCTTGTCCGGGCCCGGTCCGGGCCCCATGATGGGCCCATGGAATCGAGCTGGAAACACCAGTTCCTCCTCGCCATGCCCGCACTGGCCGGCAGCTACTTCGGCCAGACGATCACCTACCTCTGCGAGCACAACGAGGACGGCGCCATGGGTCTGGTCGTGAACCGGGCCGTCGACGACGTGGTGCTCGGGGATCTCTTCGATCAGCTCGACATCGACGGGGCGGCCCATCGCGGCGTTCAGGTACTCGAGGGCGGCCCCGTGCAGCGCGACCGCGGCTTCGTGCTGCACAGCGACGATCTGGTGCTCGACGAGACGCTGCGCCTGGACGCCGGGATCGCGCTGTCGACATCCCGGGACATGCTGGCCGCCATCGCCGATGGCAGCGGCCCGGAGCGCTTCCTGGTCTGCGTCGGCTATGCCGGCTGGGGCGGTGGCCAGCTCGAGAGCGAGATGGCCGACAACGCCTGGCTCACCTGTCCCGCCGCGGAGGAGATCCTGTTCTCCGTGCCGCTCGAGGACCGCGTGCATCGCGCCGCCGAGGCCCTAGGTATCGACTTCAACCTCATCAGCGGCGCCGCCGGCCACGCCTGATGGCGAAGGCGCGCCTCATGCGCACGGCCCTCGCCTTCGACTGGGGCCTCGCGCACATCGGCGTCGCCACCGGGCAGACCGCGACACGCACCGCGACCCCCCTGACCCACCTGCGCGCCCGCGACGGGGTACCGGACTGGGACGCCCTCGGCGCCATGCTCGCCGAATGGCGCCCGGACGTGGTCGTCGTGGGCCTGCCCATGGATCTCGACGGCAGCGAGGGGGAACTCGCCCCCCGGGCCCGCAAGTTCGGCCGGCGCATCGCCGGCCGCTTCGACTGCACCGTCGAGTTCCAGGACGAGCGGCTGACGACGCGGGAGGCCTATGCGCGCACGGAGGCGGGGGACGATCCGGACAGCCTGCACGCGATCGCCGCTGCGGTGATTCTGGAAGACTGGCTCGCGGAACAGACGGCGTAGGGGGTGAGCGAGGAGGCCGGTGCCAACGGTCGGGTCGGAGTAAATCTCCGCAAGCGGTGTTGCCGGTCGGGCCGGAGTCGATTTCCGCAGGCGGTGATACCAGTCGGGTCGGAGTCGATTTCCGCAGGCGGAAATCGACTCCGACCCTGAGACCCGTCCCTCCCCTGTTCGAAGCGGCGGCAGCGAACCCGGCCTCCCACCTACCGGAACGAAGCAAGATCAAGCGCGAAGGGGCCGCAAAGCGGCCCCTTCAAGGTCAACGTCAAGGTCAGAGCAACGCTCGGCTACGCCGAGCGTCACCGCATCATGATGTTCCCGTTGTCCTCGTAGGTCTCCTCGAGCGACAGCTTGTCCGAGATGTCGTCGAGCGCGTTCACGTCCTGATCCACGCCCATCTTGATCATCAGGCGCAGGTCGTTCGGCGAGTCCGCCGAGGCGATGGCCACTTCGTAGTCGATCTCGCCGGCAGCGTAGAGCCGATAGAGGGACTGGTCGAAGGTCTGCATGCCCGCCTGCGGCGAGTTGGCCATCATCTCCTTGAGCAGATGCACGTCGCCCTTGCGGATCGTGTCGGCGACGAGGGGCGTGTTGATCATGATCTCGATCGCCGCACGACGGCCGGAGCCGTCCTTCGTCGGGACGAGCTGCTGCGCGACGATGGCCTTCAGGTTCAGCGACAGGTCCATCCAGGTCTGTTCGTGCCGGTCGGCTCCGAAGAAGTGGATGATCCGGTCGAGGGCCTGGTTCGCATTGTTCGCGTGGAGCGTGCAGAGCGCGAGGTGACCGGTCTCGGCGAACTGCAGGGCGTAGTCCATGGTCTCCCGCGAACGCACCTCACCGAGGAGAATGACGTCGGGCGCCTGGCGCAGCGTGTTCTTGAGCGCGACGTCGAAGGACTCCGTGTCCACGCCCACCTCGCGCTGGGTGACGATGCAGCCCTTGTGCTGATGGATGAACTCGATCGGGTCCTCGATCGTGATGATGTGGCCCTTCGAATTGCGGTTGCGGTGATCGACCATGGCCGCGAGCGACGTCGATTTGCCGGTTCCCGTGGCGCCCACGAAGATGATCAGGCCGCGCTTGGTCATGGCGAGATCGCGAAGGATCTCCGGCAGGCTCAGATCCTCGAGGGTGGGGATGTTGGTCTCGATGCGGCGCAGCACCATGCCGCACATGTTGCGCTGCTGGAACGCGGAGACCCGGAAGCGCCCGACGCGCGAGGCGATGGCGAAGTTGAGTTCGAGCTCCTCGCGGAACTCCTGCTGCTGCTCGGCGTTCATGACGCCGAAGACGATCTCCTTCGCCTGCTCGGGCCCGAGCGGGTTGCGCGTGAGCGGCGTCATGCGACCGTTGAGCTTCGCAGAGGGCGGCACGCCTGCGGTGATGAAGAGGTCCGAGGCCCCCTTCTCGACCATGAACTTCAGGAGCTTGTCGAAATCCACGCGCGAACCTTCCTTTCGCCGATGCCCTGGGTGACCGCCCGATCAGAAGTTCTCGGGCATCTTCGCCTTCGCCCGAGCCTGATCGCGTGTGATGAGGCGCTTCTCGAGGAGATTGGACAGGCACTGATCGAGGGTCTGCATGCCCTGGGCGGCGCCAGTCTGAATGGCCGAATACATCTGCGCGACCTTGTCCTCGCGGATCAGGTTCCGGATCGCCGGGGTGCAGACCATGATCTCGTGCGCCGCGATCCGCCCACCACCCTGCTTCTTCAGGAGCGTCTGGGAGATGACGGCCTGCAGCGACTCGGAGAGCATGGAGCGGACCATGGCCTTCTCCTGCGCCGGGAAGACGTCGACGACCCGGTCGATGGTCTTGGCGGCGGACTGCGTGTGCAGCGTCCCGAACACCATGTGGCCCGTCTCGGCGGCCTCGAGCGCGAGGCGGATCGTCTCCAGATCGCGCATCTCACCGACCAGGATGATGTCGGGGTCCTCGCGGAGCGCAGACCGCAGCGCCTCGTTGAAGCCGTGCGTGTCGCGGTGCACCTCGCGCTGGTTGACGAGGCACTTCTTGGACTCGTGGACGAACTCGATCGGGTCCTCGATCGTGAGGATGTGTTCGTACTTGCTGTTGTTGATGTAGTCGATCATCGCCGCGAGCGTCGTCGACTTGCCGGAGCCCGTGGGTCCGGTCACGAGCACGATGCCCCGCGCCTTGTCCGCGATGTCGACGAAGACCTTGCCCATGCCCAGGTCCTCCATGGTCAGCACCTTGGAGGGGATGGTCCGGAACACGGCGCCGGCGCCGCGGTTCTGGTTGAAGGCGTTGACGCGGAAGCGGGCGACGCCGGGGACCTCGAAGGAGAAATCCGTCTCGAGGAACTCCTCGTAGTCCTTGCGCTGCTTGTCGTTCATGATCTCGTAGATCAGCGCCTGCACCTCCCGGTGCTCCATGGGCGGCAGATTGATGCGACGCACGTCGCCGTCGACGCGGATCATGGGCGGCAGGCCAGCGGAAAGGTGCAGGTCCGATGCGCCCTGCTTGGCGCTGAAGGCGAGCAGTTCGGTGACGTCCATGGGTCTCTCTCGATCGATTCGGCGGGCCCGGCCGAGCGCGCCCCGCGGCCATGCGAGCGTTCGTCGATCATCATAGAGCTGGCCGAGACGTGCCACCAACGCCGTCCGGAGCGCCCACGCGCCCGTCCGGCGACTGCTCTACACTCCGCGTCGTCGAATCGACCAGCCACCCGGATGACCCGTGCCCACCCACCCAGGAACGTCCCGGAGGGACGCCGCCAGCCCGGACAGCGCCGTCGCGACGCGTCTCGAGGCGCTGCGGGCCCGCATCGCGGCGGCGGAGGCCGCCGCGGGCAGGTCGCCCGGCAGTGTCACGCTGGTGGCGGTGGGCAAGACCTTCGACGCCGACGCCCTGCGGGCGGCCGCCGTGGCCGGCGCCCGCGTGTTCGGCGAGAACTACCTGCAGGAGGCGCTCGCCAAGCAGGAGGCACTCGCAGCACTGGATCTCGAGTGGCACTTCATCGGCGCCGTGCAGTCCCGCAAGGCCCGGGCGCTGGCCGACCACTTCGACTGGGTCCAGACCGTGGACCGGGAGAAGATCGCCCGCCGCCTCGCGGAGGCGAGAGCGGCCGGTGCGCGCATGGCGGATCGCGGACCGCTGCAGATCTGCATCCAGGTCAACCTCGACGCCGAGGCCAGCAAGGCCGGCGTCACCCCGGACGGTGCGCGCAGTCTCGTCGACGCGGCCCGCGGCATGCCGGGCCTGCGGGTCCGCGGACTCATGGCCATCCCGGCGCCGCGCACCGAGCGCGCCGCCCAGCAGGCCGCCTTCGAACGGCTCGCCGCACTCGCAGCCGAGATCCGCGCGGGACTGCCGAGCGCCGAGGCGGAGGACTTCGACGTGCTCTCCATGGGCATGAGCGCCGATCTGGAAGCCGCCATCGCCGCCGGCGCGACCCACGTGCGCATCGGCTCGGCCCTGTTCGGGCCGCGTCGCGCCCGCCCTCCCGAGAAGGATGCCGCCCCATGACCCAGCCTCCTCCCCGTCTCGCCTTCGTCGGCGGCGGCAACATGGCCCGCTCGATCATCGGCGGCCTTCTCGACGCGGGGCACCCCGCGGAGTACATCGCCGTCGGAGAACCGAACGACGATGCCCGCGAGCGCCTTGCGGCGCTCGGGCCCCTGCTGCTGCCCGAGGACAACGCCGACGTCGTCGCCGGCGCAGATCTCGTGGTGCTCGCCGTGAAACCGCAGGTCATGCGCGAGGTGGTGAGCCCCCTCGCGGGCCCGCTCGAGGAGGCGGGTTCGGTGGTCATGTCGATCGCCGCCGGCATCGAGTGCGCCATGCTGGAGCGGTGGCTCGGCCCTCGGCCGATCGTGCGCTGCATGCCCAACACGCCTGCGCTCGTCGGAGCCGGCGCGACGGGGCTCTACGCCACCGCGTCCGTCACGGACGCCGGCCGGCGCCTCGCGGGCGCGATCATGGAAGCCGTCGGCACGGTGGTGTGGGTGGAGGAGGAAGCGCTGCTCGACGCCGTGATCGCGGTGTCGGGCAGCGGCCCTGCCTACTACTTCCTGCTCATGGAGAAGATGGTGGCCGCGGGCGTCGAACTCGGCCTCGAGGAGTCGACGGCGCGCGCTCTCGTCTTGCAGACTTCTCTCGGCGCGGCACGCATGGCGAACGAGTCGGGCGTCGCGCCGGCAGAACTGCGCCGCCAGGTCACGTCACCGGGCGGCACCACGGCCGCGGCCGTCGCAGCCTTCGAGGACGGCGCGTTCGGCGAGCTCGTCGCTCGCGCCATGGGCGCGGCCGCACTGCGCGCCAGGGAACTGGCGCGCGAGCTGGACGCCTGAAGGCCGCCCGGCGGCAGGGCAGGCGCACACTCTCGACCATCAGGAACACGGATCCGACATGAATCAGGCAATCAGCGGCGCGGGGCTCTTCCTCGTGCAGGCGGTGATCACGCTCGCCACCTTCGCGTTCCTGCTCCGCTTCATCCTCCAGGCGGTTCGCGCGGACTTCTACAACCCGATCACACAGGCGATCGTGCGCATCACGGACCCGGTGCTGAAACCGGCGCGCAAGGTGATCCCCCCCATCGCCGGGCTCGACGTCGCGTCGCTGCTGCTCACCCTGCTCCTGCAGTTCGCGCTCGTCTTCATCCTGTTCTCCGGCGTATCGCCCCTGACCGCGGCCGTCCTCGCCAGCTTCCGCCTGCTGACGCTGGTGCTGAACATCTATTTCTGGGCACTGATCATCATCGTCGTGATCAGCTGGATAGCGCCGGGCAGCCGCCATCCGGGCGCCGACCTGCTGCATCAGCTGACGGAGCCCCTGCTCGCGCCCTTCCGGCGTCTGATCCCGCCCGTGGGCGGCCTCGATTTCTCCATCATGGTGGTGTTCCTCGTGCTCGTCATGATCCGCGAGTACCTGCTGCCGGGCATCGCCTTCGAGCTCGGCATCGGGCGCGCGGCCCTGGGCTGAGGCTCGCGCCCGGGCGCACACGAAGATGGCGGACTCCTTGCCAGCGGACTCGGTCGGTCTCGTCGAACCGGCGCGCGTGGTCTTCGAGAAGCCCTTCGAACTCGCCTGCGGCCAGGTGCTGCCGCGCCACGAGCTCGTCTACGAGACCTACGGCGAGCTGAACGCGGACGGCAGCAACGCCGTCCTCGTCTGTCATGCGCTGTCCGGCCACCACCACGCCGCGGGCTACCATCACGCCGAGGACCGCAAGCCCGGCTGGTGGGAGGCCTGCATCGGTCCCGGCAAGCCCATCGACACGCGGCGCTTCTTCGTCGTCGCCTGCAACAATCTCGGGGGCTGCCACGGCAGCACCGGGCCGGCGTCGCTGAATCCGGAGACGAACCGGGTGTACGGCAGCGACTTCCCGGTGGTGACCGTGCGCGACTGGGTGCGCAGCCAGGCCCTGCTGGCGGATCACCTCGGCATCGCCTGCTGGGCCGCCGTCGTCGGCGGCAGCCTCGGCGGCATGCAGGCGATCCAGTGGTCCATCGACCTGCCCGAGCGCGTCCGCCACGTGGTCGCCATCGCGAGCACGCCGCGCCTGTCAGCGCAGAACATCGCCTTCAACGAGATCGCCCGGCAGGCGATCCTCTCCGACCCTGCCTGGGCCGACGGTCGCTACCTCGAGACCGGCTCGGCGCCGGTCGAAGGTCTGCGCCTCGCGCGCATGGTAGGTCACGTGACCTACCAGTCCGACGACGGTCTCCGGGAGAAGTTCGGTCGGGAGGTGCGCAGCGGCGATCTCGCCCTCGGCCGCGACGTACAGTTCCAGGTCGAGAGCTATCTGCAGTACCAGGGCCGCTCCTTCTCGAAGAGCTTCGACGCCAATACCTACCTGCTCATGACCCGCGCCCTCGACTACTTCGATCCTGCGCGCGAGTTCGGCGATGACCTGGTGGCGGCGCTCGAGGTCGCCCGGGCCGACTTCATGGTGATCTCCTTCACGACGGACTGGCGCTTCTCCTCGGCCCGCTCCCGGGAACTCGTCCACGCCCTGCTGCGCGCCGGCCGCAATGCCTCCCATGCGGACATCGACGCGCCACAGGGCCACGACGCCTTCCTGCTGCCGATACCGCGCTACCTGCAGATCTTCGGCGGCTACATGGGGCGCGTGGCGGCGGAGCTCGAGGCAGAGGTGAAGCCGTGAGCGCCGCGCCTTCGCTGGACGGACGGCCGGACCTGCAGCTGATCGCCGACATGGTCCGGCCCGGGGCCCGCGTCCTCGATCTCGGCTGCGGCACCGGCGATCTGCTCGCCTGGCTGGCCGCACACAAGAACGTCACCGGCTATGGCATCGAGATCGATCCGGACAACATCGCCACCTGCATCGCGCGCGGCGTCAACGTCATCGAGCAGGACATCGACGAGGACCTCTCGGCCTTCGAATCCGGCGGCTTCGACGCCGTGGTGATGACCGAGACGCTACAGGCCATCCGTCGCCCGGACCGCGTACTGGAGGAGATGCTGCGCATCGCGCCGCGCGCCGTCGTGACCTTCCCGAACTTCGGCCACTGGCGGATCCGCGCGCAGCTCGCCACGCACGGACGCATGCCGGTGAACACGCTGCTGCCGCACCGCTGGTACGACACGCCGAACATCCATCTCTGCACCTTCCGGGACTTCGAGGCGCTGTGCGCAGCGCGCGCGATCAGCATCACGCGCCGAGAGGTCGTGGACGAGCACTACCGCAGCACGCCGCTGGCAAGCGCGCTGCCGAACCTCTTCGGTACCATCGCGATCTACGGGCTCGGACGGGAGCACGCCTGATGTCTGTCAAAGCGAGGGCCTCGATCCTCTTCCTGCTTCTCGCCCTCTGCCCTCTCCTCAGGGCCGAGCAGTTCATGCAGTTCGGCGACCTGCAGGTGCACTACAACGTCTTCAATTCCACCAGCATCTCGGCCGAGATGGCGGCGCAGTACGGCCTCACGCGCGGTGAGAACATCGCGCTGGTGAACGTCGCGGGCCGCCGCGCGCAACCGGACGGCACCACCACGCCGGTCAAGCTCGAACTCGACGGTACGGTCGCGAACCTGCTCGGGCAGATGCGGCCCCTCGACTTCCTCCTCGTCGAGGAGCCCGGCGCCGTCTACTACATCCTCACCACGCGCTTCACGGACCGCGAGACGCTGCGCTTCCGCCTCACCGTCACGGACACGGAGACCGGGCGCGCCTGGCCCATGGAGTTCCAGAAGGAGCTCTGGGCCCAGTGACCGACCACGCGAGCGAGATCGTCCTCGCGAGCGGCAACGCCGGGAAACTCGCAGAGCTCGCGCCGCTGTTCGCCGAGCACGGATGGACGCTGCGCCCGCAGTCCGAGTTCGGCGTGGGGCCGGGGCCGGAGGACGATCCCACCTTCGTCGAGAACGCCCTGTCCAAGGCGCGCCACGTGGCGCGACGAACCGGGCGTGCGGCCCTCGCGGACGACTCCGGGCTCCTCGTCCCGGCGCTCGGCGGCGCGCCCGGCGTGCACTCCGCACGCTTCTCCGGTGAAGGTGCCACGGACGCGTCGAACAACGCCCTGCTGCTCGAACGGCTGGCCGGCGTGACGGACCGCCGCGCCCGCTTCTGCTGCCTGCTCGTGCTGCTGCGCAGCGCGGAGGATCCGCTGCCGCTGATCGCCACCGGCGAGTGGGCTGGCGAGATCCTCGCGACGCCGCGCGGCGCGGGCGGCTTCGGCTACGATCCGCTGTTCCTGGATCCGGCGTCGGGCCGCACGGCCGCCGAACTCACGCGCGAGGAGAAGGCGGCCGTCTCCCATCGCGGCCGCGCCGTACGCGCCCTCGCACGCCTGCTGGCCGATCTCGAACTGCCGTGAGCCTGCCGCCCCTGTCGCTCTACGTTCACGTGCCCTGGTGCGTGCGCAAGTGCCCCTACTGCGACTTCAACTCTCATCAAGCGGGCGATGATATACC